>JAZDES010000018.1:0-10627 GCA_043808585.1 Pseudomonadota bacterium | reverse complement strand
ATTGGCATGCCCGGAAGAAAGATTCATTCGCCCGATGATATCCGAGGCATCCGTCCGGATGTCTCTGCCCATCACGCGGACTTCTCCCGCTTCAGGCGTTAGTAAATTGGAGAGAACTGAAAGGAGGGTTGTCTTCCCCGCCCCGTTTGGCCCGAGGAGGCCCCAGAAAGCTCCCTGGGGAACGCTTAGGTCGATACCCTTCAAGGCCTCCTTCTTTCGCTTCCTGAACCAGCCGGAAACAAAGGTTTTTCTGAGGCCTTTAATCTCGATGGCAAAATCCAAAATCCGGCCTCTTCTTAACTGACGGTTTTGCAAAAACCCAGAGACAATGTTGCATTTTCTCCCGGGGAAGAGAGTTGCATTTGGAGATGCCCGAGCCAGTGTTCATCATCCTGATTCGGAAAATCCTCTCGAAAGTGGGCCCCCCTACTCTCCTCTCTCTTAAGGGCTGCCTGAAGAATCAAAGTCGCCGTTCGGGAACCGTAACGGAGGTCGAGGGCCCGTTCCACGTCCCGTGGATTATCTGAAACAGGCAGCCTCAGGGCCTCCCCATGGATCTCCTCCGCCTCCCCCAAGGCCTGGGTGAGGCCTTGACGGTTTCTGATGATCCCCCCCTTTTCCCACAGGATCTCCTGGAGTCTCCTCTTGAGTTTGGCCGGGTTCGAGATCGCCTTGGCGCTCTGGGATTTAAAGGCGGGCGGTGCCAGTTCCCTTAGGATATGGTCTTTGTGATCACCAAGGCGCCTTCTTGCCCATGCCCCGGCAGCTACGCCGGCCCTGGCTCCAAAGACCTGTGTTTCGGTAAGGGCATTTCCTCCTAACCGGTTAGCGCCGTGAAGGCCGCCCGTTACCTCGCCAGCCGCAAATAGACCCGGCACAGAAGTCGCCCCCTCAGAATCAATACACACACCCCCCATAACATGATGTGCCATGGGGGCCACCCGCACACGGCGATGCCTGGCCCCGCAACGCTCCCCCAATATCTCCCGCGTAGACGCAGACAAGGGGTCCTTGCACCATGATTCCTCCGATACACTCCGCAGGTCCAGCCAGGTTTCACTATTTTCCCTATAAATCTCGTTAAAAAGGGCGTGGGAAAGCCGGTCACGGGCTCGCTCCGCGGCCGGGCGCTCTTCGATCCCGTATTTTTCCAGGATTTCTTCCTCCCGCCCATTTAAAAGACGCCCTTGGTCAGCCAGCAGAGGAGGTATTAGGAAGGGAGGGAATCCTGGTTCAGCCAGCCCCAGGGGATAAAACTGCACAAACTCCATGTCCTGAAGTTGGGCTCCGGCATACAGGGCAAGGGCATAACCATCTCCCAACATCCTCTGGGGATTGTCATTTCGAAGGTAAAGTGCCCCAGCGCCGCCCGTGGCAAGGATCAGCGCGTTTGCAGTGAATGTTATCCATTCCCCACGAACAGGCGAGAAGGCCACCACCCCTCCCACCCCCTCTTGAACCTTCAGGTTCGCCACTGTCATCCCGCCCGCGAAACGGACCCCTAGTGCCCTCGCCTTCCTCAAGAGGCAGTACACGATCTCCTGGCCCCAGCAGGGGGGACGACCTTTGGAGAAAAGATAGCCGCGACGCAGCTCACCCTTTATGCCCCATTTTACTAGTTCTTTCAGTCTCATGGGGCCTTCACTAACCAGGATATCCACAAGCTCTTTTTGGTTGATCTTCCGGCCTGCCTGGAGGGTCCGCACCGTATGACGTTCTGGCGAAACCCCTTCGTCGCTTCCGGCAAACACACCCCCGCTATGAAAAGTGGACGTTGCCTTCCCAGGATTCCCTTTGGAAATCACCAATACCTCCAGACCCTCTTCCCGTGCAGAGATTGAGGCCCTGAGGCCTGCAGCACCACTTCCCACAATCAATACATCGCAAGAAATACGATTCATAACACCCCTTCATACGCGTTCACTAGCAAATATTCATCCTGCCCGCTCGTGCCTCCGGTCTGTCTGCGCGCTGGCACGCACAGGCAGGCTTCTCTATAAAAATCAGTGGAATTCTATCATATCAATCAGAATCTCACAAATGCGAATCACTAAGCACGAAATTCGAAACAAATAAGAATGGCCAAGACCCAAAATCCAAAATGCCTTCAAATCCCAGAAAATATGATATAGTTCAATAACCTGGGGAGGCGACTCATGGATTCCCGCCCCCGTTCAAGCCAGGGACAGGCTTTTCGCTGGAATCCAGGCGGCAAACCGCTACTTTTTGAGCTGATACCTTGAAAACCTGTTGCAACACTTAAAAACGCACGCTAAGAAGAGTTATCCTGTATTTCACAAGTATCGTCGCTTTGAAGGTTCGTATCATTTTAGCCCTTTTCCTATCAGCCGTTTATCCGGGGTAACCCCCATTGCCCCGGTTTCAGAGCGCTAAACTTTTACGAAGGTTTAAATTCAGCCCACAAATAAAGACGTTTGTAATACTTTAGCGCTTTGAAAACACTGAGGAGTAAGATGACAGACCGTGAGGGTCTTTTTTCCAAAGGACGTAAAGGACGGCATCACTTCAAAGAACGGCAGTGAGGTCTTGAACCTCGTCACGGAACAGCCCCATAAGAGGATGTCCCTATGAAGAGCCCTCTCCCCTGCCTGGCAGAAACTGTATTTAAAGGTAAGGGGGCATGCCACAGGCTGTGAAGAATTTGGGTTACGTCCTTTGGAAAAAAGACCCTCACGGTCTGTCATCTTACTCCTCAGTGTTTTCAAAGCGCTAAAGTATTACCAAAATAGAAAGAGGAAATGATGCCGAAAGATGACGCGATAAATAATAGACCCTGGCAACGTCACTACGACTACGATGTGCCGTTCACCATCCGTTATCCCCGGGTGCCTGCCCATTACTTGATGCAGGTCGCGGTAAATGCCTATCCTGACAAGGCGGCCCTCAATTTCTATGGGACCGAGACCACATTCTGGGAATTGCGAGTGCAAATCCTGCGAATGGCCAATGCGCTGGGGAACTTGGGGGTCCGGAAGGGCGAAAGGGTAGGTATTCATCTTCCCACATGCCCGCAATATGTTATCTCATATCATGCCGTTCTGTCTCTCGGGGCGATTGCGGTGAATTTGAACCCCATGTACACGACTGCTGAGTTAAAGCCAGTCGTGCAGAATACCGGCATTACCACGCTGATCACCTTTGATATGGTGCTTCCCAATGTCAGGCCCCTGTGCGACGAGGTGGAGATCCCCAGGGTCATTGTTACCAGGATCACCGACTATATAAATGGCTTTGAAAAAAGCACCCCAGCGGAACTCGAGTTGGAGGAAGGATGGCATCACTTCGGCGTTGTCTTAGAGAATGCCTCGGGCAAGGGACTTCCTAGGGTGGAGATCAATCCCGAGGACCCGGCGCTGATCCAGTTCACCGGAGGAACCACCGGCATCCCTAAAGGGGCGGTCCTGACCCACGGCAATCTGGTGGCCGCGACATTGCAGATTTCCCTGTGGGGAGGGAGTACCGGAAAACTGACTCCCCCTGAGAGGAGATCTGTTCTGGCCGTGCTGCCGTATTTCCATGTATACGGAACCATAGTGGTCATGAGCTGGGCCATGTTCAATTGCGCCACCCAGATTCTGGTGCCCAGGTTCGAGATCGAGGAGTTCATGGGGATTCTGGCGGGCTTCAATGAAATCTCCTTTTTCCCGTCCGTCCCCACGATGATCAATGCCATCATAAACCATCCAAAGGCCGCTGAGCTCAACCTGGATAGAAAGCTGCGTATGCTCAACTCGGGAGCGGCGCCCATGCCACTGGAGCTAATCGATCAGGTTGCAGACATGGGGATCTTTTACACCGAGGGTTGGGGCATGAGTGAAACGACCTCATTGGGGATCAGTAATCCGCTCCTGGGCCTCAAGAAAATCGGCAGTATCGGCATTCCCTGGCCGGACACGGACGTAAGGCTCGTAGACGTAGAGGAAGGGAAAAATGAGGTGCCGCAGGGAGAACCTGGGGAGATCATGATAAAGAGCCCTTTGGTTATGAAGGAATACTGGAATAACCCGGAGGAGACGGCAGGGCAGTTAAAGGAGGGGTGGCTCTACACCGGCGACATTGCCATCCGGGATGAGGACGACTACTTCTTTATTGTTGATAGGAAGAAGGATATGATAATAGCAGGCGGGTATAATATCTACCCGCGCGAGATCGATGAAGTACTCTATGAGCATCCTAAGATCCAGGATGCGGTCACAATTGGGGTCCCCGATAAATACCGTGGAGAGACAGTGAAGGCCTTTGTGGTTCCAAAGGAAGGGGAGACCCTCACTGACCAAGAGGTCTTTGCATTTTGCGAGAAGAGGCTCGCCGCATATAAAAGGCCGAAGCTCGTGGAGTTTCGTGATTCGCTTCCCAAATCACCGGTTGGCAAGATCCTCCGGAAGCAATTACGGGCAGAGGAAGAGGCCAAAAGAAGAGAGGGAATAGTTATTCGTTAATTGTTATTCGGGTTGTCAAAGCCGATTCACAAGAAATATTATTGTACCAGATTATTGTACCAGCGACTAATAACAAATAACTATTAACGGCCAACTTCGCCCGGGGTGCTTGCAGGCTGAGAAGCGGTGAATCATGACCTAAATCAGAACTCAAATTACAGAGGAGAGTTAAGAACCATGAAGACGGATTACAAGACCATAAAGGTGAAAATCGATTATGGGGTGGCGGTGTTTACCATCAACAACCCTCCGGTAAACCAGATGTCACCGCAGTTGGGTCAGGACTTTGCCGAAGCGATTAAAGAGGCCTATGCTGACGACCAGGTGAAGGCCATCGTCCTGACCGGCACAGGGAAAAACTTCATTGCAGGAGCTGATATCACCGAGTTCCGGAACGTTGACGAGGCGGATAAGGATAAGGTCTTTTCCAGGGCCCTGGCGGCGGCCCAGTTTATCAATGGCATAGAGGTCGGCCCCAAGCCCGTGGTTGCGGCCATCAATGGCAACTGCCTGGGCGGGGGTCTGGAGACGGCCATGGCCTGCCATTACCGTGTAGCCGCCCAAGGGGTCAACCTGGGGCAGCCCGAGGTGCAAATAGGCCTGATCCCAGGCGCAGGCGGGACCCAGCGGCTTCCCAGGCTGATCGGGCTCCCCAATGCCATTGAGATGATCACAGTGGGGAAGCCCATTAAGTCTGAGAAGGCAAAGGACCGGGGGCTCGTTGACGAAGTGGTACCCCAGGAAGGCCTGGTTGAGACCGCCGTGAAGGCTGCCCGCCGGTTTATCAAGGGAGAACTCAACCAGAAGATGAGGACTACCCGCAACATGAATATGCGGATTCCAAGTGCTGCAGAGAAAAAGGCCCTGATAGGCTTTACAAAGGCCATGACTGCGGAAAAGGGCAAGGGCTACATTGCTCCATTTAAGGCGATCGAGGCGGTTGAAAAAGGGCTAGGCTATGACATTGAGGCCGACATCGAGAGAGAGGTAGCGCTTTTCGCCGATTGCCTTGTCTCTGACGTGGCCAAGAACCTCATTGGCATATTCCTCAACACACGGGCCGCCGGCAAGCTCAATCGCATCAAGGACGTCGAGCCCGCAAAGATAAAGAAGGTGGCCATGCTGGGGGCCGGTGTCATGGGTTCCGGGATCGTTAACCTGCTGTTCACCGGAGGCTTTGAGGCGGTGTTGTGGGATATAAGTGACGAGGCCGTTGAAAAGGGGCTTGCCGCTATCCGAAAGACCTTTGAATACCCCATAAAGAAAAGGAAGATGACACAGGCCGACCTGGACGGCATGATGGAGAACCGGCTGACCACCACCACCAAGCTCGATGATATGGGGGATGTGGACCTGGTAATCGAGGCGGTTCTGGAAGACATGAAGATAAAGCAGGACATCTGGAAGCAGCTTGAGGTTATCTGTAGGCAGGACGTGATATTCGGTACAAATACATCGGCCCTTCCAATTACCGAGATGGCATCTGTCCTGAAGGACCCGGGCCGGATGATCGGGCTGCACTTCTTTAACCCTGCCCACCGGATGCAGCTCCTTGAGATCATATGTGCGGAGAAGACCTCAGATAAGACCCTGGCTACAAGCGTTGCGTTTGCCCGTGCCATCAAAAAGATCCCGATTGTGGTCAATGACAGCCCAGGATTCTATGTCTCACGGCAACTGGGCGGCCTGTTTGGAGGGGCCGTCTTCCTAAGTGCCGACGGGGTGAATGGGGCGGTCATCGAGGAGGCCATGGTCGATTTCGGCATGCCTATGGGCCCTGCAACCCTGTCGGATCTCACCGGAATCGACATCAACTACCATGTGGGAAAAACCTTTGAGCGGAGACTGGGGGAACGTTATAAGGTTCACCCCCTTACCGAGGTGGTCTATAAGACGGGTTGCTATGGCAGGAAGACGGGCGCGGGGTACTTTGATTACAGCGGCAGCCAGCCTGTCCCTAACCAAAAGGTCGTGGAGGCAATTCAGAAGTATCTAAAGGAGAATGGTGTCGCTCCTAAGGAGATGTCCAGGCAGGAGATTGTGGATGCCATGCTGGCCCTCGGTATCAATGAGGCCGCCCTCATGATGGAGGAGGGTATCTGCGACCGGCCACAGGATATGGACCTGGCCATGATCTATGGGACAGGGTTCCCGCCATACAGGGGGGGCATCCTCCGGTATGCCGACAAGTGGGGTCTCAAGAACGTGTATCAAAAACTCCTGGAGCTGGAGAAGCAGTATGGGGTTCGGTTCAAACCGGCTGAGCTGATCAAGGAAATGGCCGAATCCGGAAAGACATTCTATCAGAATTAGAAAAAAGGTCATCTATTAGAAAGACGTTTTAGTTAGGTTGAGTTTCTTGCGTTTACGAAATGATGCTCGATTCTGGGTTAATGATTTCAGACTGGGGGTTAAGCGAGGCTTTTCAACCAGCATCCAGCATCAAGCATCCAGCATCTAGAACTAAGGAGGTTGACTTATGAAAGAAGTAGTAATTGCCGGATATCTGAGGACAGCGCAGTCACGATCCAGGCCAAATGACCCGGCCAGGGACTGGTTTTGTAAGATAAGGGCCGATGAACTCCTGGCCAAGCTTTTGCCAGAGGTTATAAAGAGGACAGGCATAGAGGCAAAAGAGGTAGACGATTTTCTGGTGGGGTGTGCCACTGCGGTGGCCGAGCAGTGGGCATATGGCGGGCGTACTCCTATATTTCTTGCCAATCTGCCCGAGACCATACCTGCCAAGTTTGTGGACCAGCAATGCGGCTCGGCCATGGCGGGTATTCATGTGGGATTTATGGAGATTGCCCAGGACTTCGCGGATATCGTACTGGTGGGCGGCATGGAGCACATGACGCGAGTACCCATGGGAGGTCCCCTGGTGGACAAAGGGATAATTACTCCCAATATGACCCTGTTCCTGGACCCTTCCTATCAGCACTGGGATATGATGACCACCATGAATATGGGGCTGACTGCAGAGAAGCTATTTTCCATGACCGATTTCACCAAACATGATATGGACCAATGGGGCGCCCAATCCCACCAGCGCGCTGCAAAGGCCCAGGACGACGGTTTCTTTGATGGTGAGATATTGCCCATCGAGGCGGAGCAGGCCGACGGATCGGTCATGACTGTGGACAAGGATCAGGCCGTCCGCCATGATGCCACCGCTGTGGGCATGGCGGACCTCAGACCCGCATTCAAGAAGGACGGGGTGATAACGGCCGGTAACTCCTCTCCCTTGAACGCCGCAGCCACTTCGATGGTGCTCATGTCCAAAGAGACAGCAAAAAAGAAGGGGATCAAACCCAAGGCCACCGTCCGATCCATCGGCTTTGCCGGTGTGGATCCAACCATTATGGGGGCCGGCCCTGTTCCGGCCAGCAAGATGGCCCTGGAGAAGGCAGGCCTCAAGGCCTCAGATATAGACTACTGGGAGATCAACGAGGCCTTCTGTATAGTGGCCCTCAATTGTATCAAGGAACTGGGACTTGACCCTGAGAGGGTAAATGTCATGGGTGGCGGCACTGCCATCGGTCATCCTTTAGGGGCTACAGGAATAAGGCTCGTGGGGACCCTGGCCCGCATCCTGGAAGCCAAAGGTGGGAGGTACGGATGCGCCAATGCCTGTGTCGGCGGCGGCCAGGGCGTTGCCACCATTATTGAGAGGGAAGACTACGACTGGTAATTGTAGGATTGAAGATTGACAATCTCGTAAAAAGTCCGAAATGACCCGTTTTCGTCATTCCCGCGAAGGCGGGAATCCAGTAAAACCAATCATTTCTGGACTCCCGCGAAGCCTGTCCTCGCTAAGGAGGGGAGGGGATATGTCGGGAACATAGGAGATATGAGATGGGTATCAATTATTTTAACCGAGACGATAGGGATCTGAAGTTCGTGCTCTTTGAGTACCTGGACATAGAAAAACTCTTGTCCTACGAGGCCTACCAGGATTTTTCGGTAGAGGACTTCAGCATGATTATTGATGAGGCCCTAAAGGTCTGCCGGGAGGTGATAGGCCCAACCAATCAGGACGGTGACCGGGAAGGGTGTACCTATAAGGACGGCGAGGTCAAGGTGCCGGCATCTTTTCACGAGTGTTGGAAGGTTATGGCCGAGAACGGATGGATGGCCGCCTCCAGTAATCCAGAATTCGGGGGACAAGGTCTGCCGGCCACAGTCGGGGGGCTCATCGGAGAACTTTTTGCCGGAGCTAACATGGCCTTTCAGACCTATCCTGGGCTGGCTGTAGGCAACGGACGTCTGGTCGAGAACTTCGGAACGGACGAAGACAAGGCCCTGTTTGTGGAGAAGATGTATACCGGCGTATGGGGCGGCACCATGTGCCTCACGGAACCGGACGCCGGGTCAGACGTGGGTTGGCTTCGCACCAAGGCAATTCCGGATCCGGACGCAACGGATCCGCGTATTTACAGGATTCAGGGGACCAAACAGTTTATAACGTGTGGCAATCACGATCTAGCCGAAAACATCATTCATCTTCTCCTGGCCCGGATTGAGGGTGCCCCTCCGGGTACGAAGGGCATCAGCCTATTTATCGTTCCCAAGACCTGGGTCAACCCGGACGGATCCCTGGGGGAACCGAACGATGTCTACTGCGGCAATATCGAAGAGAAAATGGGAATTCATGGATCTGCCACCTGCACCCTGAATTTTGGAGAAAACGGTAAGTGCCGGGGGATCCTATTGGGTGAGCCCAACTCCGGAATGGCCAAGATGTTTCAAATGATGAACGAGGCCCGGATGGGATGCGGTGTGCAGGCCCTGGGATTGACGGCGAGCGCCTACGACACAGCCCGCACTTATGCAAAGGAACGGGTACAAGGCCCGCCTTTCACCAACCGTGACGCGGATCGGGTGCCGATTATCCAGCATGAGGACGTGCGCCGAATGCTTATGAACCTGAAAGCCGGAACAGAGGCCATGCGGGCCGTGATCGGCAAACTCTTCTGTTTCATCGATATTCACGAGCACGACCCTGACGAAGCCATCCGAGAAGATGCCCGGCTCCAGGTGGAGCTTTTTACCCCTCTGGTCAAGGCATACTGCACAGACTTCGGCTATCAACTGATCCGTGATGCCATCCAGGCCCTGGGCGGGGTGGGATATTGCAGTGAGTTCCCGGTGGAACAGTATGCCCGTGACATTAAGATCGTCTCCATATGGGAGGGAACCAACTATATCAACTCCCTCGACCTGGTGGGGCGAAAGCTCAATATGAAGGGTGGGAAGGTCTTCCAGGGATGGATTGAAGGCGTAATGAAGTTCACGGGAGAGCATCAAAATGATTCGGATTTTGGCTCTGATTTTAAGCTCCTTTACAAGGCAGTCCAGGCCACCGCGGATTTTACCCTGCGCTACCTTGACTATTTCCAGAAAGGGAAGCTCCGGTTGATCCCTATCAGCGCCACGCGTTTTCTGGAGTGTTTTTCCGAGGTGCTCATGGCCCAATTCATGCTGGAGCAGGGGCTTTTAGCCCGTGACAAGCTTAAATCGGTTGGTGCCGAATCCGCGGACGGGATTTTTTACCGGGGCAAAGTAGAAACGGCCAAATACTTCTGCCGTAACATCCTGCCCAATGTCTTTGCCAGACACACGGTCTTGCAGCAGGAGGATACCTCTGCCCTGGACATCCCGGAAGCAGCCTTTTAGGTGTCAACCTGAGATTTCTGAAAAAGGCCCGCAGAGACACGGCCATGTCTCTGCGGGCAATTTTTGATCTGCCACCGGATCTACCTGCCAACGATCCTTCGGACAGATAGGGAAAACCCATGCGCTTTCTGCTTGTAAACCCATGTTATCCCATATCAGAAAATCCTTCTCCCCCTTTGGGAATCGCCTACCTGGCCGCTGCACTGGAAAAGGCCGGAGTGGAGGTCAAGGTATTTGATTATGTTGTGACCCCTTACAGCAGGCAGGCACTCGAATCCGCAGTCAATGATTTCATGCCGCAAGCTGTGGGGGTGAGCGCCGTGAGCATGACCTTTGACAAGGCCATTCAGGTGGTCAGAGACGTCAAATTCATTGCCCCTGAAATCATAACGGTTATGGGCGGACCCCATGTCAGTTTCTGTGCCGAGGAAACGCTAGATGCCTTTCCAGAACTGGATGTGATTGCGCTCGGAGAAGGGGAAGAAACCATT
>JAZDES010000017.1:0-2021 GCA_043808585.1 Pseudomonadota bacterium | reverse complement strand
AATTTTAGGGCCAATGGACATTAGAACGGGTAAAGTCCTGTACCCTCGCCAGCAGCTGTGCCTTGTGGATTCGCTCTGGGCCAGTAAGGGTGGTCCCGGGGGTAACCCGACCCATCAACCCAATTTCATTGCCATGGGCGTTCTGTCTCCCATCGTCGATTATCAGATGGCCACCAGGTTCCGTGGTGAAAAGATGGGGTGGAAGCCCAACATGAAAGCAGCCCGCCGAATGCTCACCGAGTTTGGTTACTCCGAAGATGACCTCCCGGCGGGGGGCAGGATTATCATGGCTTAGTTCTGAATCATGTCCCATGCACTGAACCGGCCTTACCACTCGCTCGTGAGCTTTCTTTCAACCTCGTCCCACTTGGCATTGAGGTTCTGCACCGCATCGATGGCAACATTCAGGTGGATCTCCATATATTTTGAATAGACTTCGCCGTGAAGCCTCTTCCCTTTTATGCCTTTTTTCTGCAAAGGCATATCGGAGACCAGCATGATGGATCCGATAGGCACCTCGTAGCGGTATGCAACAGAGAAGAGTGTAGCCAGCTCCATCTCTATTGCCAGTATTCTCTGCTGCCTCAAATATTCAACGAACTCATCGTCGAACTCCCACAGCCGCCTGTCGGTAGTATACACGATCCCGCATCTGGGGTTGAGGCCTATTTTGCGGACTGCCCCTATACAGAAAAGGTTCACAGAGGAGGCAGGTATGGCGGGGAACTCCAGGGGCAGGTAATGCCTGCTCGTACCCTCTCCGCGAATAGCCGCAGAAGGGACCACAAAATCACCTATCTCGAGAATATCGTCTATCCCCCCACACATGCCGAGCATGATCACGGACTTAAGGTTGTCCAGGTAGGCAAGACAGTTGATGAGAAGGGCGGCCTGGGGAGAACCGATCCCGAAGTCTATCATGGTACAATTCATATCCTTGGCGTTGACGATACGAAAATTGCCTTCAAAATACTCCCCCTGAGTCAGATCCCGGAAGGCCTTGGTATACTGCTTGAAATTGGTAATAACCACATGATCGCAGAAATTTTCCAGAGAGCAGTTCGTATATCTTTCCAAGGTCTGCCTGATGTATTCATGCTCTTTAAGTAACATGGCCTCCTCCTTTAAAATCACATAATAATGAGCAACAATCCCGATTTCCAGGGGATGTAATCCCTAAGGCTTTTTATCAGAGTCTAAATAGCCAGTTCAATCCCATCAGAACGGATACATTATATCTTATAGCGCATTTCATTATTTGGCAAATTTTATATATTCCTGCCTGACAGCCTCATCTTTTCGCCAGTCAAGGCAGAACATAAGCCAGGACTGGCCCGGGTTAAAAGTTCACCCAGGCCCACAGGGTAACTCTAATCCTCGAAAAGATCTGTTCCCAATTCAACAGTAAAACTGTCACGGTCCATTAGGCGCTTTGCCAGGGCAGATATCTTGGGAAGTTCATATGCAAAGAAATAACGAAGGGCGTAAAATTTACCCTTGTAGAACTTCAATTCCAATTCACTGCAATCTCCATTTAAGGCCTCCTGAATGGCTATTCCCTGAAGAAGCCATTGCCAGGCAATGGTGATGATGCCGAAGAATTCCAGATAAAGGGTTGCATCTGCCAGGAAACGTTCAGACCCCTGCTCACGGGCCAGGACCAGGAGATGCTTCGTGACCTCCTGGAGTTTGTCCAGCGCCTCATCCAGTTTTTCCGAAAAGGGCTTTAACTCTGGGATGTTCTGTGCCAAGCCGATGGTTCCCTGAACTTCCTTTACATATAAAGAATAGGCTTGACCATTTTTCATGACCACCTTTCGTCCGAGAAGGTCTATGCCATGAATCCCTGTGGTCCCTTCGTGGATAGGATGGATTCGTGCGTCTCGATAGTACTGCTCCAAGGGGTAGTCATCACAGTAGCCGGATCCGCCGAAACACTGTAAGCCCTGGCTAATGGCGACAATCCCCATCTCCGAAGGGTATGTCTTGGCTACAGGTGTCAAGAGCTCAAGCAACAGATG
>JAZDES010000016.1:0-14732 GCA_043808585.1 Pseudomonadota bacterium | reverse complement strand
CCTACAGTCTGTAACCGGACGAACCCTATCTGCCAACAGGGGTTGATAAACCGCGATGTTGCTAGCGGTCCTGGGCCTTGTCAAAAAACGGTCATTTATTTGTAATACTTTAGCGCTTTGAAAACACTGAGGAGTAAGATGACAGACCGTGAGGGTCTTTTTTCCAAAGGACGTAATCCAAATTCTTCACAGCCTGTGGCACGCCCCCTTACCTTTAAATACAGTTTCTGCCAGGCAGGGGAGAGGGCTCTCCATAGGGACATCCTCTTATGGGGCTGTTCCGTAACGGGGTTCAAGACCTCACTGCCGTTCTATGAAATGATGCCGTCCTTTACGTCCTTTGGAAAAAAGACCCTCGCGGTCCCCTGCCTTTCTTTCAAAACGCTAAAGTATTACATTTATTTCAACATCGGGGTAAAGGGATGGAAATAAGGGGTGTACCGGGAGGAGGAGAAGACCCGTGATAATGGATATCTTTTTTGGTAGGAGGCGGCAGGCGAGGATCGATAAACAGGCCCCCACCTACGAGGTGATTCAGAAAATTGAAAGGTTTGCTCCCCGGGAATACAAATCGGAAAGGGAGGTCTATTACTATAACTATAACATACTTGGTCCATATCTAAAACCTCTCCTGGCCTTGCTGGATATTCTGTCTCGTAAGGAGCGTCTTCAACATGACCGGCCTGCCTTTGCCTGTGATCTATTCCTGAGGCTCAAGGATTTCTACGACCCAAAAGACAGACTGCCAATGGCCGAGGCCCTAAGAGACCCGAGCCTGGTTAGGAGATTTCGTGAAATCTTCTTGTTTTTCTATAACGTCAAGCACCTGCCTGAAGAGGAGATGGCGGAATGGCTCAAAGGCATTTCCCGTTAACTCGGCACCTACAGCTGAAATGAGGGATGAGGGTACTAGAGATAGCCAGTGAAAAAAATCCCACCTTCAAGACCATCCTGAGGCTGGCAAAGGCAAGGGGCATCAAGAAATATGGCCTGAGCCTCTTGTCGGGCAAAAGACAGGTAATGGAGGTCTTGAAGGAGTTCCCTGAGCGATGCGAAGGAATCATCCTTTCAGACCATAAAGACCTTCCTCATGGTGTAGTACAACAAGACATCCCCTGCTATCATCTCAGCCCAGAGCTTTTTGGACAGATCGACGTCTTCGGTACCCGTCAGGCGGTATTAATGGTCAGTGTTGAACCCCTTACCGAGCCGGTTGATGACCCCTGGCCTTCAGGGTGCACATTGTGTGTTCCTTTCCAAGATCCGGCAAACGTAGGGGCGGTAATAAGGGCAGCTGCCGCCTTCGGGGTGTCCAGGGTGGTGCTCTTAAAGGAAGCGGCGCACCCATACCACCCGAAGTCGTTTCGCGTTGCAGGCAGTAACCTCTTAAGGGTCCCCTTGTTTAGGGGTCCTTCACTTGCGGGGGTGAACAGATACAGGGTCCCCATAATCACCCTCTCCCCGGAGGGAAAGGAGATTTCAAATTATAAATTTCCTCCCTCATTCTGTCTGGTTCCCGGTCTTGAAGGGGAGGGGTTAGCAGATAATCTGAAAGGGTCGGATCAGATATCGATTCCCATGGAGCCTGGGGTGGAATCCCTTAACGCCGCCATGGCGACAGGAATAGCCCTGTATGTGTGGAGAAGCAGATTGGGGAAATGACCACTAAAGGCCTTGAGAAAAACCTGCCAAGAAATGGCAAGATCCCTGCCGCAAATTACGGTTTTTGGTAATACCTTACCGCTTTGAAAACACTGAGGAGTAAGATGACAGACCGTGAGGGTCTTTTTTCCAAAGGACGTAACCCAAATTCTTCACAGCCTGTGGCACGCCCCCTTACCTTTCAATACAGTTTCTGCCAGGCAGGGGAGAGGACTCTTCATAGGGAGATCCTCTTGGGCTGTTCCGTAACGAGGTTCAAGACCTCACTGCCGTTCTTTGAAATGATGCCGTCCTTTACGTCCTTTGAAAAAAGACCCTCGCGGTCCTCTGCCTTTCTTTCAAAACGCTAAAGTGTTACGGTTTTTGTAATTTTTCAGACCAGGAAGATGTGTGACCGGTTGATTTGGGCAGTGCAGACTCTAAATGGCACACTATTTGCTAAATTTTGATAGGGTGAGTTGTGTTTGTATGAATCGGGTTTTTCGAGATGCCCTCTGGCAACATGGCACCACTATCAAAGAAAGTGGCCGAAATGAAAGAACGGTTTTTTGGAGGGGTCGCCAATGGAATTCTTGTTTTCGATGAAGTTTTGTGCGCCTGTATACCAGATAGGGTTGCTCCTTTTGTTGAGTACGATATTTCTCCTCTTCGGTAAGGCGAAAATTGGGCTTCTGCTGAACTATGTTTTCATCCT
This sequence comes from Pseudomonadota bacterium, assembly GCA_043808585.1. Taxonomy (GTDB): domain Bacteria; phylum Desulfobacterota; class DSM-4660; order Desulfatiglandales; family Desulfatiglandaceae; genus CAYVMN01. The sequence continues at coordinate 12,376 of JAZDES010000016.1, read as the reverse complement.
TTACTGGGCCTACATATTTGATAGGGAATATCTACTGGACTATGGGGTCCAAAGGGCAGAATATTTTCCGTGGATATACTTTGGCTTCGGGTTTCTTGTCTTTTTCTTCGCCCTGTTTGGGTTTCTTACCCATCGGGATTGATAACTTCGAGGAATGAACCCCTCATTGAATCTAATCGTACAAGTTGATCCTATGATCGAGACCTCGTCTTGCCCTTAGTCTGACCGTCTCTTCTTGATTTCAAGACAAGCAGAGTGATTACAGCACCAAAGAGGACCACAGTCGCCACCAGCTGTGTAACTGACATGGTGCCTCCAAACAGCATGCCCCTCTCATCACCCCGGAAACGCTCAATGGCCAATCGGGCGGTGCTGTGGAGGATCAGGAACCAGAGAAAGACCTGGCCTTCAAATTTCTTCTTGGAATATATCAATAAGAGTATAAAAAAGATGATGAACCCGCTTATGGAAGAGTATATCTGTGTGGGGTGTAAGGCCAGGTTACGGGGAGCCAGGGAGGAAGGGTCGGTGAAGACTATCCCCCACTTTGAATCGGTCGGCTTTCCGTAGCAACACCCTGCCATAAGGCAGCCAATTCTGCCAATGGCCTGGCCTACGGCAGCAGCAGGGGCCCAAAGATCACACATCTTCAAGAAAGAAAGGTGGTGACGTCTCACATACCAGGGTATGGTTAAGAGGAGGGCAATAATTCCCCCTGAAAATACCAGGCCTCCCTCCCATATCTTGAGCATATCCAGGGGGTGGCTCCTGTAATAGGCAATATTCATGAGGACGTACATCGCCCTCGAGCCAATAAGGCCTGCAAGAATAACAATGAAGCCCATATCCATGACCCTCTGTGGAGGGATGTCTTCAGCTGTCTTGCCGATCTTCACACCTACCAGCAAGGCCACAACGAAACCGAGGGCAACGAAGAGCCCGTAAGTATGGAGGGTTAGAGGGCCTATTGAAAAGAGGTCAGGAAACATGAAAGGGTATGGCTCCGCATGTCATAGTTTTTGGTGAACGAGCTCGCCTTGCTTCTGACTTCTCAACTATGGGGCGCGCGTTGAAAGATAAGACTTATGGCCACCAGGAACGTTCCTACTGTGATGGCTGAGTCGGCTACATTGAAAGCAGGCCAGTGATACGGCCCCACGTAGAAGTCAAGAAAATCTATTACTTCCCGAAACCTGATACGGTCGATGAGGTTCCCTATGGCCCCTCCCAGGATAAGGGAAAGGCCCAGGATGGTCCGGCCGGCAGTCTGCTTCAGAGTGAAAAACCAGACGAGCAACAGAACAACAGCCCCAATGGTGGCTGCCAACAGGATATAGAAGGGCAAATCTACGTCAGGTCGGTTCATGATGCCAAAGGCCATGCCACGGTTTCGTATATGCACGAGATTAAAGAAACCCTTTATGACCGTTACAGATTCATACACCTGCAGGGCATGGATGATGGCCAGTTTTGACAGCTGATCCAGCAGGAGAACAGCCAGGGCGGGCCAGACCATCAGGTGATAATTTCGTTCAGGATCTTCAGACATCGCTCACATATGGTTGGATGGTTGGTATCTCGTCCGACCGTGGCATCATGGACCCAGCATCTCTCGCACTTGGAGTCCGTTGAAGGGGATACCTTCACTTTGAGGCCGGAGACTGTGTCGCTCTCAAGGCCGTCCTCCATCTGGTTTATCTCTACCAGGTCAACTGAGGAGACAATAAATATGGTCCTCAGCTGATCCCTATAGGCTGACAACCTTTCCATCAATTCAGGCGATAAACCCAGGATGACTGATGCATCCAATGCGTGTCCAATGGTCTTTTCCTTCCTTGCAAGTTCCAGCGCCTTTGTGACCTCTCCTCGGATATCTCTGATCCATTCCCAACGCCTGGCCAGTTCAGAATCCTTGTACGTTTCATTGACTGGAATAAATAGATCAGCGTGCACGCTTGGGATCCGTTCCTTCCCCTTCATATACTGCCATATTTCCTCGGAGGTGAAGGAGAGAATTGGCGCCATCAGTCTAACCAAGATCTCCAGGATTTCGTTCAAGGCTGTTTGGGCAGATCGCCTTGCAAGCGATTTTTGGGGCGAGGTGTAGAGCCGATCCTTTATGATATCCAGATAAAAGGATGAGAGATCCAGGACGCAAAAGTTGTGCAGATTGTGATACACCAGGTGGAAATTGAAATTATCATATGCGTTCAAGACCCTTTCATTCAATTCCTGGAGACGGTTCAATGCCCAGCGGTCCAGTTCATTCATCTGCCCGTAGGGGACCTCATCGACCTGGGGATCAAAGTCATCCAGATTTCCCAGCAGGTAACGGCAGGTATTACGGATTCGCCTATAGGCCTCCGTTAGCCGCTGGAGTATCTCGTTTGAAAGTCGGATATTGTTGCGATAGTCTTCTCCTGCCACCCACAACCTGAGGATCTCTGCCCCGTAGTTTTGGATGAGCTCCTCTGGAGAGATAACATTCCCTGCTGATTTGTGCATTGCCTTGCCTGCACCATCTACCACGAAACCATGGGTCAGGACATTTCTGTACGGGGCCTCATTGCGGGTCCCCACGGAACATAAAAGGGAACTATGGAACCATCCCCTGTGCTGGTCACTGCCTTCAAGGTAAAGATCCGATGGGCTATCAAGGTATTCCCTTTTCTCCATTACGGCTGCGTAACTGACACCCGAATCGAACCAGACGTCCAGGATGTCTGTCTCCTTTCTGAATTGCTCTGAGCCGCAATTGGGGCATGTTGTGCCTGGAGGAAGGAGATTTTTTTCCGGTTCGGTGAACCATATATCGGTACCGGATTCTTCAACCATGCGGATGATATGATCCACGATCTCCTGTGAGATAATCAATTGGCCGCATTCCTTACAAAATAACACGGTGATGGGTACTCCCCATGCCCTCTGGCGGGAGATGCACCAGTCCGGTCGATTGGCAATCATATTGTAGATACGCTCCTGGCCCCAAGATGGTATCCAGGAGACCTTCTTAATGGCTTCGAGTGCATTCTGCCGCAGGTTGTTCTTTTCCATTGATATGAACCACTGTTCAGTGGAACGGAAGATAACAGGGTTCTTGCAACGCCAGCAGTGCGGGTATTCATGGGTGATTTCCTCTTCTTTTAGAAGCGCGCCCACCTCGTTGAGCTTGTCATTAACCGCCCGGTTAGCCGCAAATACCTCAAGGCCGGCAAAATATTCAACATCACTGGTAAACCGACCTGAGTCGTCTACCGGAGAATAGGTATCAATGCCGTATTCAACACCGGTTTCATAGTCTTCCCGGCCGTGGCCCGGGGCCGTGTGGACACATCCCGTCCCTGCTTCCAGGGTAACATAGGGGGCCAAAACAATCACCGAGGGCCTGTCATAAAGGGGATGTCTGGCCTTCAGGTTTTCAAGGTCGCCGGCCTTTAACTCTTCAAGGATCTCGTAGGATCTGATACCAAAGGTATCCATGCAAATGTCCAAAAGCCCTTTGGCCAAAATCATGACCTGGTTGCCCTGGGTCTTTACGGCCACATATTCCAGGTCAGGATGGAGGGCAATGGCCAGGTTGGCAGGCAGGGTCCACGGCGTAGTAGTCCAGATTATGATGAAGACCTCTTTGCCTTTCAAGGACTCATAAGTTGAGCCTAAATCGGATACCATGGGGAACTTTACAAAGATTGAGGGGGACGTGTGTTCCCCATATTCCACCTCTGCCTCGGCAAGGGCTGTCTTGCATGATATGCACCAATAGATGGGTTTCTTGCTCCTCAGAAGGCTCCCGTTCAGTGCAAACTTGCTGAACTCCCTTACAATGGTGGTTTCGTAGGAAAAATTCATGGTCAGGTAAGGCCTTTTCCATTCTCCAAGGACCCCGAGGCGTTTGAATTCGTTGCGCTGGATATCTATGTATTTCTCAGCGTATTCCCGACAATATTTCCTTATCTCGACCAAGGACATCTCTAGTTTTTTGGGGCCAAGTTCCTGATCCACCCTGTGCTCTATTGGGAGCCCGTGACAGTCCCAGCCGGGTACGTAAGGCGCGTCGAAGCCGGCCATTTGCCTTGATTTGATAATGATGTCTTTCAGGATCTTATTAAAGGCCGTTCCCATATGTATGTGGCCGTTGGCATATGGGGGGCCGTCATGAAGCATATAGGGCTTCCGGCCCTGGGAGGTCTGACGAATTATTTCATAGAGGCCTATCTTCTCCCACCGCGCGAGGATCTCCGGTTCCTTCTTTACAAGATTGGCCTTCATGGGAAACTGTGTCTTGGGAAGATTGAGTGTTTGCTTATAGTCCATAAAGCGCTCCTCCAAATCCATTAGTAAGGCGTTAAGCTATCAAATGGACATTGCCAAGTCAAACGTATATTCAGAGTTTCAGAGAATGAACGCGAGTTAAGCCCATTTTCCTTGACTATTTGGTCGACCGCGGTTAAATGGTTCAAGACCAAGTTGACCTTGGAGGAGAAGGGATGAGCAAAATAAGGTGCCTGATGTTGGGGATCTTATGTTTCCTGATGGTAGGCTGTGGGGCTGCAGTCCTGGTCGGTACAGGTGCGGCCGCTGGTGTGGCCGGCTTCAAATATTATGAAGGGGCCTTGATTGTCGATTTTAAGGCGCCCTTCAAAGATACGTGGGATGCCTCCCTGAGGGCACTGAAGGGGATGGAAGGGCTCGAAGTCAAGAGTGCCGACCACGGCATCACGGAAGGTAAGATATGGGGCACATTCAGTGATAAAAAGCCGCTCCAGGTCTCCTTCAAATACGTATCGGCAAATGAGACCCAGGTAAAGATCAGGGTAGGGGTCCTGGGGGACCAAGATGCCTCAATCATCGTTAAGGACAGGATCAAGAAGGAGCTCTTTGACGGATAAGAAGAGGCATCTTATGTCCTTATCCCGAGCTGATCGAGCATGCCATGGGCAAAGTCGAATACGTGAAGCAACTGCTTTTCAGTACAGTACCCCGGGCATGTACACCGCATGCCCTTTAGGCTCCGCACAAACAGTTCCAGCTTGACGAAATTGAAGCCCAGTTCCACTGCAAAGACGTGGGGTTTACAGTGCCGGTGTTCGAATTGCTCGCCGTTTAAAAAATCGTGCGGGAGCTTGACCCAGAATAGATCATCCAGACTTGAGGAAATGGCGACTTCCCGAAGGAAGCCACTGACCTTCTTCATATCTGAAGGGGAGATCTCATCGATCAAATAGGCCCTCATGTGGAGCTCCCCTTTTCCTTTTCATCTATCTCCCTCCCGCAGAGAAAGGCATCCAGCACGGAATAGATCCATAAGATGCCCAGGGCAATAACAAGGCACCACAGGAAAAAGGGGTCTTCTGCCTTGAGCCTATCCATAATAACTGAGGTGTCAGGGCTCCTGATGTCTATTCCAGCAAGGGCCGTACTCAGCATTCGGAACAGTTTGATTGCACCTGTTATAAATATAATGAAGACGGCCACCAGGATAAAGGCCCCCTTCTTCAGGTGCTGATTAAGCACCTGTCCAAGCCCAGGAATAACGAATGCTGAACACAAGGGGGAAATAATCGCCTTTTTCATGTCACGAATGTATCGGCCCCGTTGATCGGGCACAGTTGATTGTTGTTCGCTGCCCCTGCTCCGTCGCAGGGTTAACTCTATAGCAACCTAAATACCTTGTCAATTTGGGTGAGGATTTTTTATCATGCGAGTGAAAGAGATCGTTCAGGTCAACATTCCATTTACCATGCTTTATGAGTCGTACCTAGGGCGTTTCATCGGGTACAGACTCAATCCCGAGATCGGACTTGATGCGGAGGCCCTCGACAGACATTCCCTATCTGATTTCGAGAGGATTGCAGAGAGCCTCTGCAATGCCGGTCTTTTCATTACCCTGCACGGACCTTTTGTCGATATGTCCCCAGGTTCTCCCGATCCGAAGATCAGCAGAGTGACTCGAGACCGCTTTGAACAGGTCCTCAGGTTGATTCCCATTTTCAGGCCAAAAACCGTGGTGTTCCACATGGGATATGACCCCAAGAGATATTACTACATGAAGGATATCTGGGTTGAAAAGAGCCTGGAGTTGTGGTCCTGGGTTGCGCAGGGTGTACAAGACGAAGGGACCTCACTGATGCTCGAAAATGTGTATGAACATGGGCCGGATGATATCCGGATCCTCTTTGAGACCCTGGGGAGAGAAAGAGCGGGCTTTTGTCTTGATACTGGTCACCAGGCCGTCTTCAGCCGTGTCCCCCTCGATTCCTGGGTGGACTCCCTTGGACCATTTATTGGCCAGCTTCATCTCCATGATAACTCCGGCACACAAGATGACCACCTGGGGCTTGGCCAGGGGAGGATTGATTTCAAGTGGCTTTTGACGCGTCTAAATGCCATGAAAGGTAACCCGCCCACCATTACCCTTGAGCCTCACAGGGAAAAGGACCTCTGGCCCAGTCTTCAATACCTGGAGGAGGTCTTGCCGTGGTGACCGGGAAACTCTCCGAGTTTCACATTGAATTTTGAGTGCCGTTGGGATACTATACCTCAAACCAAACCGGCTTAAATCCCATGAATTGAACCACTAAAACCAACCGGTGCCGGATGACATTAGGGGTCTGTTAGCGATACAAGATCTTAGGGAGGATCCTGACATGAATGGCCTGATGGACCACCCCTTTTCCAAATCCACCAGCTTTACGGAGAGGTGCAAGCGGCTGCGGGAGGTGGTGAGCCCTGAAGACAGCCTGTGCATACTTATCGATGCCGACCCTGATGCCATGGCAAGTGCCCTGGCACTAAAGAGGTTTTTTTGGCGGAAGGTCAGAAAAACCGAGATCTATCATATAAATCCAATCCAAAGGGGCGATAATTTGGCCTTTATCAAACTCCTTAAGGTAGAACAGAGACCTATTCGGGACTTGAGGCCCTCTGAGGTCACCAGATGGGCAATCCTTGACTCCCAGCCTCAGCATCATAAGGAGTTTGCCGACCAGCAATTTGATATTATTATCGATCATCACCCGATTGGTCCATTATCAAAGGCCTATTTTGTGGATATCAAGGAAAGCTATGGAGCGAACTCTACGATCTTAACCGAATACCTGAGGGCCTCCAAGATCAGGCCTTCCCCCAGGCTTGCAACGGCCCTTTTCTATGGGATCAAAACGGATACCAACAACTTTGTCAGGGAATGCCTCCCCAATGATATTAATGCCTTCAGGTACCTTTATCCCCTTACGAACATGAATATCATAAAAAAGATCGAATCCTCAGAGATGACAAAAGAGATGTTGGCCAATTATCGAGTTGGGATGGATCGCCTCAAGATAGTAAGGCATGTTGCGTTTGTTCACATGGGGGAGGTGAAGAATCCGGATATCCTGGTCATCATAGCGGATTTCTTTATGGGGCTGGCTGAGGCGACATGGAGTGTTGTCTCCGGCATCTTTGAGGAGAGGCTTACCGTAATCCTGAGAAATGCAGGCTTCAAGAGTAATGCAGGAAAGGTTGCCGAGAGGCTCTTTAAGCAGTTAGGTGGTTCTGGAGGGGGTCACAGGAGCGCTGCAAGGGCCGAAATTCCTCTGGATGCAATCAGTAAAGAGATAAAGGGTACATCTAACATCGCCAAGTTCATCAGGAAAAGGCTAAAGACGCTGAATTGACCGGGACAGGAGATTGACCTTGGCTCGTTTCCAGACCGTAACCGAAAAACTGATTGAAGAGGTCAAGACCCTTATTCACAAACAAGATAGCCATGGGGTCAAGACGCTGATTAATAGTGCTAGGCCTGCAGATGCGGCGGACCTAATAGAGCATCTGGATCCCCAGGAACGCATCTTTGTCTTCAAATTGCTTGAACCTGCGGGGGCGGGAGAGGTCCTGTTAGAGATTGAGCCGCCTGTACAAGATCGAATACTGAAGGATCTTGACAATCAAGCCATCTCTGAGATCCTCGAGGAGCTTGACTCGGATGATGCAGCCGAACTTGTGAGGGATCTGCCGGCCGAAAGGGCCAAAGAGATCATTGAGGCGGTAAGAGATGAGGTCTCAGGAGAACTGGAGAAGCTCCTGCCTTATCATGAGGATACGGCTGGCGGCATCATGGCCCTGGAGTATGTCGCCGTAAAGGCAAATGCCACGGTCCAGGATGCCATCGAAACTATTCGAGAAAAAAGGGAGGAGGTAGAAAGCCTTTATTACCTCTGGGTAGTGGATGACTCGGGGGTGCTGGTTGGCGTGATATCGCTGAAGGATCTTGTGTTGGAGCGTCCGGACCGGAAGGTCAGCCAAATCATGAACCCCGAGGTGATCTCTGTCGATGTAAACACCGATCAGGAAGAGGTGGTTCAACTGGTAAAGAGATATGACCTTGTAAATATCCCTGTTGTGGATCGGGCCCATCGTCTGGTTGGCCGGATAACTCACGACGATATCATCGATGTCATCGAGGAAGAGATGGACGAGGACATCTCCCTCATGGCCGGGGTGATTGATGAGGAAATAGCCGAGGAGTCGGCACTGAGAATCTCACGGGCGAGGCTCCCCTGGCTGATAGCCGGGCTCTTCGGAGGAATACTCGCTGCGGTCGTGATAAACAGGTTCGAGTCGTCCCTTGAGAAGATAATTGCCCTTTCCTTTTTCTTCCCGGTGATCATGGCCATGGGTGGCAATACAGGGACCCAGGCGGCAACAATCGTTGTAAGAGGACTGGCCACGGGTGATATTGGTCTCGTGAACATCGGGAAGCGACTCTGGATGGAACTGAGGGTTGCACTGGTAAACGGGCTCATATGCGGGGTCATCCTGGGCATAGTTGTGGGGCTATGGCTTTCAGATTACGGACTGGGATCCATTGTGGCCCTGGCCATAATGATAATTATCCTCAACTCGGGCCTTATCGGCTCAGCCGTCCCTTTGGTCCTGAAGAGATCGAATGTTGATCCCGCCCTCGCGACAGGGCCTTTCGTAACTACCTTAAACGACATTTTGAGCCTCTTTATCTATCTTGGCCTGGTAACTCTCTTTTTGAGCCTCAGCAAATAACAGTAGTGGTAATAGAAGCATTCGTTTAGAGGCGTCTGGGGCCGGAATGTGAAAGAGAGCATTTTGAACAGTACAACAATCTGTGGGGCAAACGATCATGAATATTCCATTCATTCTTGAAAAGGCCCTGAGTCTCTATGCGGATAAAGAGGCCGTGGTCTGCAATGAGAAGCGGTTTACCTATTTCCGGTTCGCAGATCGGGTCTATGGCCTCGCCAATTTTCTTAAAAGGACAGGTATTGGCAAGGGAGACTGTGTTGCGATTTTGCATCACAACAGCAACGAATTCCTGGAGTGCTATTTCGCTGTCGCGCAACTGGGAGCCATTTTGAATCCGCTCAACTTTCGGCTTTCTCCGGCCGAACTGGGCTATATATTGGAAGATTCCCATGCCCGTTTGTTGATCGCCGCGAGGCGATTTGGGCCTGGCGTTTCTTCTGTCATGGAGACGGCCAGCGGGATAGGACAGTTAGTCTGGACAGGTCCAGGCGACGAGCTACGTCTCCAGGATTCGCTCGATTATGAGGAGATTTTGGAGCGAGAAGAAAAGGAACCTCCAGAGGTCCCAGATGTATCCGATGAGGATGTGGCACACCTCTACTATACCAGCGGCACAACAGGACGACCCAAGGGGGTGATGCTCTCGCACAAGAACGTATGCAGCCATGCCCTGGCGGCCATTGCAGAGTTGCACCTGACGGATAAGGACAACTGGATACACGTGGCCCCCCTTTTTCATCTGGCCGACGCATGGGCTACCTTTGCGATTACATGGGTGGGAGGAAAGCACGTGGTCGTGACGGACTTCGATCCCCCCCGCGTACTTTCCGCCCTGCAAGATGAGAAGGTGACCATTACAAACATGATTCCCACCATGTTGAACATGCTGGTCAATACATCTGGCGTGGATACCTATGACTTCTCCAGCCTTCGAGCCCTGCTCAGCGGTGGTGCCCCAATCGCCCCAGAGGTGGTGAGGAAGATCATGGAGACCTTCAGGTGCGACTATATCCAGACCTACGGCATGACCGAGACAAGCCCTTACCTTACGGTCTCTATCCTGAAAGAAAATCTGGCGGGCCTTTCTCCAGAGAGGCAGTTCTTTTACAAGGCAAAGACAGGTCGACCATTCCTCGGCGTCCTTCTGAAGGTGGTGAGGGAAGACGGCACATTGGTCACGCCCGATGACAAAGAGGTGGGCGAGATCGTCGTCAAGGGGGATATCGTAACAAAGGGCTACTGGAAGCAGCCGGAGGAGACGGCCAAAGTCCTAAAAGACGGCTGGCTTTTTACAGGGGACATGGCCGTAGTGGATGAAGAGGGGTATGTCAATATTGTGGACAGGAAAAAGGACATGATCATCACGGGCGGCGAAAACGTTTACTCTGTAGAAGTGGAAAACACGCTCTATACCCATCCTTCCATCCTGGAGGCCGCGGTCATCGGGGTCCCGGACCCTAAGTGGGGAGAGGCTGTCAAGGCGATAGTGGTGCTCAAGGAGGGCCATAGCGTTACCGAAGAGGAGATTATCCTTCACTGCAAAAATCGTATTGCCCGCTACAAGGCCCCAAAGTCGGTCGACTTTGTCCCGGAACTTCCGAAGACAGGTTCTGCCAAGATCTATAAGAAAGGGCTTAGGGAGCGGTATCTGTGATCTGACGCAGGGTCCGAACCGTGTCTATGCCTGCCCGTTCATCGGATCGAGTATAAGACAAAAAGCCCTTTTTTATTGGAATGAGATATGGTAGAGATTCGTCCGGCAATGCGATAGCCCAGTGAAGCTCTGCCCCCCAGGCCCTTACCTGCCCGGGACGGGCAAATCCCGCCAACGGGATTTCACGATGCCGGGCATACAAAGACTTGACACGAACTTTGAGATGTTAGCCTATAGAGACGGCTAGAAGTCTATTTCAAATAAGGAGGTGACGAGATGGCCCTTAATCTGGATGCCATCGGCAAAAAAATCGGCCCCTTGAGCAAGGATTACACGTGGAAAAATGTGGCGCTTTATGCCCTGGGGGTTGGTGCAGGCTTTGATGACCTGGAGTACTGCTATGAACATAAGCTCAAGGTGATACCCAGTTTTTCTATAGCCAGCGTTTTCGAGTTCCTTGCGGAGGTGGGGATGAGTTCCAATGCGGATCTCTCGGGTATCCTGCACGGAGAGCAGGACATAATCCTTCATAGTCCCATTCCCACAGAGGGCACTATTACCACCGAGGGGGCCATCACCCACATGTATGACAAGGGGCCGGACAAAGGGGCCCTGGTGGTGGCCGAGGCGGTGACCTTTCATTCCAACGGCCAGAAGCTCTTTACCAATATATTCATTCTCTTCTGCCGGAAGGACGGTGGTTTCGGAGGAGACCCAGGCCCCAGCGAGTCGGTAAAATTTCCCGAGAGGGCCCCTGATTTCGAAGAATCCGCCCAGCCCTCTGCCGACCAGCCCTTACTCTACCGCCTGTCTGGGGACATATTTCAGCTTCACGCAGACCCAGACTTCGCTCGGGCCAGCGGCTTTGAAAAGCCAATCATGCACGGGCTCTGTACCCACGGCTACGCCTGCCGGGCGGTGATCAAGCACCTTTTCCCGGGGGAGCCGGAACGAATGAGTCGTTTTCGAGTCCGTTTTTCGAGGACCTTATATCCAGGCGTTCCCATTACCACTCAGATATGGAAGGTGGAAGAGGGGAGGGCGCTTTTCCGGACAATCAATGCCAAGAGCGGTGAAACAGTGATCGACCAGGGGATTGTCGAATGGCTGAGTCCAGAGGAGATGAAAAGACGTCGGCAGGCCGGTGACATCCGTTTTGATGATCGTGTTGCGATAGTGACTGGTGCTGGTGCCGGGCTTGGTAGGGCCTATGTCATTGAGCTGGCAAGGCGCGGGGCCAAGGTGGTAGTAAACGACTTGGGTGGTGCCCGGGATGGCACCGGATCGGGTTCTGAGGCCGCCGACAAGGTGGTGGAGGACATCAAGGCCCTTGGTGGTGAAGCTGTAGCCAATTATGACTCTGTGGCCACTCCGGAAGGTGGTCAGTCCATAGTGGATACGGCGATCAATGCCTTTGGGCGTCTTGACATCTTGATCAACAATGCAGGGATATTGAGGGACAAGACCCTTGTGAAGATGGAGCCTGAGCAGTGGGATGCGGTGATGGACGTTCATCTGAAGGGGGCGTATAACGTGACCCGTCCTGCGTTTGTGAAGATGAGGGATAACCGCTATGGTAGGATTATTATGACTACCTCATCTGCGGGCCTTTTCGGTAATTTTGGTCAGGCCAATTATTCAGCGGCCAAGATGGGGCTGATTGGTCTGATGAACACGGTTAAG
>JAZDES010000015.1:0-37062 GCA_043808585.1 Pseudomonadota bacterium | reverse complement strand
TGCACAACGGCAAGAAGTTCCTCCCCGTATTCGTTGCAGAAGACATGGTCGGGCATAAACTGGGGGAATTTGCACCCACGAGGACCTTTTTCGGCCATGCGGGAGACAAGAAATCAAGGCTAAAGGGAAAGAAGAAATAGGGACCACACTGTAGTTTGACTGAAGGGGCGAGATGGAAGTAAGAGCAGTGGCGAGATTTGTCAGGATTGCACCTCGGAAGATCCGCTTGGTCATGGATCAGATCCGGGGGAGAAAGGTGGAAGAGGCACTAAACATGCTCTCTTTTGCACCTCAAAAAGGTTCTCGCATATTAAAAAAATTACTTGATTCGGCGGTCGCCAATGCCTCAGAAAACTCTGGCTTGGATGTGGATACCCTCTATGTCATGCGCGTCTTTGCAGATGAAGGCCCAATATTGAAGAGATGGAGGCCGCGGGCACAAGGGCGTGCAACGAGGATCAGAAAAAGGACCAGCCATCTGACTATAGTTTTAAAGGAGAAATAGGGCATCGCTTTGCATCGATAATTCTATTGCATGTTGGCTGCATGATCACATCGGAGGTTCATATTGGGACAGAAAGTTAATCCTATCGGTTTCAGGCTCGGAATCAACAGGAATTGGGATTCCAGATGGTTTGCGGGAAAGGAATACAGCGGTTTTGTCCTGGAGGATTACAAGATTAGGAAGTTCTTAAAGGAGAAGGCCTTCCAGGCCGGGGTGGCAAGGATTGAGATTGAAAGGGCTGCCAATAAAGTTCGAGTCCGGTTGCACGCTGCCAGGCCCGGTATCGTAATAGGGAAAAAGGGGTCTGAGATAGAAAGGATAAAGAGGGAACTCGAGAGAAAGATCGATCGCGAGGTGATTATTGATATTCAAGAGGTGAGAAAGGCCGAGGTCGAAGCGCAGTTGGTTGCAGAGAATGTGGCGCTTCAGTTGGTGCGACGAGTTGCGTTCAGGCGAGCTATGAAGAAAAGCGTGAGTGCTGCTTTACGGTTTGGAGCCCAAGGGATCAAGATTGCTTGTAGCGGAAGGCTGGGTGGTGCTGAGATGGCACGTCGGGAATGGTATCGGGAGGGGAGAGTCCCTCTTCACACCCTTAGGGCCGATATAGACTACGGTTTTGCAGAGGCATTTACAACACACGGGGTTATTGGCGTAAAGGTAACGATATTTAAGGGTGAAATTCTGCCTGACAAAGGCAAGAGGGGATAGGGGCTATCTATGCTGAGCCCAAAGAAGGTCAAGTATCGGAAGAGCCAGAGAGGAAGGACAAAGGGTAAGGCCTTCAGGGGCAGTACTTTGGAATTTGGCGATTATGGATTACAGGCCTTGGAGTGCGGGTATATGACTGCCCAACAGATAGAGGCCGCACGGGTTGCGGTAACAAGACATGTGAAGCGTGGCGGCAAGGTCTGGATCCGGGTTTTTCCTGACAAGCCTGTCGGAAAAAAGCCGGCCGAGACGAGGATGGGAAAGGGTAAGGCCAATCCAGATAGCTGGGTAGCCGTGATAAGGCCAGGAAGGATTCTCTATGAGCTGGAGGGAGTTGGGATGAACATGGCCATAGAGGCGTTCCGTTTGGCCGGACATAAACTTTCATTTGCTACCAGATTTGTGGCCAGGAGGTCGTGAGGTTATGAAGACCAAGGAGCTACGGGAGTTAACCGAAGAAGAGCTCAGGGAAAAGGAGCGGTTGACAAAGCAGGAGCTGTTTAATCTGAGATTCCAAAAAGCCAGCGGACAGCTGGGCAATACAGCCATGATTCCCAAGACAAAGAGAGACCTGGCACGAGTTAAAACTATACTAAGGGAATTGAAAATTGGCAGGGCAGAAGGGTAGCACGAGGTGGTGATGACAGAAAGAGGATCGCGAAAAAGGCTGGCGGGGACCGTTGTTAGTAACCAGATGAATAAGACTGCCCTGGTTTTGGTAGAACGCCTGACCAAACATAGTAGTTATAAAAAGTATGTCAGGAGGCGCGCCAAATATATGGCACACGACCCAAAGGGTATGTGCCAGGTTGGGGACAAGGTAAGGATTATTGAAAGTCGCCCTATCAGTAAAAGGAAGCGGTGGCAGGTCATTGATATTCTCGAGAAGGCTGAGAGCTGAAGCTAAACAGTTTCTTGCAAGATTAGCGAGGGCGAATTGGAGCGTAGAAAATGATACAAACTCAAACCCTATTGAAGGTGGCTGACAATTCTGGAGCCAAATTACTTTACTGCATAAAGGTCCTGGGGGGTTCCAGGCGGAGATATGCGAGTATCGGCGATGTTATTGTTGTATCGGTAAAAGAGGCGATGCCAAATTCCAAGGTCAAGAAGGGAGATGTGGTTCGGGCCGTGGTTGTGAGGACGGCAAAAGAGGTCAGAAGGAGTGATGGGTCTTATATCAAGTTTGATGATAACTCAGCCGTTTTGATCAATCAGCAACGTGAGCCCATCGGGACAAGGATTTTCGGACCAGTAGCCAGGGAGTTGAGGGCAAAACGGTTTATGAAGATAATTTCATTGGCCCCGGAAGTGCTCTAATATTCAGCGGGGGGAGTCGTTCGGAGGCTAAAGGCTTCGATTGCCCAGCTGATAACAGGGTTAGTGGCAAATACGCCGAGATTGGGAGCAGCGACAGTGAGGAAGAAACAGCCGAAAATCAAGAAGAGTGACAAAGTCATTGTTCTCGTTGGAAAAGAAAGAGGTAAGATCGGTACGGTCTTGAAGGTGGACTCTGAGAAGGAACGAGTAATTGTTGAGAAAGTAAACATAGTTAAAAGGCATTCCAGGCCCAGCGCGCAGACTGGCAAGGGAGGAATCATTGAGAAGGAGGCACCATTACACATCTCTAAGGTAATGATAGTCTGCAATAAATGTACTGAGCCGACGAGGATTGGAAACCGTATACTCGAAGATGGTTCAAAGGTTCGTGTCTGCAAGAAATGTGGCGAACCTATGGACGAATGAGGTTTTTCTGGAGGTGGTATTGTCCCGATTGAAGGATAGATACATAAGAGAGATAGTACCCGCCATGATGAAGGAGTTCGGATACAAGAGCATCATGGCGGTCCCACGGATAGAAAAGGTAGTGTTGAACATGGGTATGGGCGAGGCCATCCAGAATATCAAGACACTTGATTCCGGGGTAGAAGAGCTTAGTTTGATCGCGGGTCAGAAGGTCGTTGTGACCAAGGCCAAGAGGTCGATCGCAGGGTTCAAGCTTCGCCAGGGAATGCCTATAGGATGCATGGTGACCTTACGGCGTGAGAGGATGTATGATTTTCTGGACAAGCTTTTCAATGTAGGTTTGCCCAGGGTGAGGGATTTTAGGGGGCTCTCGGACAAGATCTTTGACGGCCGCGCCAATTGCTCAATAGGGATTAAGGAGTTTATTATTTTCCCAGAAATTGACTATGACAAGATAGAAAAAATGAAAGGCCTGAATATTTCGATTGTGACAACGGCCAAGACCGATGCAGAAGGTCTTTTTTTATTGAGGCAACTGGGGATGCCTTCCCGGGCCTTGGTGTAGGGAGATTAGGGAGGTTATATTGGCAAAGACGTCGCTTGTTGTTAAGGCTCAAAGGAGACAGAAATTCTCGGTTCGTCAATATAATAGGTGCCCCATATGTGGGCGAAGCAGGGCCTTCATGCGGAAATTTGGGATCTGCAGGATCTGCTTTAGGAATATGGCCTCAAGGGGTGAGATCCCAGGGGTGGTTAAATCAAGCTGGTAGGGGTTTTATTATCTTCAGTGAAAGGTTAAAAGGAGCAGGCTAATGACCATGACCGATCCTGTTGCGGACATGCTTACTAGAATCAGAAATGCAGCGAGGGCATCCCATGAACTGGTGAATATCCCCAGTTCCAAATTGAAGATAAACATTGCCAAGGTCCTCAAATCCGAAGGCTTTATCAAGAATTTCAGGATTATTTCTGATGGCCGACATAGGTTCATAAGGATTTTCTTGAGGTATGACGAGGATGGAGTCTCTGTTATCGGAGGACTCAAGAGGGTCAGCAAGCCCCGCTGTCGGGTTTATGAAAGGGCTGCGAGGATTCCGACGGTGTTAAATGGTTATGGAATCAATATCATTTCCACATCAAAGGGCATGATGACAGATAGAGAGGCCAGGAAAAGAAATGCCGGCGGTGAGATCCTCTGCTCGGTGTGGTAGTCGATTTGGTGAGGTCTAAGCAGCTTAGATCTGGAGGTTATGAATGTCTCGCATAGGCAAGAAGCCTATTCTGATAACGAAAGATGTTGAGGTCAAGCTTGAGGATGGCCTCCTCACAGTGAGAGGACCAAAGGGGGAACTCAGGCGAATGGTGCACCCCAAGGTTCGGCTGGATATGGATGATGAAAAGATCTCTGTTTCAGCGGTTGATGCAAGCAGGGAATCAAGATCCCTTCACGGCCTTTTTGCGGTCCTGATCAACAACATGGTTACAGGCGTCACAAAGGGATTCGAGAGAGTTTTGGAGATTTCGGGCGTTGGATACAGGGCTTCAATCGAGGGGAAGACCGCTGTTTTTAACCTGGGTTACTCGCGCCCCGTAGAGTTTGAGTTGCCTGATGGGGTGGAGGCAAGCGTGGACAGGTCCAAGGTCGTTTTGAGGGGCATCGACAAGGAACTCTTGGGATTGACCGCTTCCAAGATCAGGGGCCTGAGGAGACCAGAGCCTTATAAAGGGAAGGGGATCAAGTACGCTGAGGAGATGATCCGGAGAAAGGCCGGCAAGGCGGGTGCCGCCAAGTAGTCTGGCCTCAGAGCGAGGCTGGCAATTTTCGGCTAGTTCGTCTCATTAGTTCAGAACGAAGATCGGCTAGGTGAGTGTCGCCTCAATTGGTTTAGGAAAGCTTAAGGGGTCACCGATATGGGTGTCTTTAGAAGAACAGATGCAAGGATTAAGAGAAAGAAAAGGGTGCGCAAGAAGGTTCGTGGGGTCTCTGATAAGCCCAGGCTGTGCGTTTTTAGAAGTGAGAGGCATGTCTATGCCCAGATTATAGATGATACGGCAGGCAGGACCTTGGTAGAGGCCTCTTCATTATCTAAAGGACTTGCCCCCAAGATCGGAAGGGATGGCGGCAACAAAAAAGGGGCTGCCCTGGTGGGAACTTCTATTGCTGAACGGGCGGTTGAGAGTGGGATCAAGAAGGTGGTGTTCGACCGAAACGGGTTTCTATACCATGGCCGCGTAAGGGCCCTTGCCGAGGCGGCACGTGAGGCCGGACTGGATTTCTGAGGAGGGAAACATCCATTGCTAAAGCCAGAGGGTGAAGAGCAGTTTGTAGAGAAGGTGGTCCATATCAACCGGGTGGCAAAGGTAGTGAAGGGGGGACGTCGTTTTAGCTTCAGTGCTATCGTTGTGGTTGGGGATGGAAAAGGCATGGTCGGAAGCGGACTTGGAAAGGCCAATCAGGTCCCTGACGCCATCAGGAAGGGCATTGAAAGGGCAAAAAAAGACATGAAGGAAATTTACCTTTATGAGACGTCCATACCCTATCAGGTGGTAGGTGAATCGGGTGCGGGCCGTGTGCTGCTGAAACCTGCAGGTCCCGGTACCGGTCTGATTGCGGGTGGTGCGGTGCGCGCGGTCTTAGAGGCAGCAGGGATCCAGAACATACTTACAAAATGTCTGGGTTCCCATAATCCTCATAATATCGTGAGGGCAACTATCAAGGGCCTACGGTCGCTAAGGAGCCCGGAAGAGATTGCCCGGCGCAGAAGCAAGACGGTTGAAGAACTGGCGATTTGAATAGACTGGGAAAAGATAGTATCGGCTATGGCTAAGACTATTAAGGTAACTCTTGTCAAGAGTCCAATAGGTAGGGATAAGAAGATTGGCCAGACCTTGAGGGGTTTAGGCCTGACGCGGATGAACAAGACGGTTGAGCTTGACAATACCCCTGCCATAAGAGGAATGATAAATAAGGTCTCGTTTCTCGTAAAGATTCACTAAGGTCCCGATAGGTGAGAAAAGTGAAAATTCATGATCTTTCGCCTGCTGAAGGTTCGAGAAAAGGGAGTAAGAGGATAGGGAGGGGTCCGGGTTCCGGACACGGAAAGACTTCTTGCCGAGGCCATAAAGGGCAAAAGGCACGTTCCGGAGGCGGTACACGCCCTGGCTTCGAGGGAGGCCAGATGCCTCTTCACAGACGACTCCCGAAGCGTGGCTTCACCAACAAATTCAGGAAGCAATTTAACGTAATTAATGTCAAGGATCTGAGCCGATTTGCCCCGAATGCCGGTGTGGATGCAGATATGCTAAAAGATGCGGGCCTGATCAAGAAGGTGAAGGACGGCATTAAGATCTTGGGCGGCGGTGATATCGTTAACCCCATTACTGTCAGGGTCCATAAAGTGAGCAAGACAGCCAGGGAGAAGATTGAGGCCGCGGGCGGCAGGGTTGAGGTAATCTAGAAGGGGGCATACAGAATTGATAGGCGGCTTTCAGAACATTGCCAAGATTCCGGAGCTGAAAAGGAAGATCCTCTTCACGCTCATGATGCTGGTTGTCTATCGGATCGGTTGTCATATTCCAACCCCAGGCATTGATGGTGCGGCCCTTTCAGCTTTTTTTGGTGCGAGGCAGGGGACCCTTTTTGGGCTCTTTGATATGTTCTCGGGTGGTGCCCTGAGTCAAATGTCGGTAATGGCCCTGGGGATCATGCCGTACATAAGCGCCTCGATTATCCTGGAACTCATGACCGTCGTGGTGCCGTACCTTGAAAAGCTGAAGAAGGAAGGTGAGCAAGGGAGGAAGAAGATTACCCAATATACCCGTTATGGCACGGTCATTTTGAGTGTTATCCAAGGGTTTGGTATTGCGGTTGGTCTTGAAAACATGTCTAGTCCAGGTGGGGCGATGATCGTTCTGTCTCCAGGCTGGGCCTTCAGATTCCTCACCGTGGTTACACTTGCTGCAGGGACCTCCTTTCTGATGTGGCTAGGAGAGCAGATCACTGAGAGGGGCATAGGTAACGGGATCTCCCTTATCATATATTCCGGGATTGTTGCACAGTTTCCAGTTGGAGTTGCAAACACATTCAGATTGATGGGTACAGGCGAAATCACAGTCTTTTTCGCGGTATTGCTCGTTGCACTGATGATAGGAGTCGTCGGAGTGATCGTATTTGTTGAAAGGGGGCAGAGGAGGATCCCCGTTCAGTATGCAAAGAGGGTTGTTGGTAGAAGAATGTATGGGGGGCAGACTACGCACCTGCCCTTAAAAGTCAATACGGCTGGCGTGATTCCACCGATCTTTGCCTCTTCCATAATGATGTTTCCTGCGACCATAGCCAATTTTCTGAGCGTAGAGCAGTTTCCCTGGCTCCGGCACATTGTTAATTTCCTGGCCCCCGGTCATATCGTCTATAGTTTGATCTATGTGGTTTTTATTTTCTTCTTCTGCTATTTTTACACGGCAGTGCATTTTAACCCGGTTGATGTCGCCGACAATATGAAGAGACAAGGGGGATTTATCCCGGGGCTCAGGCCGGGCAAGAATACGGCGGATTATATTGATCGGGTTTTGACAAGAATAACTTTTTTGGGTGCCATTTATGTCTCGGCCATTTGTATCTTGCCCCAGTTGCTGATCTATCAATTGAACGTTCCGTTCTATTTTGGAGGGACCGCCCTTTTGATTGTAGTTGGCGTGGCAATGGACACCACAAATCAGATCGAATCACATATGCTGACAAGGCATTATGAAGGGTTCATGAAGAAGGGCTTTGGGAAGGTCAGGTAGCCGTTAGGGTGGCCTTTAGTTCGCAGACCCTGTTGTGGCAAAGGGGAAAAAGATATTCGGATTAAAGATATTTGCGGTGAGCTTCAGGCAAGACACTGAAAAACAGGAAAGGGGCTATGGCTAAGGAAGAGGCTATTGAGGTCGAGGGGGTCGTAATCGAGACCTTACCGAATGCCATGTTCAGGGTCGAGCTCAAGAACGGTCACAGGGTCTTGGGCCATATTTCGGGCAGGATGCGGAAACACTTTATCAAGATCCTCCCAGGAGATGTGGTGGTAGTTGAGTTATCTCCCTATGATTTGAGCAGGGGCCGTATTGTTCATCGCGGTAATAGACCGAAAGAAGTTTGAAATAGCGCAACCCCAAAGGGCAGTTTTTTCAAAATCCTTTTCGCAGCCGTATAGAGTAAACGAGGGGGCCATTAGGACCATGAAAGTGAGACCATCGGTTAAGCCTATTTGCAATAAATGCAAGATAATAAGACGAAGAGGTGTCGTGCGGGTGATCTGCGTGAACCGCAGACATAAGCAGAGGCAAGGGTAAGCCTGCATTTGCATACGGTAGGTCTCCATTGCCGGTTGATATATGAAATGACCGACGACCAGTCCCAGAACGGAAGGAGTTAGAGATTGGCTAGAATTGCGGGTGTCGATTTACCAAGGGGGAAAAGGATAGAGATTGCTCTGACCTATATCTATGGTATTGGCAGGAGCTCTTCTCAGATGATACTTAGCGAAGCGGGTATAGACTGGGATACGAAATCCGATGATCTCAGTGGAGGGCAGATTACAAGCATCCGGAATGTTATCGACGAGAAGTATAAGGTGGAAGGGGACCTCAGGCGTGAAGTATCAATGAACATAAAGAGCTTGATGGATCTGGGGGCGTATCGAGGTCTGAGGCACAGAAAGGGTCTCCCTGTCAGGGGGCAAAGAACCAGTACCAACGCCAGGACACGGAAGGGGCCTCGCAGGGCCGTTATGGGGAAAAAGAAAAAATAGTATCATTTTAGCCCTTTTCCGATCTGGCGTTTATACGGGGAAATGGGGGTTTCGGTTTTGAGAGGTGTAACCCTGTCTGAGCCCGTTAGAGGGCGTTAAGAAATCACGGAGAGCGCTCTCTCAAAAACGAGACGATGTTGGCGTTGGCACGGTTCCTTATTTTCAGGCTATGGCGCGTGATTACTTTACGGCCTCTTACGGGCGAGTTTTACATCCGAAAAAGGGAAAGCCCCATTGCCCCGGTTGCAGAGAGCTAAACTGTTACAAAAAATAGAATTTGAGGGAAGAGCATGGCAAAAACTTCGAGAAAGAGGAGCGGGACTAAGAGAGAAAAGAAGAACGTACCTTCGGGTATTGTCTATATACAATCCACCTTTAACAATACCATAGTGACCGTTACGGATCCGGACGGAAATGTCGTTGCCCAGTCAAGCGCAGGCAGGGGTGGAGTAAAAGGATCGAGAAAGAGTACCCCTTTTGCCGCTCAATTGGCCGGTCGAGATGCCGTAAGGATGGCGATGGAGCACGGAATGAGGGTCGCTGAGGTACGGGTCAAGGGGCCAGGCGTGGGGAGGGAAGCAGCGCTGCGCTCACTCCAGGTGGAGGGGTTCACTGTTACCGTTATAAGGGATGTTACACCAATACCGCATAACGGGTGTCGCCCGCCCAAGAGGCGGAGAGTCTGAGGATTTTGGAATGCGGATTCTGGAATGCGGAATTGAATCTGAACCACAGAAGACTATAATCAGTAAGGTGAATAACAAATAGATTTTATGCTTGGGGGCTAATTTGGCCAGATATATTGGTTCATCATGCAGGTTGTGTAGGAGAGAGAATCTGAGGCTCTTTTTAAAGGGGGACCGCTGTTACGGGGACAAGTGCTCCTTTGAGAGAAAGGCTTATGCGCCCGGACAACATGGCCAGAGGCGCGGGGGGAAATACTCCGATTATAGAGTTCAGCTCAGAGAGAAACAGAAGGTCAGGAGAATCTACGGTGTCTTAGAAAGGCAATTTAGGGGCTTCTATTACCGAGCCGAAAGACAGAAGGGAGTTACAGGCACAAATCTCTTGTTGCTTCTTGAATCCCGCCTGGACAATATCGTTTACAGAATGGGTTTTGCCACTTCGAGGAATCAGGCAAGACAGGCGGTCAGGCATAGTCACTTCTTAGTAAACAATAAGAAGGTCAATATCGCCTCCTACCTTGTGAAGCCGGGAGACGTAATTGAGGTAAGAGAGAAGAGTCGCAATGTACCCTTCATAAGAGAAGCTATGGAGACTGTAGTCCGACGAGGTATCCCGGATTGGATCGAAGTTGAAAAGGGGGCCTTAAGGGGGACATTGAAAGCCCTTCCCGATAGACAAGACTTCACAATGCCTATTCAGGAACAACTCGTTGTGGAATTGTATTCAAAGTAAATCGCAGGAGTTTGTAAAGGCTTAATTGCATAATATTTTTTTTGTTAACAAGATGAGGGGGAGGCTTTTTTGGTAGATCTAAGAAGTAAGAATTGGCGGGAGCTGATCAGGCCCAAGCGGATTGAAATCGCCCAGGATAGCTACACAGACGTCTACGGGAAATTCGTCTGCGAGCCACTTGAGAGGGGACTTGGGATTACGATCGGAAATTCCCTGAGGCGTATCTTACTTTCTTCTCTGCAAGGAGCGGCAATTGTTTCAGTTAAGTTTGACGGGGTACTCCATGAGTTCTCTACTATTCCCGGAGTCTATGAGGATGTGACCGACATCGTGCTGAATCTCAAGGAGGTCAAGCTCAAGCTCATCGGGGTTGAGGAAGCTGTGATCCGCCTGGCTAGAGAAGGAGAAGGAGAAGTAAAGGCTGGGGATATCGAAACAGATGCCCTTGTGGAGATTCTAAACCCTGACCTTCACATCGCCACGCTTAACAAGGAAGCCAAGCTGAGTATGGAGATGGTGGTCAGGGCGGGGAGAAGTTATGTCCCGGCCGAAAGGAACAAGCCCAAAGATCAGCCCATAGGCGTTATTCCAATGGATGCCATCTTTTCTCCTGTTGAGAAGGTCAACTATGTGGTGACAAATGCCAGGGTGGGGCAGGTAACGGATTATGATAAGCTGACTCTGGAGGTCTGGACCGACGGCAGCTTGCTGCCCGAAGACGCAGTTGCCTATGCTGCAAAGATCCTTAAGGAACAGATGAATCCATTTATCAATTTTGAGGAGGAGCCGGAGCCGACGGAAGAGGAAGAAAATTCAGACGACGAGAGATTTAATGAGAACCTTTTCAGACCTGTCTCTGAGCTTGAGCTATCTGTGCGCTCTGCCAACTGCTTACAAAACGCCGATATCACCCTTATCGGCGAGTTGGTCCAAAAGACTGAGGCAGAGATGTTGAAGACCAAGAACTTCGGAAGGAAGTCTTTGAATGAGATCAAATCCATCCTTGAGGAAATGGGACTTTCCCTGGGGATGAAGCTGGAAAATTTCCCTGCCGTCAAGGCACCTAAGAAGGTCGAGGAAGAAAGCGAGAAAGAGGGAGGGCAAAAAGAAAAGGAAGAGAGTAGAGAAGAGGGCAGGATAGTGAAGCAGGAGCAGGGGAAGGCAAAGGCAGAGGAAGAGGACGAGGACAAATGAGGCACAGAAAGGCAGGAAATCAACTAGGACGCAATCCCAGTCACCGCAGGGCTATGCTGAGGAATATGGTCACTTCCCTACTCAAGTATGAAAAGATA
Organism: Pseudomonadota bacterium; assembly: GCA_043808585.1. GTDB lineage: Bacteria > Desulfobacterota > DSM-4660 > Desulfatiglandales > Desulfatiglandaceae > CAYVMN01. The sequence continues at coordinate 25,603 of JAZDES010000015.1, read as the reverse complement.
GAGACAACTGATGCCAAGGCAAAATCACTTCGGCCTGTTGCCGAAAAGATGATAGGCCTAGCCAAGCGTGGAGATTTGCATGCAAGGCGCCAGGCCCTTGCCTACATAAAAGACAAGGCAGTAACTCATAGGCTCTTTGATGAACTTAAGGATAGGTATCTTGACAGGCAAGGGGGATACGTTAGGATCATCAAGAAGGGTGCGCGGCGGGGAGACGGAGCCTCTATTTCTGTCGTTCAACTCTTGGTCCCTGAAGAAAAAGATAAATCAGGGAAGAGGAAGTCAAAGACGCCGAAGCCGGCCAGAGGCGCCCGCAAAGTGGCAGACAAAGATACGGATGCAAAGAAAAGTGAGAAGGAAATGGGTACCGAAGAAGCTGAATAGTTTTGGTGAATTTACCTTGTCCCATTTCCCAGTTGTGGGACGAAGCTAGATTCCCCATGAGGACGTATTTCAACAAAAAGAGAAACCTCCTTGCTGTACTAGCGGCAAGGAGGTTTTTTTTGGGAGGAGTTTAGGGTGAGGAAATTTGACCATAAAGATCTCTTGGGAATTGGGCAGTTGTCCGTTGAAGATATTGGTCTTATACTAGATACGGCAGCATCACTAAAAGAGATTTCCACAAGGGACATAAAAAAGGCCCCCACCCTTAGGGGTAAGAGTGTGGTCAATTTTTTTTATGAACCTAGCACGAGAACCCGAGCCTCTTTTGAGATGGCCGCAAAGAGACTCAGCGCTGACACTATAAGCCTTTCCGCCTCAGGGAGCAGCATGGTAAAGGGGGAAACCCTTATAGACACAGCAAGGAACCTTCAGGCCATGAACCCTGATCTCATTGTGATTAGGCATTCCTCGAGCGGGGCCCCCCATCTGTTATCAAGCAGAGTGGAGGCAGGGATCATTAATGCGGGGGACGGGATAAATGAACACCCAACCCAGGCCTTGCTCGACTTATTCACTATCCGGGAAAAGAAAGGGAGAATCAAAGGATTGAAGGTGGCCATAATAGGGGATATCACCCACAGCCGCGTGGCCAGATCCAACGTGATTGGATTGACCAAAATGGGGGCTGAGGTGACGGTCTCAGGGCCCCCAACCATGATCCCCGTTGGTATTGAGGCCCTTGGAGTGAGGGTGATCTATAACCCTGGGAAAGCGGTTAAAGACAAGGATGTGGTCATGCTGCTGCGAATACAACTGGAGAGGCAAAGTAGGGTACAATTCCCGGGTCTCAGGGAATACGCCTCCTTTTTTGGCATGAATAGAGATGTCTTAAGTCTTGCAAAACCAGATGTGATTGTGATGCATCCCGGGCCCATGAATCGAGGAGTGGAGATAACTTCTGAAGTGGCGGACGGACCGCATTCGGTTATTCTTGACCAGGTAGCCAACGGGGTGGCGGTCCGTATGGCGATACTCTATCTCTTGATTGGAGGATCCAGGAATTGATAACGTGGATTAAGTCTGGTTCTTTGGTGGACCCTGTAAGAGGCGTTGTGGAAAGGGCCGAATTGATCATTGAGAAGGGGAAGATCGCCAGGATCCTGCCCCCGGGTGCAGTCAGAGAGAAAGGTTCTAAGATAAGGATCATTGATGCCTCTGACAAGCTTATTATTCCCGGCCTAGTAGATATGCACGTTCATCTACGAGAGCCAGGACATGAATACAAAGAGACCGTTGCTACAGGGGGAAAGGCGGGTGTGTCAGGTGGTTTTGCAGCCCTGGCCTGTATGCCCAATACCGACCCCCCAAATGACTGCCGATCTGTCACAGAATTCATCTTGGAGCAGGCGAGGGAGGCCGGTCTTTGTAGAATCCTTCCTGTTGCGGCCATAACAGTAGGACAGAAAGGAGAGACACTCACCGAGTTCGGTGATCTCAGGGAGGCAGGTGCAGTCGCCCTGTCTGACGACGGGTTTTCAGTGAAGAATAGTGAAGTAATGAGGAGGGCGCTTGAATATGCCCGGTATCACAGCCTCATGGTCATATCCCATTGTGAGGATGTTACCCTGTCCGGGGACGGGGTTATGCATGAAGGGGTGGTATCAACCCAGATTGGCTTGCCGGGGATGCCTTCGGCAAGTGAAGAGATTATGGTCTATCGTGATTTATGTCTTGCCAGGCTGACAAAATGTCCGGTCCACATCGCACACGTGAGTACTGCCGGATCGGTTGAGCTGATAAAGAGGGCGAAGGAGGAAGGGGTGCCGGTTTCGGCGGAGACGGCCCCCCATTACTTCACCCTGGATCATCATGAGGTCATGGGATATAATACCCATGCCAAGGTGAATCCCCCACTGAGGGCCCCTGAAGATGTCCAGGCAATCAAGGAGGGGCTCGCCGAGGGTGTCATTGACGTGATTGCCACGGACCATGCCCCTCATAGTAGTTTGGAAAAGGAGTTGGAGTTTGATAAGGCCGCCTTCGGAATGATCGGCCTGGAGACCGCGTTGCCCTTGACCTTGGAACTGGTGAGGGGGGGAGTCCTGGGATTGGCCGAGGCCATAAAGAAATTGTCCTATAACCCCGCCTCCATACTAGGGATTCACGCGGGCCGTATAGAGGAGGGTGGCAGGGCCGATCTGGCAATGATAGATCCGGAATATGAATATGTCTTTGAGGAGGCAGATATCCTTTCAAAGAGCAAGAACTCCCCTTTTGTGGGGAAGACATTGAGGGGGCGAAATGAACTGACAATGATTGGAGGGGAGATTGTCTGGCAAAGAAAACTATAGCATCTTTGTTGTCGATGATGAAAGGAGCATGCGGGAGTTTCTGGACATCATGTTGACCAAGGAAGCTTATAGTGTCACCCTCGCGGAAAGTGGAGAAGAGGCCTTTCGAATCCTGGACGAGAAGACCTTTGACCTGGTCATTACCGATATTCGCATGAAGGATATTGACGGAATCGGGGTCTTGAAAAAGGCTAAGGCCGTGGCCCCGGATACCGTGGTAGTCCTGATTTCGGCCTTCGCCACTGCCCAGACAGCTGTAGAGGCCATGAAGGAGGGGGCCTATGATTATATCCCAAAGCCTTTCAAGGTGAATGACTTTAAGAGGATCGTCAGAGATGCCCTGGCATCAAGAGGGGCATCTGTTGGAGAAGGGGGGGAGGAGTCCTCACTGAACCGCTACCACTTTGGCTGGTTGATTGGTGAAAGCCCTCAGATGAGGAAGGTTTACGATCTCATCAGGCGGGTTTCCCAGACCAGGAGCAATATCCTTGTCTCAGGGGAGAGCGGAACCGGAAAAGAACTGGTGGCAAGGGCTATACATGAGTTAAGCGATAGAAAAGACAGGCCTTTTGTGGTCATAAATTGCGCAGGCATACCGGAAACCCTGATTGAGAGTGAACTGTTCGGTTACAAAAAGGGGGCCTTTACAGGGGCTGCCACCAATAAGGAAGGCCTATTTGAGGTGGCAGATGGCGGAACGGTCTTTCTCGACGAGGTCGGTGAGCTGTCGCCCACCATTCAGGTTAAACTACTCAGGGTGATACAGGGGAGGACCTTTACTGCCGTAGGAGGCACCGAAGAGAAGACCGTTGACGTAAGATTCATATCAGCCACCAACAAGGACTTGGAAAAGGAGGTGATAGAGAAAAACTTCAGGGAAGACCTATATTTCAGGATCAACGTGATAAATATTGTTATACCGCCTCTAAGGGAAAGGATTGGAGATTTGCCTTTATTGGCACAGCATTTTCTTGAGAAATATTCCAGGGAACTCGGGAAAGACATCAAGAAGATCTCTGCCTATGCCATGGACCTCCTTGGACAATACTATTTTCCCGGGAATGTGAGAGAGCTGGAAAACATAATCGAACGCAGTGTTGCCCTTGAGACCTCCAATATTGTCTTACCCGAAAGCCTTACCCTTTCCAATTTTAGAGATGGTGCAGTGGCACAAAGGAGGCGAAAGTACGATGTGGGGCCGAACGGTATTAAGCTTGATGAGGTCATGGCTGAGATAGAGAAAAACTACATCATTGAAGCCTTGGAAATAGCACATGGATCAAAACAAAAGACAGCGGAGCTTCTGGATATCAGCATGAGATCATTGAGATATAGGCTGGATAAGTTGGGTTTGCATTCTAATGATTAGATCAGTCGTTTTTCCCTCCAAGCTCCCTCCCCGGGTTTTACACGAAACATGTTTTGCGAAACTTGCCACTTGCTTTCCGAATTATGAAAGGAGATTGTCATGGAAGAGAGGGATCCCCGTTTGCCGTCTTGCGCCTCATGTAATCAAGAGCCCCGGAAGAAGGTCTGTTATACAGAGGATGGGGTGGGATCAAATGGGTGCCCCACTTTGCTTTACAAAGAGGTTCTGGCCGAGGCGAGCGAAGAATATGGCCTCTCTGAAGTCAGGGAGTTTGCCAGGCAAAGCTCAATCCAAGAGGCACACGGTTATGCCAATCGGAACAAAAGGCCTTACATCATACAGCCCACCAAGACGCGTATGGAGGAGATTTGTGAGTTCGCCCAAAGAATGGGCTATAAGCTGCTTGGGCTTGCCTTTTGCGTCGGGTTATTCACGGAGGCCAGAATAGTGGAAGAGATTTTGCGGGACCGTGGATTTGATGTGGTCTCCGTTATCTGTAAGGCGGGGAGAGTACCCAAGGAAGTAATAGGGGTTAAGGACGATGAGAAGGTCTATCAGGGCACTGATGAAAGCATGTGTAACCCCATTTACCAAGCCAAGTTGCTCAATTATAAGCAAACAGAGTTCAATATCCTTCTAGGCCTGTGCGTGGGGCACGACTCCCTCTTTTTCAAATATGCCCAAGCGCCCACCACTGTCTTGGGGGTAAAAGATCGGGTAACCGGGCACAATCCCCTGGCGGCCATTTACCTTTCTGAGTCCTACTACCGGAAGATCAAGAGGGCAGATCTCTGAGCTGTATCAAGAGGAATTGATAAGACGACCTGCCGGAACGATTGAAATACGGGTCAAACCGCTTGACGACCTGCCCGTTTGGCAGGTAAAATCCATAATCTGTTGGGGAAAATGAGATGCCACAGGATGCTCAAGAAGGAGGTGACTATGTTTCGAGTATGTTTATTTATCTTTATTGTAGTGGTGGCGCCTGTCCTTCAAGGATGTGGGGTCCTGGGGTTTTTCAAAGGAGACTCAAAAGAAGAGGCAAAGGGAACAAAGCCGAAAACCGAGCAAGTTGCTGATGAGGTGACCAGGCTTAGGATCGAAAACATAAACCAGAAGAGAGAAATTGATGCCCTCAAGAAGGAAAATGAAGAGATCAGGGAATGGAATCTGAGAGAGATTGCAAAGGTGGAAGACAAGAGCGGGGTTCAGAATGAAGAGTTAAAAAAGCTAAGAGAGGAAAACCAAAGAATTGCAAGCGAAAATAGACTACTCAAAGAAAGGCTTCAAAGGCTTGAACAAAAAAAGGAGGTACGGGAACTAAAGGTCAAAGTGCTCAGTGGAGACGGTAATTTAGATTCTGCCAAGCAGATGGCGAAAAGGCTCATGGACATGAATTATGAGATAAGAATGATCGATTATGCTCCCAGATCAGACTTCAAGAAAGATACGGTATACTTTGCATCCAAGTCTGAAAAGGAGGGCAAGAGTCTTAAGTCTGACCTTGGAGCCAATACCGTCCTTAAACCTTTGAGCTGGTCTTCTATTTTTGACCTTATAGTCGTGACAGGTAAAAGCCCATAAGGATATGCCTCTTTGCCTCAATAACGGGACCAATAGGTTTCTGATATCCGTCAATCCCCAAAATTCGCCATGATCGGATCATTCAAATAGCCGCTGGCAACGATCGCCTTCACTACATCGAACCCCGAACCTCTGAACCCTGAACCCGTGAACTTCTACAAAAGCAGGATGCTTGACACAAAACAATGCATAGCCTATGCTTCCTCGACCGGCAAAGGCGTGGCCACTGGTCGCTAGCTGAGAAAACTAGTAACAAAGGAGGAAAGGGCATTGCCGCTGAATGAATTTCAGAGAGAAAAACTCTCGACGCTATCAAAAGACGAATTGCTCGACTTTATTGATATGTTCCAGAAGAACTGGTGGAATCTACAAAACAACTACATACTGTATATCAATAATGAGTACGGAGAAGAGGCCGCAGTGAAGGCAGATGCCCACTGCTTCCCTGCCAACGCAAAGGTCCAGATGTATCGCTTGAGCAAGATGTTCGGGTTGAAGGACGATCTCAAGTCTCTGAGGGACGCAATGATCCTCTCAACCATTTGGGCCAATGGCGATTATGAAATTCAGGACCTGGATGTGAATAGATTCAGGATTAAGGTGACCAATTGTTATCAGCAGGTAAGGAGACTTGAAGACGGTATCGGTGAGTTTGCCTGCAAACCGGCCGGCCTGGCGATTTGTGAGGCAGCGGCCGAAGTGATTAACCCCAAGGCACAGGTGAAATGCATTGTCTGTCCGCCAGACGATCACCCGAAGGATGTCTGGTGCGAATGGGAGTTTGAGATACCGGAATAGGTCATAGTCTTATAGGAAGGATTTCTGAACCACTCCTTACATAACCGGTCCGATCTGCCACGGGACGAACTCGTTGTCTCCAAGGCCCAGTTCCTCGCTCTTTGTCTTCTTGCCTGAGGCAGTCTCCAGAATCAGGCGGAAGATCACCTCACCCATTTCTTGAACAGAGGCGTCTCCATCTACGATACGGCCGCAGTTGACATCCATGTCATCGCTTAGTCTTTGATACATTTCCGTATTCGATGCCAGTTTGATCGATGGGACCGGCTTGAAACCAGAGACACTGCCGCGTCCCGTTGTGAAACAGATGACATTTGCCCCGCCTGCAATCATCCCTGTTATGGAGACCGGATCATACCCTGGGGTGTCCATAAAGACCAACCCCTTTGTTAAGACCGGCTCTGCATAGCTGTAGACATCCACCAGGTTGGTATTACCCCCCTTGGATGATGCCCCCAGGGATTTTTCAAGTATGGTGGTCAAGCCCCCGGCCTTATTGCCCGGGCTAGGATTGTTGTCTATCTTTCCGCCCAGGGCCCTTGTGTATTGTTCCCACCATCGAATAAGCCGTATCAATTTCTCAGCTACCTCAGGGCTCGCAGCCCTTCTGGTAAGGAGATGCTCAGCCCCATAGATCTCCGGGGTTTCGCTAAGGATGGCAGTTCCTCCGTTTCGGACCAGGAGATCTACGGCAGCCCCTAGGGCCGGATTGGCCGAAATACCTGAGAATGCATCAGATCCCCCGCATTCCAGGCCCAATATGATACGGCTTGCATCTAAAGGAGCTCTTATTGCCTGGTTTGCCTCGGAGAGCATCTCGCGAACAGCCTCCACGCCGCGGCTCACGGTCTCCCTGGTGCCCCCGGAATCCTGGATTTCAATGGTGCGTAAGGATGGACCCCTTTTGAGACCCATGTTGCCTATGAGGCAGTCAATGTAGTTTACCTCGCACCCAAGCCCAATAAGGAGGATGCCTGCAAAGTTTGGGTGACGGGCATATCCTGCCAGGGTACGCTGTAGCAGACGGAATCCCTCACCATCCGATCCCATACCACAGCCTGTTCCGTGCCCAAGGGCGACCACACCATCCACATTGGGAAACTCGGCCGATATGTCAGGCGTAAATGAGTCAGCGATGAAGCGTGCAACGCTGGCAGAACAATTGGCTGAGCTCAGGACACCAACATAATTTCGAGTGGCCACTTGACCATCCGACCGTACGATACCATGAAATCCGGCGCGATCGTTTTCCGGTACGAATTCTGTCGGCCTTTCGTCTTGACCTATGGCGTAATCGCGGGCGAACTCCAGGATTTTAACGTTATGGGTGTGTACGTGATGGCCCGGCTCCATGGTTGAGGAGGCAAAGCCTATGACCTGACCATACTTTCGGACAGGCTCACTTTTATTGATTTTTCGAATGGCCACCTTGTGCCCGGCGGGTATTTTTTCTTGGCATACTACATTACCCATGTCAAGCGCAGTTCCAGGCGAAAGCTCCTTAAGGGCTACGGCGATATTATCATCCGGACTAAGGCGGATCGCTATCGGCTTTTCTCTTGTCATTACAAACTCCCAGGGTTTCCCATGATCTTACCAGGGGGTCGCCTGAACGAACAGGACACATATTAGCTGGTTGACATTATGGCAAAAGCAGCCAAAAAAGAGAAGCTTTTTTAGTAAGTGTGAAGTGCCTTGTTTTTGTTGATTTAAGATTTTAGAATGGATGCCTGTGAGGCGGGCCTGGTGGTGTGTCTTTGAAGGAAAGGGTAGGCGTTCACGGGTTCAAAGGTTCAGGAGTTCAAGGTTCCATTCTCGTCCCCGGACTGCATTTGGGATGCGTATTTACGAGAAAAGCGTCAGCTTCGTCAGGCCTAATCCGAAATTTGGAGCCAAATTGGCAATTATTTGGAAAAATGAGCATTTTTAACGAGGACTTCGGGTCTTCAATTTTGTCCTTGTCCCTAACCCTGAACGTTGAACCCTGAACCTGTGAACGGTTACAAGGAAAGGGAGTAGCCATGAAGATCAAAAAGGTATGTGTGGTTGGTGTGGGGACCATGGGAAGTCAGATAGCCGTTGTATGCGCTAAGGCAGGCTATCCTACCACTATAGTCGATAGATCCAGGGAGCAAATTGAGCAGGGCAAGAAAAACATCCAGGGGTTCCTGTACGGTCAGATGAAAAAGGGAAGGATGGACCAGGAGAGTATCGATAGAATATTGTCGCTGATCACTTCTGATATTGATTTAACGAAAGCGGTATCCGATATCGATCTGGCGATAGAGGCAGTTTACGAGGATGTGGGGCTCAAGAAAGAGATCTTTGGGAAAATGGACGAGGCCGCTCCTGAGGATGCTATCCTGGCGACCAATACCTCAACGCTTTGGGTGGCCGAGATCGCCAGTGCGACCGGACGGCCCGAGAGGTGCATCGGAACCCACTTCCTGATTCCGGCGGCCTTGACCCCCCTGGTAGAGGTAGTTCGTGGTCCGGAGACCTCAGATGATACCCACAGCACAGTGCTTTCATTCCTTGAGACGTGCGGCAAGGCAACGGTAACTGTCGTCGATTCTCCTGGTTTTGTGATCAACCGGCTGTATCTCCCCATGGTCAACGAGGCCTTTTTTGCCCTTGAGAGCAACCTTGCCAGTGCCGAAGAGATAGATATGAGCTGCAAAGAGGGATTGGGGTTTCCCCTAGGGCCGCTGGCTGCTGCGGACGCCTTTGGGTTAGATATACTCTTGACCTGCATGAATACCCTTCGTAGGGAACTGGGAGACAAGTACCGGCCAAGTCCTTTGCTCGTGAAGCTGGTAAAGGCAGGTCGTCTTGGGAGGAAGACAGGAAAGGGCGTTTACGACTATCGAAAATAGGGACAAGGGTCTACTTTCGGTTTTCCCGATTCGGCTCTGAGATAATAAAAGCAGTGATAAATGTCAGACAGCTCCACCCATGGGATGTTTCCTACCAAGAGGCGGTTGAGATCCAGAAGGCCCTTTCTGCAGAACTCGTCTTCACGAGACTGCCAAGAAGGATAAGGTATGTTGCCGGCACAGACGTCTCCTTTTCAAAGAAATCAAAAATGGTATGGGCAGGTGTGGTTGTCCTGAGTTACCCGGACCTTGAGAGGGTGGAAGAGAGATCGGCCACTGGAACAATCACCTTTCCCTATATACCAGGGCTCTTGAGCTTCCGGGAGATTCCCCCGATCTTGGAGGCGATTGAGCAGCTCAGGTGCGAGCCGGACCTCTTTTTTTGTGATGGCCAGGGGATAGCCCATCCGAGGGGACTCGGGTTGGCCTCGCACCTGGGGCTCTTGATCCAGAAACCGACCATCGGCTGTGCCAAGACGCGCCTTGTGGGCGATTTCTCTGAGGTGGAAGAGGAAAGAGGAGGCTTCACAACACTCTCTTACAAGGGCATGGAAGTGGGGGCCGTGGTCAGGACCAGGAGCAGGGTGAAGCCGTTGTTTGTTTCGCCCGGATATAGGGTGACCTTCGAGGATGCCTTGAGAATGGTCCTTTCGTGCAGTGTCGGGTTCAGGGTACCCGAGCCGCTACGATTGGCACACCTGCTGGTTAATGGACTCAGGCGGCGGAAAGAAGCATCTTAGAGGTTCCTAAGGACAATTCCCTTGCATTTGCCGGGTGTTTGTAGTTTGTCCTATTGAGGAGGAGTACTATTATGTTTAAAGAAGAACTGATAAAAGAGTTGAGCGAGATTCAGGAGAGATATGAGGAGGAGGTAAGCCGGGTTCTAGGAAAGATTCCACAGGCCGAGAGGAATCCTATCACCTCTTCAGGCATTCCCATAAAGCCCCTTTATTCCCCAAAGGATCTCGAAGGAATAGACTTTATTCGCGACATATCATTCCCCGGACAATATCCCTTTACGCGGAGCCTATTTCCCGGCGGATACCTAACGCGAGGCCTTCACATCCGACAGGTCACAGGATTTGGAACAGCCGAGGAGACAAATGAGAGGTGGAGGTTTCTTCTCTCGCAGGGAGCCAATGCCCTCTCCGTGGTCCCTGATGACGGATCTGGTAACAGGGCGGACAGTGATGACGAAAGGGTGAGAGGCCTGGTAGGGAAAGGGGGGGTTGCCCTTGACACCCTCTTCGATTACGAGACCCTTTTTGACGGTATCGACATGGAGAGATATCCTGTGCATATCATCACCACAAATGCCTTTGCCCTGGCCTGTTACCTTGCGCTGGCTGAAACAAGGGGCATAGCTTTCAAGGATCTCAGAGGGAGCATGTCCAACTGGATGAGACCCGAAAGGGAGTGCCTGGATATCATGGAATACTGCGCCAGAAACGTGCCCCTGTTCAACGCAGGCTACCTTGATATGCGTAATGTGAGGGAGGGCGGGTGCACGGCTTCGCAGGAGATTGCCTTCGGGGTGGCCTGCGCTATGGCCGGGTGTGATGCACTGATTGAGAGGGGGCTTGAGATCGACGATTTCCTCCATCGTATAACCTGGTTCGTTAACTCGGGCCCTGAATTTTTTGAGGAAGTTGCCAAGTTCCGCGCCATGAGGAAGGTGTGGGCGAAGATCTTTAAGGAACGCTATGGGGCCAAGGACCCACGTTCCTTGATGTGCCGGATGCATTGTCAGACCTACGCCCCGACCCTTACCAAAGAGCAGCCATTTAACAACCTGATGAGGAGCACCATATATGCCCTGGCTGCAATCATGGGGGGCGTCCAGTCGCTCCATGTGAATTCCTTTGACGAGGCGCTCGCGATTCCGACCGAATTTTCCGCTTCACTCTCTGTCAGGACCCAGCAGATAATTGATCTTGAAACCGGAATCACCAAAGTAATAGACCCCCTGGGGGGATCATATTATGTGGAATGGCTCACCATGCAATTGGAAAAAGGGGCCATGGATATAATTGATAAGGTCCAGGCCAAAGGAGGGGCATTTGAGGCGTGGGAATGGATGTGCAATGAGATAAGACGTGCTGCACTCAAAAACCAACAGGAATTTGACAACGGCAGTAAGCACCTTGTGGGAGTTAACACCCTTGTGGATGATGACGACATTCAAATGCAGGCCCTGGAGACCTTGCAGGAATATGCACAGTTTGAGGCCCTGTTTGAGTACTCGCCTTCCCTGGCGGAAAAGCAGATCGAAAGGCTCAACAAGGTAAGGCGAGAGCGTGATGACAAGCGATTGTATGAAAAAAGGGAACGGCTAAGAAATACGATGACTAAAGGGGAGAACACGATACCTCCTCTAATTGAGGCAGTGAAATGTGGTTTGACCCGGGGGGAATTCGCAGTGATCAAGGCAGAGGTCTACAAGCAGCCCGGTGAAGGACCCTATGTTTGCAGCCCGCCTCATGTTCTGGCCTGAATAGGGGGACAAAGCGCTATGAAGAAGATACGGTTCTTGTTGAGTAGAGATGACTGGTATCATCAAAGGGGGTATTGGGTCCTGGCTAGCGCCCTAAAGGATGCAGGGGTAGAAGTTGTCCTTGGCGGCATACAGACTCCTCAGGACGTTCTCCATACGGCGATTGAGGAGAATGTTGATATTATTGGATATCGGATTATGGACGCGGCGCCCAAGATCCTTATCCCCATACTCCTTGATGGTATGAGAAAGGAGGGGGTTCAAGATATTCCCGTCGTGGTCGGGGGGATTATCCCGAGGAAAGATGAAATCATTATTAGAGACCTGGGCGTAAAAGAGGTGTTTCACCCCTATACCCCTCTGGATATGGTAGTCAGCCGTGTAAAGGAGGTAGCAATAGCCTCACAAACAAAGAGGGGTTGAATCTCTGTTATTTGTCATCCTCAATGCCTGCCAGGCGTTTGACAATTCTTTTCTTGGACTCCAGGTCATACTCGGAGCGGATGCCGATCTTCTCCATCACTGGTGACCCACCCCCGTGAACTCCTGCATACTGGGCCCAGCCCCCCATGGCGGAGCAGGAGAAATCCGAAATGAATCGGAAGATCCTGTGCAGCTTTTCTGCCGACACACCTGGTCTCCGACTCATATATTTCTCGAGATAGGGTTTTGTTTCGGGATTTAACCAGTCCTCTTCAGTTGGGATTGTGGAAGGAAGCCCTCCGGCAATGGAGGCCAGAACGTCGTATTCATGGTAGATTTTTGTCCCGGCAAGGTATCTTCCTGTGTTGGAGTAAAGAAACTCGGGGGTGTAAATGCCGGAAGAGGTCTTTTTGGCCTTTGCGGCTGCCGCTATTCCCGAGGCATAGACCAATTCACCTATAATCATCAGTTCGGTCAACTCATCCACCACGTGTGAACTCTTCCCGATTCCGCTATAGTCAGCCACCAGGGCCGTGGCTCCAAGTATGATGTCCGTCACGGCGGGTTTGCACCCACAATAAGAATGGCGGTGAAACCCGGCAAAGGTGAGGGCCAGCCTCCCTGCGAATTCCCATTCGCCGCACATGAACACGCGATCCCATGGAATGAAGACGTCATCAAACACCACCACCGAGTCAGATACCCCGTAGGTGTTATAAGGGGCCTTCAGAGCTATTCTCGGTCTGGGTGTCACAATTCTGGAGATTATTTTGATCCCTTCTGCATCAGCAGGAATGGCAAACGATAGCGCCCAGTCACCTTCTTCCTTGGTCATGTTGCGTGTAGGAACAACAAGGTGTTCGTCAACATAGGGCCCCATGGTGATATGGTTCTTTGCTCCCCGGACAACGATCCCCTTGCCGTCCTTTTCCACCACCCGGAGGTAGAGATCAGGATCTTCCTGCTGAGACGGCCTCAGCCTTCGATCCCCCTTGACATCGGTCATGGCTGTGCTTCCTACAAGATCGTTCGTCTGATAATACTTTAAGAATGCAAGAAAATTTTCATGGTAATGGGTCCCTTTTTCCTCATCGATCTCTTTGGAAACAACACCTATGGCGTTCAGGGTATCTGTGGCCATGCAGCGCTGGGTGCATCCGCCCACGCGGTGACAACACTTTCGCTTCATCTCCTGCTGGGTATAAAGGTCATCAATACTGAGGTTTAGCGAGGTAAAGCGGTTTATCGGTTCACCGGTGAGATGGGACTTTGTTATCAATAGATCTCTTAGGCCCGGATCATTGACGGCGTCAAAGGTGAACCTGAGGGTGTTGATAGGGACTTGAAGGATAGGGTCATCTCTCCCTATTTTTCTCCCGTGGGCATAGACGTTCGGTTTCATTTTCTTGAGTCTTGCTACATACTGATCAGAGCTTTTAAGGGCCATATTTACCTCCTTCAAGTTAGTCCTTTTCCAACAGAGACAGAAATTCATCCCAGGTTGAAATCCTTGGGATCTCATTTCCAAAGGATTCAAGCCTCCCCTGTGAAGCCCCCGGCGTGTAAGGGATATTCTTGTCCTGAACGATGGTCGTCCAGACCGGCTGAATCCCTGCATTCAGGGCGCCATGGATATCAAGCAAAGGGTCATCGCCGATATAGAGAAGCACGTTCTTTTCGACCCCAAGATCCTCAGCCAGTCTCTCAAAGACCACTGGATGGGGCTTGCAGTATCCTAATTCACCGGATATCAGGATCACAGGAAAGAATTGGGCGAAACCCATATGTTCAATAATGCCCCTGGCAGCAGGCCCGTGGGTGAAGTTGGAGAGGAGCCCCAAAGGGTACCTTCCCCTAAGCCGTTCAAGCATCTCGATGGTCCCTGGAATGGGGTGACAATACTCATAGAAGGCCGAGAAGTACGAGTCTACCGCCCTGGCTATCCTGGGATCATCCGGGCTGACAACGTACCCCTGGGTCTCAAGGGATGCGCTTATCCAAAAGCGGTTGTGGGTCTCTATCCCTTTCTTCCGGGTTTCCTCAATGAAACGGATGGCCGCATCTCTGTAAGCCTGCCTGAACCCATCATGTTCCAAACGAAGGCCGCTCTCTTCCAGGCTCCCGGCAAGCCTCCTGAAGGCCTCATCCAGGGCCCCATGTTCCGCTATGATTAAGGTATTAAAGAGGTCGAATCCAATAGCTGTTATATGTTCCATAAATGTCCTCATATCTTAGTTGTTAATGAAATTCAAGTCACTCGATGAAATAAATGGAAATCGTTTATCTCTTGCCCGACCCCTATCTCTGTAATGAAATTGAATGGGCATCTGCCCCGAGGGCTGCTGAATTCAGAGGCGCCTGTTGACACCGGAAGGTCTTTTCTCTATCCTCAATTTCTGGAGAAAAGCATTTCAACGTTTATGGAGCCAGAGCCATGATTGAGTTCAAGCGTTCGGTGTGCCCCCATGATTGTCCGGATACCTGCGGTCTCCTGGTTGGCGTGAAAGATGGTCGGGTGATCTCGGTCAAGGGTGACCCGGATCATCCATTCACCCGAGGAGCAATCTGCGTAAAGGCCCGTTACTATCCTGAGCGGTTATATTCCTCCTTACGCGTTCTTTATCCGCTCAAACGGACGGGACCAAAGGGCAAAGGAGAATTTAAGAGGATTTCCTGGGATGAGGCCCTGGGTGAGATTGTATCCCAATACCGGAATATCATCTCCGATTTCGGAGCGGAGTCCATACTTCCCTACTCCTACGCAGGAACCATGGGCGTGCTCCAATTTCACGCGGGACACGCGTTCTTTCACAGGCTGGGGGCCTCCAAGCTGGATCGCACCATCTGTAGCGCTGCAGCTGAGGCCGGCTTTGAAGCGAGCCTTGGGGCGGTTCCAACGACAGATATTGAAAGCACGGTCGACTCCGACCTGATCATCATCTGGGGGAGCAATACCATATCCACCAACATGCATGCCTGGCCTTTCTTTTTGGAGGCCCGTAGCCAAGGGGCATCCATTGTGGTGATAGACCCTTACCGGAACCGGACCGCCCGGAAGGCCGACGGGCACCTGCAATTGAGACCCGGGACAGATGCTGCCCTGGCCCTTGGGATGATGAATGTGCTTATCAAGGAAGACCTGTTCGATCAGGAGTTTATCTCTAAATACACAGTGGGGTTTGAGCAATTCAGACAAAGGGTGAACGAATATCCCATCTCCCTTGTTGAGAAGTTAACGGGTGTTTCCGGAGAGGACATCCGGCAACTGGCCAGGGACTACGGGAGCGCGCGTGCGCCGTATATCAGGACGGGGTGGGGGCCGGCACGCCAGCTCCGGGGCGGGATGGCCTTGAGGACCATCGCCCTCCTGCCTGCATTGGTCGGGGCTACACACAAAAGAGGCGGCGGCATCACCCGCTCAACGAGTCCGGCCTTTGCATTCAACAAGGAGGCGGTACTGCGAGAGGACCTCGCGCCTGCCGGGGTGAGAACGGTAAATATGGTCCAGTTGGGCCATGCCCTCACCGAGTTGAATGATCCCCCTGTTAAGGCCCTGCATGTGTACCACAGCAATCCAGCAGTGGTGGCACCGGACTCGAGACGGGTGATCGCCGGACTTGAGCGGGATGACATTTTCACTGTGGTGCATGAACATGTGCTGAGTGAGACAGCCCTTTACGCCGATATTGTCTTGCCGACAACCACATTTCTGGAATCAACAGACCTCTACAGAAGCTACGGGCACTACTACCTCCAGATGGCCCGGCCGGCGATTCCCCCCTTGGGAGAAACCCGATCAAGCGTGTCCATTTTTCAGGAACTGGCGCGGCGCTTTTCTTTCACAGAAGACTGCTTTTATCTAACCGAGGATCAGACAATCAGGGAACTGCTCAATACTGATTCGCCGTTCTTTGAAGGGATCACCTTTGAGAGACTGGCTCAATGCAAGCCCCTGCGGCTTAAGGTGGGAAGAGACGGCTTCTCGGGAGGTTTCAAGACCCCTTCGGGCAAGGTGGAGTTTTTCTCCCGAGCAATGGCTGAACAGGGAATGGATCCTCTCCCGGACGGAACACCCAGCGTGGACGAAGAGGGGAGAGGCCGGTTTCAACTCCAAATGATTACGCCGCCCCGGCATCATTTCCTCAATTCCACTTTCAACGAGGTCGAATATCTGCGCAACCGGGCAGGCAGGCCCACAATCATGATTCACCCGCTGGATGCTGCGGCTCGCGGTGTAGAAAATGAAGGCCTGGTCCGTGTGTATAACGACCGGGGCGAATGTTATCTTTACGCACAATTGACGAAAGACACCTCTCCGGGCGTGACAGTGATAGAGGGACTCTACTGGCCGCGCTTTATGCCCATGAACCGGGGGATTAACCATTTGACCAGCCAGAACCTGACAGACATGGGGCGAAGTTGTGCCTTTCACTGTAACCTGGTGGAGGTTGAGCCTACGGTCATTGGCCCACCTGAAAGCGGCCCAGCCGAAAACCGCAAATAATGGAAACATCGTAGCTACTCAGACAGCCCTGAACGTGACAACCTGAATAGTTACGAAATATCTTGATTAGGGTGGTGACTCTGTGGTGATTCCTTTAATCGAAACCATGGATAGAGATACAGCAAGAGATATCATGGGTGTCTTTTTTGACATTGACGATACCTTTACCACTGACGGCAAGATCCCTAAGGTCGCCTTCGACGCCCTGTGGGCCCTGAAAACTAACGGGCTACGCGCAGTACCGGTTACCGGCCGGCCTGCCGGATGGTGTGACCACATTTCAAGGATGTGGCCTGTTGACGCTGTGATAGGGGAAAACGGCGCTTTCTATTTCTGGTATGACGAAAGAGAACATAAACTAAAAGAGCGATTCCTGGATTCGGAAGATGTCCGCAGAGAGAAAAGGCTACGCCTGGAACGTATAAAGGAAGAGATACTGAAGTCTGTTCCAGGTACTGCGGTTGCAAGTGGCGAGCGGTACCGGGAGGCAGACCTGGCCATTGACTACTGTGAGGATGTGCCTCCCCTCGACCAAAGGGCCATAGACCGGATATGCTGGATCTTCAGAAAGCATGGAGCAACCTCTAAGGTCTCTTCTGTCCACGTCAACGGATGGTTCGGCAATTACGACAAGTTGAAGATGACGCAGATCTTTGCAAGGGAACAATGGGGGCTGGAACTGGATGCCAATAAAGAGAGACTCATCTTTTGTGGTGATTCACCCAATGACGAGCCTATGTTTCAGTACTTTCCCTACAGCGCAGGGGTGCAAAACATCCTTCGCTTTGCGGACCAAATTACCCACTGGCCTGCATTTATTTCGAACAGAGCCGGGGGAGAAGGGTTTGCTGAGATCGTGGAGGTGATACTCGAGCGCCGAGGTAAAGTAAAGGAGGATGCGGAAGGCTAGGATCAAAATAGGGTGACGACGAAACCGCGCCCTGCCCGTTCACGATAAGTCTCAAGGAACAACTTCAGGTGTGAAGCGTCTTTGAGATTACCTAGCAGATGCGGGCTGGTCTGCCCAACAAGGCCATGCAAGGGACCGCTCATAGCGGCGGCTGATGGCAGGCGTTGGAAGTAACAATGAGATACATAAAATATCATGCCCTGGGCAACGACTATATAGTCTTACGCCCACAATATTTTCAGGCTGAGCTGTCTTCAGACGTTGTACGCCTTATATGCCATCGAAACTACGGAATAGGGTCGGATGGCATTCTCTACGGCCCAGTGGATAGCAAGTCATGCGATTTCGGTCTTCGCATATTCAACCCTGACGGAAGTGAGGCAGAAAAGAGCGGGAACGGTCTCCGTATCTTCGCACGATCACTTTATGACGAAGGGCTTGTGGGAGAACAGCCTTTTTTAGTGGAAACCCTCGGCGGGCCTGTTTCGTGTAAGGTTGAAAAGGGAGGTGGAATTGTGACCGTCCAAATGGGAGAAGTTGGTTTCAACAGTCAGAGTATTCCTCTTTCAGGACCTCCCCGTGATGTTCTGAATGAGGACATTTGCATAGGGGACAAGGTCTTCAAGTTCTGTGCGGCAACCGTCGGCAATCCTCACTGCGTTATCCTCACCAACGAGCTGTCATCGGATGATGCCAAGCATTATGGCCCGCTCATCGAGAATGAACCTCGTTTCCCGAATCGGACTAACGTCCAGTTTATGAGGGTCATTGACCGAGGGAATATTCAAATCGAAATTTGGGAACGTGGTGCTGGCTATACTTTGGCATCAGGAAGCAGCAGCACTGCTGCCGCGGCTGTTGCTTACAAACTTGGACTGTGCGGCCCAGATATTACCGTTCACATGCCAGGTGGCGATCTTAGTATTCAGTTCAGTAAGGGTTTCCTTGCCACAATGACCGGACCTGTAACTAAAGTGTGCGAGGGAGAAATGATGAACGAGATGTTTGGTAAAACCTTCCAACAAGCGCATTAACTCGGTCCACTTCCACCGGTCTTGCACCCAATCCTATCAGATTTTCATTGTAACCAGATCCAGAGAGTCTTTCTCTATAGGAGAGTGAAATCCGCCGATCATAGGAACACCAGCGTCCCGTAAGCCACGGACCAGATCATAGGTGCGCAAGATTAAGTCCCCCGGGCATTTTACGGAACAGAAAAAACCGATTAGGGGCCTTTCCAGAAGCGCTGAATTGCCAATGGCCCAGACTTGCGGAAGCAGTGCCTGAGCCTTCTTATCGCGGAGAACGACAGGATAATTGGGGTGGCTTAAGTCCAATATAGTGGCATCGAAGGACATGCTTCTTGCGCCTATCCCATTAAATTACCATATATTCTGGAAACAGCAGTTCCCACCTTTAGGCGCATTAGAGATTCTATTAGCGCTCATTGCGAATAGATTTCTAATACCGGCAAGCCGTCCCCGCATAGTAAAGACTCTTGACAAAGTCGTCCGATTGATCTATTCTTTAACCAGTCTCATCTACCACGTGTGGAAGGAGCGTGCGAAGCCGTCCTTTTTAAGGGCGGCTTCAGGCTTTTTGAGAGCTCCAGTACGCTGTCCGTCTTTTTTGTCAATGTCCTCTTTTTGTGGGGTTTTTCCGTGCAATAGGCTGTCTTCAGCAAAAGGTAGTTCTGGCGCTTCCCCAGTACAATTACATATTCCATCTCCTCAAACCATAAAAGAACATCCCTGCGGGACCCACGTTTTTCTTCCCACCAAGTGATTCTCGGATCGACCCCAACTTGGCGAATCATCCATGGAATCCACCGGATACGCTCGCAGCGTCTCAGATCAGGAATCCGTTCTTCTTCATCCGGCCCGTCCTGTTAAAATCATACGTCGCGTTGCAGAGCACTTCGTGCAGTTTATTAACTTTTTCCTGCCCCCGGGAATCCTTGATATCCAAATAAATGCGATACCGGCAGTTGGGATCCAAGATCTGCTTCAAAAGAACAAACCACATTTTGTAATAGAATTCGTCGTGGCTCTGCCCAAAAGCCTCATGCTCTAGTTTAGTCTTATCTGGTATGACTACACCCCGGAAATGTAGATTCGGGTTTAGGAAAAAATGATCGATTATAGCCAAATAAAATTCCGACTTGGCCGGTGAGACCTTAGACCATTTGGCTTCGAAATCCTTTGGCAGTCCGTGCTCCTCTTTGATGGCGCGAAGACCCTGATGAATCTCCGCGGTTCTGGCTGCAGGGCACCAAACCCCTCCTAGCACCATGACGGGGATGTGGTCGTTTTCCAAATGGCAGGATTCATCACAGTAAATATTGATAAGCCGGTCCACTAAGCCATCCTCCCATTCATTCTCTATTGCACCTTCTTAACGTCCAGATTGTACAACTCCTTCCGGCGTTGCTGGAGCTCTTCAATGAGCTTTAGGAGTTCCTCTCGCGTCATTCTTCGTCCTCTCCGCCACCCTGCCCCACCCTTAACCTCCCTCATCCACGGCTCCGGATATTGAAATACTTAAGCCCGTCCCCCACCCCACTCCCCATACAGGCTTCTATACCTCAGGACGAACGGAATCCTTGTATCTAGCTTCTTACGAGGCCATCAAGATTGGATGTCGCATACGATGTCGGGTTTCTGTCGCAATTCCTGTCGCGATACTGTCGGGATTCCATTACAACCCATTGATTTTCAGTCTATAACGGACTGCTCTTGCCGATCCCTCAGCCTTCAGCACGCCCTTCTCAAGAAGAGCCTTGATGTCGCGTTGCAGGGTTCTCTTGTTTGTTCCGGGGCATAACTTCTTGTAGTCATCCATCCTGAGCACCGGGCTTTCGAGCAGATAACCCACGGCCAAGGCTTGCCGGGCAGAGAGGCCATATTGTTGCGCAATCGCATCCCTCCTTATGACCCGTTTGCCGCGATCCGTCACCTCGTTCATTTGAGTGGCCAACCCATCCACGACGTATTCGAGCCAGCCGGTCAGGTCCATTCCTCGCTCACGGACAAGCTGAAGTGCGCTATAAAAAGCGGTCCTGTCGCGGTCGTAGTATTCGCTGATGGTGAAGAGCCTTTTGAAGTCATACCCGGCCCGGTAGAGGCAGAGGGTCGAAAGAAGCCGGGAGGTTCGGCCGTTACCGTCCACAAAGGGATGAATATGCACCAGTTCAAACTGGGCGATACCGCTTACCAACACCGCATGGATATCCTGCGCCTCATTCAGCCAGGCCACAAGCTCGGTCATCAAGGCCGGAACATCACCCGGAGGCGGCGGGGTGTAGATGATCGCCCGCGTTCGTGAATTGACCACGTAGTTCTGCACGGTGCGATACATCCCCGGAGCGGCCATACCTCCCCGCACCCCTTCAACCAATTTTTTGTGGATTTCACGGATCAAACCCTCGGTGATGGGGCCGCCTCTGCCAAGATATTCCGATACGAATTCAAAGGCAGCACGGTAATTCAAAAGCTCACGAACGTCATCCGGATCGGCCTCCGGTACCTGTCTGCCGGCAAGGATATCCTCGGCCTGTTCGAGCGTCAGCCGGTTGCCTTCGATATGGGTCGTGTGATGGGCCTCAAGAAGCAGCGCCCGGGAGCGCATTTTTGTAAGCCAGTCCTCGGATAGCCTGGCCGCCTCCAGAAAGCCTCGCGCCCGTTCGATCTGTGTTAACCCGGCAGTAATTCGATTGGTTATGGTGAAGCGCGGTTTCAACATGCCACCATCTCCTCTATCCTCCTCACGCTCACGCGACCCATGAGGAGACCCTGTATTAGCCCTCGTTTGAGCTTGTGTAGTTTCTCCAGTTCTTTCGCTTCACCCCTTGTCGGTCATCCGGCAGAAAGCACCGCAACCAACAGTACCACTTATTGAAATATTAGAGTCCGTCCGCCATTCCCATACAGCCCGCGCCACACACCAGATGAAGCCGCTTAGCCAGGAAGGTGCTTGCTTGGCCGACCCCAAGTACTCAAGCCGCCTGATTTCCTCCGGCACCATTCCCCTTCAACACCCGGCATTGTCCTCGGATATTGAAATACCTAAGCCCGTCCCCCACTCCCCCACGGAACGTTCCCCATACATCAATATGTCAATAATTCACGGACGTGCCCCTTCCCATTTCCCTAATTCTTGGGCCGCTGGTTCGATTCCAAGCCAAAGAACCTTAACGCATTCTGGGTCGTGACTTCGGCTACTTTCTCCTTCTCAAGACCCTTAAGCCTTGCCACTGCTTCCAAGGTTTTGCGAACATGGGCCGGCTCTGACGTCATCCACTGATATTTTACAGGGCAATCTGTCTCAAGGAGAAGGTTATTTAACGGAGTTCTGAGGATAGCCGTTTGATGCTTTTTACTGTATTCAGCTGCGGGTGTTGCCGAGATATAATAATCACATCCAAACAACTCATCTAGGAGTTCAACAGGGCCGCTATACCAATGAAATACCGCACTTTGAACCTGCACTTCAACAGCCAATTGATAACAATCCTCCCACGATCCCCTGGCATGGATAATGGCCGGTTTTCCGTAACGTTTGGCCAATTCCAGGAGTGCCCGGAACACCTCCTTTTGTAAATCCCTCTCTTTGGAATTCTTTCTTGCGCGTTTGAGCCAATAGTCAAGCCCAATCTCTCCAACGGCCACAGCCTTCTCGACATTCTCTTCAATAAATCGAATGGTTGTTTCTACTTTAGAAGATTCAAGTTTCCACGGATGGATGCCCAGCGCTGGATGCACGACAGTACTGCCATACCTGCCTGAGATCTCCAGAGCTCGGTTGTTGGATTGGTAGTCCATGCCAACGGTTATGATGGTGTCTACCCCAGATTCCTCTGCCCTTGCCAAGGCTCCGCTCAAATCCTCAATTTCTTCGAGATGGGTGTGTGTATCAACCAAAGTCAGCATGTTATACAATTTCCCTTTCCCTTTTATCGCATTCTGATTGAGGCATCTCAATGCACCTCACAGGGGGGATCCTTTTCCCTGAGGCTTTTCTCTTTCTGCCTTGTCAACGCCCGCTTAATGGTCCACTCGGATTGGCTGTGTTCATCCTTTTTTTTCATCAGGAGCCAGTTCTTATCGCCCCGGCCCTTCATCTTAAACAGATTAAAACCTCCCCTCAGGATCTTACCACGAAGCTCCAGGACTATCCTACCGTTTTCGAGGGCTCTCGCAGGATCGTCTCCCTCAAGGAGACCGTACTCACCCATGTCCCAGACGACCACGGCACCTGCACCGTAACGACCCTCCGGTATGATCCCTTCGAAATCAAAGTATTCCAAAGGATGATCGTCCACCATGACGGCAAGCCTTTTGTCGGCTGAATTTAAAGAGGGCCCTTTGGGAAGGGTCCAAGACTTCAAAACCCCTGCCATCTCCAATCGGAAATCATAGTGGAGCTGGCGCGCATGATGCTCCTGTATGACAAAACGCATCTTCTCTGACCTCTCTTTCATGCCTCATTCTCCTATAAACTCAGCCTTCTATACCCCACCTTCCCATCACACATAGGCATAGAAAGCTGTTGGCTGCAATTCCCTGGATCTCATTTCTCCCTCAAGCACAAGATGGCGCCTCAGGTCGAGACAGAGGTGACACTTTGACATATAGCCGTCCGAGGGTTCAAAGTCGTATTCCCTGCTGACGTAATAAAAGAGGCCTCCAACGCCTTCATGGAACAGGATATTCAGGATTGGATATCTTTCTGGAGAAAGCCTCTTCCCGAGGTCATCCCATCGAACGGCAAGGCCCGAACAGAGACCAGGAACGTAGTTACCGAAAAGGTCAAAGTGAAAATGACTCACATCAAGGAGTTCAATACAGCCCTTATTGCCTGAAGAGAGGAACTCCTGGTAGGGCCTAGTGCCAAAAATCGGAGCAAAAGTCCTATGGGCCCTTCCGCCAGAATGAAGATGGTCTATAATGAAATCTCTATTCGGCCGCCACATCAAAAACCAGCCTTCGTCCATCGGTCTCTCTCAGATAGGCCTTTGCACGAACCTTACCACCAAGAGGTATAGCGGCAAAATGTTTCATGTTGATCAGGGTACCCACGGTAATCTTCCCCTCTGGCAGAGCGCCTTCTACCGCATCGCGAGCGGCTTGCTTCATCGGCCCCTCCTATCTTGGCTAAGACCCTAATCGAGCGAAAAGGCTCCATTGGGGTAATATAACAATTCCTTTCCAAGAAGAAATAGAAAAAGGAGAGAAGGCCTAAGGCCCTTGCATTTTTTGGCTGGTTCCGTTACTGAAGAATCCGGATCGAAAGTTTGGGGCCGTACATAAGATTATAGTCAATCGTGAAAGAAGGAGTGTGATTGCGACTTTACCAGAGCTTTGATCGATCACATGCTGAAGAGCCCTGGGGGCATCTATGCGTGATTTTCTTGCCTGCCTCGCCTGTCGAAGATGCCGCGGAGCGGTGCCCTGTGAAGCGCTAACCCTGCTTCTCCGGGGTTGAATTCCTCGCAGAGGACCCCTTTGGGGATTCCACTGGGGCATGCATACCGTTTACCACGCCCAACTTCCTCTGACAACTTATTATCTAATGTACGTCCCCTATTCGCATCCCCCCCGCCCAGAGGATACGGCGCAGGCTTATCCAGAAAAAGGCTCTCCTTGTCACGGCGATGGCCCCCTCTCGCGTCTACCCACAAGACCTTACGGGATGAGGCCCTGGCAATGCAACCGCCTTGCCCTGAAGGCCTATACAAGGTAGAGTTCGTATCAGCGCCCATAGGGTCATGTGAATCTCGCAGAATGGAGGGGCTGAGGCAGGAAGGTGATATTCTGGTCGACCAAGAAGCGACGTAAGCGCCTCATGGAGCAGCCCCTTCCCCTGGGGAGGCTCAAAGTCATCCGGGAAAATGTCCGCTACTACAGGCTCCTTCCCCCCGAGGACGGTAAAGAACTGGAGGGGCTGGCCCAGGTGTTCCTGGCTGAGAAGCGATATGAAGGGTGCGGGGGACTGGAACTCACCGACGAGATTTGCGTCACCATCGCGGCCCAGGCCTGCGTGCTGCTTCTTCACCGGGAACCGCGCATGTTTCCCCATGTGGACGTGATCCTTGTCTACCCTTCCGCCTATCTTGCCCCGGTACGGCGTCATATAGGGGACGGCATCGTGGTGGAGGGGCCCGAGGTGCGTGCTGGGGAGTCGTGGTACCGGGGCTCGGTCGTGCTCTCCTGGGAGGATGTGATACGGGATCTGAAGGGCCTCGACCCGGGTCGCAACGTGGTTCTGCACGAGTTCGCACACCAGTTAGATCACGAATCAGGCATGGCGGACGGCACCCCCCTCATGGAAGACCCCAGGCTCTACAGGGATTGGATCAGGGTCTTTGAGGAGGAGTACGACAACCTGGTGGAGGAGGTGGAGCAGGGGTTTCCAACCTTCTTGGGGGATTATGCCGCGGTAAGCCCGGCGGAGTTCTTTGCGGTGGCAACCGAGTGCTTTTTCGAGATCCCCAAAGGGATGAAGCGCCGCCATCCGGAGCTTTACGAGGTGCTCACCCGGTTCTACCGCCAGGACCCGGCCTTGCTACTGGAGGCCCCTTCCCGAAGGCCCGGGCGCCTCCTTCACTGAAGCCCCGGGACCCGCGAAAGGCCTCTTCGGATTAGAGAAGGATACGGTTGCAGAGGGAGCGACTCTCTCCTACCGCCATGAGCCGGATGGCGGGCCTTCCCTTCACGGAGCATTTGTACTCGCAGATGTCGCATCCCACGCATTGCCTCAGATCCACGAAGTGGAATAAAGGGACGTCCAGCAATAAGTAACTAATTCAGTCCATAAGTCTATAATCGTTTGTTTTAGCGATTCGCTCACCCCTTCTGACAGCATACCTGACCCCTTGACCGGTCATACCAAAAAGTCTTGCCAAATCTGCC
>JAZDES010000014.1:0-17979 GCA_043808585.1 Pseudomonadota bacterium | reverse complement strand
TGCGGGGCCTATCATGAAGTCATTGAGGCCATTGAAGCCTTGGCCAGCGGCGATAGAAAGGAGTGAAAAAATGTACACATATGTTGGTAAACCAATACTACGATACGATGGGATTGGTCATGTCACTGGCAGGACGACCTATGTGGATGACATCCATCTTCCGGGGATGCTCTACATTAAAGTCTTGCGCAGCCCAGTCCATAAGGGCGTTATCCGAAACTTGGAGGTCTCAACAGCCGAAAATATGCCGGGGGTTGCAGGTGTCATCACAGCGAAAGACATCCCCGGGAACAATGCCTATGGGCTGGTGCCAGACCAACCGGTCTTCCCATCTAAGAACATTCGTTACAAGGGTGAGCGCATTGCCGCCGTGGCAGCCGTCGACGAGGATACCGCGATGGAAGCCCTGGAGAAGATCAAACTGGATATAGAGGAGCAGACGCCGGTTTTCGACCCCCTCGAGGCAATGAAGCCGGATGCGCCGCAGGTAACACCGCAAGGCAACCTCGGTGAGTTCAACAGCGGAAAGAGTCGCATCGTTCGCTTCGGTGACGTGGAAAAGGGCTTTGCTGAGGCGCAACAAATCGTCGAAGGCAGATACACGCAGGCCGTCAACGATCACGTGTCAATGGAGCCCCATGCTTCAGTCGCTTACATAGACGCCACCGACCGTTTGGCGATACACACTTCCAGTCAGGATCTGTACTTCCATTTAGGCATGTTGAGCGCCATTTTAAACCTGCCAATGAACAAGATACGTTACATAGGCGGCACGATCGGAGGCGGTTTCGGGGGAAAAAATGATATCCACTGCGACCATGTGACGGCCGTCATGGCATTAAAGATCCGCAAACCGGTAAAGTATCGTCTCACCAGAAAAGAAGATTTGCTTTACTCGACCAAGCGCGGCGCATATATTTTTGAGTACAAGGACGGGGTGGACAAGAATGGACGACTCATTGCACGCAAGATCCGTGTAGTCCACGACACAGGTGCCTATGCCGGTATGGGGCCGTACATAGTAGAAAAGATGATCGTCTTTGTCGCGGGCCCATATTGGATTCCAAATGTCTGGTTCGATGGCTATGCCGTGTTCACGAACAAGCCGCCCTGCAGCTCCATGCGCGCCTTTGGAACGGTCAATTGTGCTGCTGCCGTGGAAACGCAGATGAACAGGATTGCTGAGGCCATTGGGATGGATCCGTGGGAACTCCGCTTCATCAATGCCTGGCGCGATGGGGATACCGGCCCAACCGAGTGGAAAGTCGTGGCCGCGGGTGTGATTGAGGCCATGAAAAAGGCTGCGGAACTGGCTGACATTGAGCTGCCGGATCATCTCAAGGAAATGAGTTCGCAAAGGAGGTAAGAGCCATGAAAAAAAGGGGTATAGGATTTTCAGTAGGCTTGTGCCCGGTAGGATTGAAAGGAGGAGGGGACCCCAGTCAGGCACAGATTCGACTCAAAGGCGACGGCACCTTTGATCTCCTGGCTGGCGCGGTAGATATTGGCCAGGGCTCCAAGACGGTGTTGAGACAGATTGCAGCCCATGAGCTGGACGTCCCCCTGGAGTCCGTAACACTGAGCAATATTGACACGGATAGCGGTCCGTGGTCTACGGGCACCTTTGCCAGCCGCGTGACATTTGTAGATGGAAACGCGGTCATCAGGGCCGCCAAGGACTTAAAAGAAAAGATGAAGGTTTCTGCCGCCTCCATGATGGAGGTTGAGGCGGACCAGCTCGAGGTGGCTGATAACAAGATATTTGTCAAGGACAAGCCGGAGAATGCGATGAGCATGGCAGACCTCGCCGGGGCAGTGACGTGGGGCGGCCAGTTTCTTGTGGGCACCGGGGCGTACGTGCCCGGGACAATTCAACTCCCCGACCCTGAGACCGGTAAGATGACCAATGTGGCAGCTATGTCCTTTGGCTCCACTGTGGCGGAAGTGGAAGTCGACACGGAGACAGGCAGGGTGGAGGTGGTTAAGCTCGTTGATGCCTTTGAAATCGGCAAGGTGATCAATCCCTTGTTATGCAAGGGCCAAGTCCATGGTGGTTCGACGATGGGCATCAGCTTCGCCCTCGCCGAAAGCGCACATCCGTATTACCCTGCGATGGATTTTGCTATTGATAACATAGGTGATTACGTACTCACAACCGCCGCAGAGATTCCCCGAGAAACTGCCCATGGTTTCGTGGAAATCCCTCATCCCGACGGGCCATATGGTGCAAAGGGCTGGAGTGACGGACTGCCCGTAGACGGAACAGTGACCGCCATCATCGCAGCCATCCACGACGCCATCGGTGTCTGGATTACTGACCTTCCAGCCACACCGGAGCGGATCCTCCGGGCTCTGGAGTCTAAGGAATTGGAAGACTGAACAAGTTATCACCCCCACCCTGCCCTTCGGCCGAGCTCACGACGAAGCCCTCCCCTTTGAGGGAGAGGGTTGGGGAGGGGGTGGGCAAAGGAGATGGTCCATGGTTATTGAGGTAAAACTCTACCTATCTCTCCTTCGTCATGTACCAGATTCTGAAAGACGTCTGGAACGGGATAAATGGGAGGTACCAGAAAGATCAACAGTGGGCCAAGTCTTAGAAATGCTCAATCTTCCTGAAAATGAGGCCAAGATTCTCTTGATCAATGGGAAACATACTTACAGGGGGAAGACTTTAAACGAGGGGGATGTCCTGCAGGTTGTTCCACCACTGTGCGGAGGATGACTCACGGCCGAATTCATGGTTACCGCCTGGTTCCGCTTTTGTCCCTGCGTCCTCCGGCACTGGAGGTAGGCTTCAACATAACGCCTGGCGCGCATATATCGTGACCCGGAATAAGTTCAGCAAGCACAGGAGTTGTCTGTTTTGGGGATGGGATGGGGACGTTGCCCTTGGGCCCTCTTCAGTATTTATCCGTAAACGCCATATTCCTTGCTAAAATCCACCAATGTCTTTACATTTTCGTACCTTGCTGTAAGAAGCGAATGCGCAACGCCCATGACAAAACCACCCCCCTTGCCGCAGATATCTATGAGCTTCTTGGCATAGGCCCTTACATCCTCAATAGATCCACCGTTCATTAATGAAGCGGGGGGACCTCCTTCGATACAACATGTGTCGCCCAATATTGCCTTGGCCTTGAATATGTCGGTCTCGATGTGCCATACAACCTTTCCTTTGGGCAAATCCTTGATAATCTCCAGACGCGCATCATAAATCCCTTCAGAGAACATATAGGGGGTGAATCCTGCGTCAATGATTCCAATAAGTAGCTTCCTCAGGGTCGGCCAGTAGAATTCCTTGAATTGCGCATTGGACATAAATCCCCCGGCGCCCCCGTGCAGATACATGGCCACGTGCCTTAGATGATTTCCTTGAGGCATGACCTCGTTCAAGAAATTTAGTCTGGCCTTGGCTTGGGCGATGACCTGCTCTAAGATCATGGGCGCCACTTTTTCTACAGCCTCCTTGAGTTTCCCGGGGTGTCTATACATATCCAGCATCCGCCCCCTAGTCCCCCTCATATAATCACCGATAAAATCAAAGGGGTTTGAGCAGGCTGCAATATTGCGGGGCGGGTATCCCAATAGCACCATCTCCTTGACATACTCCAGCATGGCCCGATTGAATTTCATAGCCTCTCTCCCCGCCTTCATAAGGGCCTCAAAGGCCTTGACGATTTCTGGGGAACCGAAGGGTGCTAGGAGAGGCAGTCTCGTATACGAATTGATGTGCCACATGGCGGGAAGATCCCTGAATGGCTGTAGGGTCTTTGAAACCTTTGGCCAATATCCTCTTACCATATAATCAGTAGGGTCATTGATGAACCAATCATACTCATCGGGATGCATGGCCTCAAAACCGGCGCCCGGTTCCAGAAACTGATATACGCTGTTCGGATCATTGAGCCTGTTGACCTCAAGTTTGGCGCCGGGCCATCTCATTTGCTTATAATCCAGGATGTCATATATCTGCCCAGGGCAGAGGACAAAGGGCACTGCATGCGTATCCTGGTCCAAGTCCAAAAACAGTTTCTTTGCCGCCGTCCTGGCTTTTCCAGCATCATACATGACGTCCGCCCACGTAAAGCCGGCATGCCTAACGAAAATGCCTTCATCTTCTATTGAGATGGGCACTCGATCAGGGATTTTCAACTGGGTTGCGTCCAGGATCCTTTTTGCCCGTTTATTATATTGTTCTCCGGGTGTTCTTTCCATATTTTGCTCCTCTCTTTGCCATTCTCAAGTAACTCCCAAACCTTATTTAAAGAGTGTCTCCACTGGAGGAAAAAACTTTCTTAAATCATTGAAATAAATCATAGGCGTAACAGCTCAATAAGTCACGGGATTGGCCCCTGGATTCCCGCCTTCGCGGGAATGACCAAAAGCGCTCTCTGTCATTCCCGCGAAGGCGGAAATCCAGAAAAGGGGGCTTAGAAAGCAGTTACCCCCATTTGTTGAGAAGATACTTATAGACCATGACGACATATTGCAGATAGGCTTCATTGCCTCGAAACCTTTCGGGGGCATCTTCCCGGCATTGAAAGGATCCTTGGCAACTTGAAAAGAATTTCAATAGCTTGATGACCACAGTAATACCCGTAAAGTCCAAAAGCAAACACTTCCTCTTTTCCCTTGGGAGAAAGTGTTGCCCTAAATTGGCCGATTTTGTTTGGATTCTTCGTAGCATTTAGACTTGCCTTTTCAACCCGAAACGACACGTAAATAAACGTGTAACGCTTGACAAAGGGATGCCAATTGCATATAAAATATGTCAAACTAAAAAAGATTAAGAAGCACTGCGTCATAGAGAATCGAGATGGGAAACCCCTCTGTTCAACACAAGTCAAGGTCTGGTTTTAGGAAAGGAGGTTCTAAGAATGGGCCAAAAGTCACCTGACGATGATATTAAGGTGGTGAAGAGCGTTTGTGACCGTTGTCATGGCCAATGCGGCGTATTGGTCTATGTGAAGAAAGGCAAAGTCCTAAAGGTGGAGGGTGATCCAGATTTTCCTCAAAATGAAGGATTCATGTGTCCCAAGGGCCTGGCCGTTACACAGGTTCTGTACCATCCTGACCGGATCAAATACCCGATGAAGCGGACCGGAGAAAGGGGGGAAGGGAAATGGCAGCGCATCTCTTGGGATGAGGCCCTTGACACCGCTGCAGCCAAGTTCAAGGAGAGTATGGAGAAGTGGGGTCCTGAATCTATCGCCTGGTCCTGGGGAGACCATGCCTTCCATGACCATAGGTGCATGTTCAAATTGGCCTGGCTCCATGCCATGGGCAGCCCCACCCACTTTCACTCCGATGCCCATTATTGTTATTATCCCACCGGCATAGCCAACATTGTGACCTTTGGAGAAGGCCTCACCTCAGAGGTAGGCCCCGACTATCGAAATAGCAGGTGCATTATGCTCTGGGGAGGCAACCCTGTGATGTCGCATCCCACTCGGGCCCGGGACATAATGATTGGGAAAAAGAATGGGGCCAAGCTGATTGTGGTCGACCCCCGCTTCACCGAAATCGCCTCCAAGGCCGACATCTTCCTCCAGGTACGACCGGGCGCTGACGATGCCCTGGCACTGGGGATTCTGAATATCATCATCAATGAAGGGCTCTATGATAAGGAATTTGTGGATAAGTGGTGCATCGGCTTTGATAAGCTCAGGGAACGCGTTCAGGAATATCCGCCAAGCCGGGTTTCAGAGATAAGCTGGGTACCTGAAGAGGACATCTATGCAGCGGCCCGTATGTATGCCGACTTAAGTCCAGGGGCTGCCATGCATACCCGCATGGGGGTTCAGCAGAACTATAAAACCCACCAGACCTGTCGGGCTATTTGCATCATCGCGGCCATCTGTGGAAATCTCGACGTAAAGGGCGGCCTGGTTATGGGCAGCAGTTACCAGGGCTTTAAGAACATGTTTCGCGTCGAGACTGAAGACTTGGCGTTTCCTCCAGAAGTTGCAGACAAGCGCATCGGTGCAAAGGAATATCCCCTTTTCTCCAGCTCAAGGTCCCTGGTCGGGGGTCTGTGTCATCCCCCCTCAGTGGTTCATGCCATCTTGACGGGCAAGCCCCATCCGGTAAAGGCCATCTGGGCACTGAATGACCTCCTTATGGCCCTTGAAGGCGCCAAAGAGACCTTGAAGGCATTGAAGAGCCTGGAGTTTTTCGCAGGCTCGGATTTTTTCATGAGCCCTACCATGGAGATGTGCGACATAATCATGCCGCCCAGCACCTACCTGGAGAAAGACGGGATAGAAGATCTGATGTACAACAATCTGATTGCAGCCAAAGAAAGGGTGATTGAGCCGGTTTACGACACCATGGACGACCGGGAAATGGATCTCGAGATCATGAAACGCATGGGGTTGCCACTACCCCGGCAGTGGAAGACCGTGCCCGAATATCATGATTATGTCCTGAGCGAACTGGGTATCACCTTTGAGGAGCTCAAGAAACGTCAATATATTGTCCAGACGCCCCGCTACAAGAAATTTGAGGAAGAGATCATCGACGAGTCGGCGACCCGCGTACTCTTTGGCAAGACCAAGGGCGGTGGATTCAATACCCCATCGGGTAAGGTGGAACTATATTCCAGCCTGTCCAAGGAGGCGGGTGAAGACCCATTGCCCTATTACAGGGAGAACCAGGAGACACCCTACTCTACACCGGATCTGGCCAGAGATTATCCACTTGTCCTGACCACCGGGCACAGGCACGTGGCCTATTTTCATTCCAGCAACAGACAGGTCCCCTGGTGCAGGGAACTGGAGCCCTATCCCAGGGTACAAATCCATCCCGAGACCGCGGCCGGTCTTGAAATCAAAGATGGTGATTGGGTCTGGATTGAGGCCCCAAAGGACAGGGGCAGGGTGAAGATGAAGGCCGAGGTCACCGAGGCCGTTGACCCCCGGGTCGTTGCGGCCCCATCCCATTGGTGGTACCCGGAGAACAAGGATGACCCTTTGCACGGGGTTTTCGAATCCAATATTAATGTGATCATCAGCAATGACCCGCCCTACGAGAGGGTGACTGGCTGCGTTACGCTTAGGGGTGGACTGTGCAAAGTCTATAGAGTCGAGGAGAACTGAGATGGAAAAGAAATCACTACTTGTTGACATAGACCTCTGTTATGGCTGCTTTACCTGTGAGGTAGCCTGCAAGCAGGAGCATGGTCTTGCTGTGGGGACGAATTTCATCAAGGTTCAGCAGGTGGGACCAGCCAGAGTCGGAGGTAAGCTGAAAATGGATTTTGTCCCTATGGCCTGCAAGCACTGCGGCAAACCGGCCTGCGTGGAAGCCTGTCCTGAAGATGCCATCTACAAGCGCCCCGACGGTATCGTTCTCATTAATGAGGAAAGATGCACGGGATGTCAACTTTGTATTGAGGCCTGTCCGTTTGGAGCCCCCCAGTACGTAGACGAAAAAAATGTGGTCCAAAAATGCGACCTCTGTGTGGATCGAACTGACCGTGGAGAGTTGCCTGCATGCGTTCATCACTGCCCCACTGAGGCAATCATCTTTGGGAACCCCAATACGCTCTCCCGGCGGTTACAAAGAAGGCGGGCGGAAGAGATGACGAGGGAACGGTACTCCGGCGTTCAATCCGTGTAAGCCCTTCTTAAGTAAAAAATCCTTCGCCCCCATGTATCGGGGTGAAGGATTTGAAGGACTTTCCGGTTTTACTATCGGGCAAATCCGTTACTACACACCCAAATAGAACTTCTTGACCAGCTCATGCTCGCTTAGCTCTTCAGTGTTCTTGCCCTCAAATTTAATTTTCCCTTCAACTATGATATAGCCTCTATCTGCGATCTTAATTGCCTGGTTAAAGTTCTGCTCCGTCATAAGCACGGCCAGCTTGTATTGTTCCTTCAACTCCTTTATTTTGGCAATCACGGTGCTAACAAGTATCGGCGCCAATCCGAGGGAGGGCTCATCCACTAAGAGGATTTTCGGATTCGACATTAAACCCCTCGCTACGGCCAACATCTGTTGTTCTCCACCGCTCAATGTGCCTGCAAGCTGGTTCTTGCGTTTTGCAAGGATCGGGAAAGACTCGTAGCTAGACTCTAAGTTTCTTTCCAAACCTTTGCGCGCATCTGATCGGTAGGCTCCGACCACAAGGTTTTCCCTCACCGTCATTGCTGGGAACAGTCTTCTCCCTTCGGGAATAAGGGAAATGCCCAGATTGACGATTTCCTCTGAAACCTTATCCGTCAGATCTATTCGATTGCCATCCGATTCCAGGTACAATTCACCGGAGTCAGGTTTCACCATGCCCACGATGCATTTCATCAGGGTGCTTTTACCGTTACCATTGGTGCCAAGGAGAACGACGGTCTCGCCCTCCCCTATGCTGACTGATACTCCGTGAAGCACCCGGACCGCCCCATAACCAGCAGATATATTATTCACTATCAGATTATTCGCCAAGGTAAGCCCTCTCCACTTCTTTATTGTTTATGATTTCTTCTGGAGTGCCTTCCGCTATTTTTACTCCG
Organism: Pseudomonadota bacterium; assembly: GCA_043808585.1. Taxonomy (GTDB): domain Bacteria; phylum Desulfobacterota; class DSM-4660; order Desulfatiglandales; family Desulfatiglandaceae; genus CAYVMN01. The sequence goes on along the minus strand of JAZDES010000014.1, from coordinate 9,469 downwards.
GCATTGAGGACGGCTATCCTTTCACAGAAACTCATAACGGCCCGCATTATGTGTTCAATCATGAGTATGGTAATGCCCTGCTCATTCAAATTTCCGAGGGTGACTAATAGCTCGTCTATCTCACCGCTCGATAATCCAGCCATCACCTCGTCCAAAAGAAGGAGTTTTGGCCTTAGTGCCAGGGCTCTAGCCAGCTCCAGCTTGCGCATCTCTATCTGGGTCAAATCCCCCGGCCTTGCACTGGCTTTCGAATCTATCCCTATGAGTCGGAGAATATTCATTGCCTCATCTTCTGGGGTAGATTTTGAGCCTTTGCTGTGAGCTGCATACCTAAGAGGTATGGTCAAGTTATCCAGAATGCTCATACTTATAAAGGGCTTGGGTATCTGAAAGGTTCTGGCTATGCCCAATCTGGCCCGCCTGTAACATTGCAGGGTGGTTATATCTTTCTTATCAAAAGTCACTTCTCCACCGTCAGCAGGCAGGATTCCTGTAATGACATTTATCAAAGTTGTCTTGCCCGAGCCGTTCGGCCCGATTAGGCCAAATCTCTCACCATGATACACTTGAATGTCCACATTAAGCAGCGCGGGAAAACCAAAGGACTTTGATACGCTTTTGGTTTCAAGCAATGCGGTGTTCATTCTTGACCTCTCCGCCTTTGAATCAGCCCAATTATCCCCTCGGGGGCCAGGATCACGAAGCCGATAAGAACAATGCCCACAATGAGCACATTCCACACTGAGGAAATCGTGACAGTGATGATTTGTTGAGCACTCCCTAATAATATAGATCCAATGACCGGGCCTAACCAGTGGGCCGTTCCACCCACGAGTGGCATGGCGAGGCTATTGACGGTTACCATCAGGTCCATAGCACTATAGGGTTCAAGATAGGTAATGTAGTAAGGGAAAGGTGCTCCGGCCACTCCCATCATAAATCCGCTCAGAGTCGTTGCAAAGAGTTTTAGCTTGAATGTTGGCACCCCCGCACATTCTGCCGCCTCCTCGCTATCCCTTATGGCGATAAAGCACTTCCCAATCCATGACTTCTCGATGTATCTTACTGCCATGACCGAAAGAAAGGCGAGAAAAAGCATGAGGGCAAACAGGAATTCCAGGTAGTCAGAAAATGGTGGGATCGGTTCAGGTCGAAAAATATATAGTCCACTGGCGCCGCCCAACCAGATCGAGTTCACAATAATCATTTGGATGATGATGGCCACCGCCAGAGTGGATATGGCAAAAAATATGCCTCTCACCCTGATCGTCAGGTATCCTAAACCTAAACCCAAGAGGCCTGAGAGCACACCTCCGGCGATGATCCCTATAATAAGATTCATTTTTAAAAACAATATGAATGCCGCTGATGTATAGGCCCCTATTGCATAGAAGCCGCCAACACCAAAGTTGACATATCCCGTATATCCGCCCAATAAGTTCCAGGCTGAGGAAAGGATCATAAATTGCAGGACCACATAACCGGCAAAATAAAAATAGGAGACTTTAACGAACTGGGGCAGTAAAATTCCCAAGGCGATCACGCCTATCGCAGGCAAGAAGAATGATTTCTTCAAGTTTTACCTCCTAAAAAGTCCCTTTGGCTTCACCCCCAGCACAAGGAGAAGGATACCGAAAGAGACGGCTAAACCCCATGCCGGTCCGCCAAGTGTCGCAGTTAGGCTCTCGGCGACGCCAAGGATTAATGCAGCAAACAGGGTCCCGCTGATACTTCCCATGCCTGCCAAAACAGTGACCGCGAAGACCCTCCCTATGAGTTCTCTTCCAATGGCTGGCTCCACAGGGCCTATGCTGATAATCAGGGCTCCTGCTATGCTTGTCGTGGCAATGGATAAGCCGAATGCAATCGTCTTAATCCGGATTGGATTGGCCCCCATCAAGCTTACTGCTATACTGTCCTGGGCAACGCCCCTCGTGATCATACCTAAAAAAGTTCTGGAAAAGAAAAGATAAAGTAACACGGTCAGGACCACGCCAACCAGAAAGGGAACAAACAATCTCAGCGATATCCCCACGAAACCGACTTCTATGGATTTTCCAATCCAAGCTGCGCGGACCAGTCGATAATCTACCCCAAAGGTCAAAAGCAGAGCGACTTCTATCAGAAAGAGAATTCCGAAAAAGAAGACCAGCCCCCTCAGCGATTCTGCCCCCCTTTTCTCGAAGGAATTGTAGTACACCAGATAGACCCCTATCCCGATAAGGAAAAAGAGGGGAGCAAAAATCACGCCGGCCAATACTGGATCCAAACCAAAAAGCCCATTGAGCAAATAAACCCCATAACCACCCAGTATTACGAAGACCGGATGGGCAATATTGACAACATCCAGCATCCCGAAGGAGACAGAGAGGCCTAAAGTGATGGCAGCATAGAATCCCCCTAACAGAATCCCTGCGACAATGGAGTTGACCACTAGCTCGAACATATTTTTTCCTTTTTTTCAGGGTGCAAGGGCCCCTTAGGAACTCTTAATTATAGGGCCCTTGCTCCATACACACTCAAACCGCTAGTTATTCCCAACCCGGAAATGGGTAAACGATCTTTCCGTATGCCCATTTTTTGGGATAAAGCACGGCAAAGGTTTCGGGTTTGGCGAACTCGCTTACCTCATGGCTCTTGACGCCTTGAACTTGGACCTGGAGCATTCTTGTTTTCGCCCACTCGCCGTTGGGGTCAAACTTTATTTTACCGGCGACGGTGTCAAACTCATTGTTTCTCATATATTCACCCACAGTCTTCTGGTCCATGCTCTTCGTAGCCTCGATGGCCTGTAACAGGATTTCCAGATAGGCGTAGGCATATGGAGGCAGGTAATAGCCCAGCGGATCCAGACCTTGTTTCACGGCCTGTGCCTGATACTTCTCCAGGAAGGCCTCTATGCCTTTAAACTTCAAAGTCGGTGCAGGTGCCCACGTATGGTAAAATACAACGTTGTTCAAATCCGGGCCGAAACTGGTCTGGATGGAGGTATACTGGGCCCCTACCAGGCCTCCGCCGATCATCTTTGGGACAAGGCCCACCTCCTTGGCCGCCCTGAGGGTGCACACAGTGCCCGGCGGGTAGGTCGACATCCAGACAATGTCTGGGTTGGTTGCTTTTATCGCCCTCATGATCGGGGTGCAATCTGGTGTGCCAGGCGGAAACCTCTTCTTATAGACCACTTCCATGCCATACTTTTTCGCGTTTTTCTCGGCTCCGATCTGGCCGTTGACCCCATACTCATTGTCCTCAGCCAGGAGCGCCACGGTTTTGGGCTTTGGTGTCTGCTCGCTCGCGACCTCAAAGAAACCCTCAGACCAGTTGGTGTAAGGCTCTGGTCCCGTGGGCATTATCTGGAAATAGTATTTATAGTTGAACTTTGGATTCAGCGCGAGGCCGTACAGGGTGATAAAGACCATTTTGTTCTGCATCACAATGGGCATGGCAGGTGCGATGAGCGCCGTGGCATAAGGCCCCACGACAAAATCCACCTTGTCGACCGAGATGAGTTTTGTGTAGATACCAGGGACATCGGCCGGCTTGGAGTGGTCGTCATAATAAACCAATTCCACCGGTCTCCCAAGCACGCCACCCTTTTTGTTAAAGTCTTCGGCACAGATTTGCATGGACAGCAAGGCGGCCTTCCCTGCCGCTGCCAGACCTCCAGATAGAGCCATGCTAAACCCAATCCTTATAGGTTTTTCCTCTGCTTGAGCGTTTGATGCAAGAGGGCCGGCAAAGATCAAAGCCGCTATAAACATTACCGATAAACACACCGTAAGAAACTTTAACTTCTTTCCCATCTAACTCCCTCCTTTCCTAAAAGCTATCGCTGGCTTCCTGAGCCCGATTCCCAAAGGCAACCTAGCTTAAGTCGCCGCCGGGAGGACAGAAGCACCCCATGTGCCCCTACCCTGCGGTAATGGCGGTCAGACCCTATTCTTCCGGACTGTTCCGCCCTCTATATACTGATAAACGAAAAGTCTAAGTCCTGTCAAGCACAAACAGGCCTTCCTAAAACAGACAATTTATAATATTGTCAACCAAATTAAACTGTCAAGAAGTTAATTTTAACTAATTGTGAATAAGTAATCTACTCATTTTGGACGGGTTTGGTAAGGAATCTTTTTGGGAAAGCCTATTTTTGTCGTCGTTGACCTCAATTCCTCAATTCCAGTAATTGGAATAGGGCTTCCACTGGGAAATTCCTCTGGGGTCGCAATTCCATAATTCCGCCTTCGCCGGGTTAGACCCCTTGCGTGAAAAATCCGGGGAGTTCTTCTTCCCTTTTCCCCTGGAACATGCAGTACTTGATTTCTCTTTCTGCAAACTGCTTGTCGGGTGTTCCGAGCATGCTTGGACTTGTCGGCAGACAATTGATGCAGAGTGATTTCTTTGCCCGGAGGGGCGCCTCCCCTTTTATGGATTCAATGAGTTCAATGGCCTGGTCCAATGCCTCCTTTTCCCCTTCTGCTACCAGGGCGACCGAGCCCTCGGAGCCATTCACCCCACCCCCTCCGATGGGAATGGCATGCAGATCAAAAAGGATCCGGAAGGCCTCTATCTCAGTGATTACCTTTGCATTCACGAGGGGGATCATCCCTATTCTGATCCCCATGGAATAGTACAAGGTGCGTTGACCGAGGTGCCGCGCGGCCTCTTTCACGGACGGTACGAGTTTTTCCAGTCCAACAGGCACGACCAGCCGGATGCCCCGGGCACTGAGGATCCCATAGGCAAAACCGATGGTGCCGCCGGAGGGGTGGGCCACATACACCCCCGCGTTTCCTTGCGGGTCAACGGCGTTTGCGCCTTTGATGAATACCGATCCCGCGTCGAAATCCTTGAGGGTCTCTTCCATGGTCAGTTCAGGCGCACCCAGTTCTCCATCTTTGATCACGATCATGGGCGGTTTTTCCTCGGCTTGCGTTACGCACAGGACCCTGTTGATGACAAGCCCTGAGAGGAATTTATCCGGCTCGGGACACCTGCCGAGGATTTCCTGGGCTACGCGCACATTTGTAGAGCCGTGTCCGATCAGGATCCTCCCCTTCTCTTTGGCACTGACGACCTCCGGCAACCGTGCAACGGCTTTGGCAATGAATCGCTTGGATTCAGGGGGTGTGAACACAAATAAGGCCCGCATTAGAGTCTCCTTTCTTATAACCCAGACTTCGTTAAGTGGTTGAGTGGTGGAATGGTTAAGCCCTTGAACGGCTCAGCGATGACCAAAGGAAAAGGCCGTGTTTATAGTCGAATTTATACTATGTTTATGGCCCTTTTGCAGTCAAGTCATTTCCACTCTTTCAGGATAGCGGACCGCTGCGGGTCTGGTATGTTTCTTGCTCAAATAGCTTTTTTGGGCTAATCTTTCACAAAGGCGCGACAGACGCGTTCCAATGGGGCGCGGATTGCCCGCCTGGCCGAAGGTTGTAAGTGTCAGCTTCCATCAACTGGGTCCGAGCCCCCACTTCCGAAAAAAGGAGAAACATGACCATGCGATCACACAACAGGTTAATCTCATGGGTTAAAGCACTTATGGCCGCTGGCGGCCTCCTCGGCCTCCTGTTTACCCTGTCATGCGGAGACTCAGGGGGTTCAGGCCCTTCAGGCAAGTCCTTCACCATCGGATTTCCCAGCGAAACTGAGCGATACCTCGGAGAGAAGAGGGATTTCTATGTGATCGGCTTTTTTGACAAGGGCGTTCAACGGCCCGGGGATGTGAGAATAGCGCTTTTCAGAGGAGAAACGGCATCGGGCACGCCTGTTAGGTCCATAGAAAGTCATGTGGACCAACAGACAGGCGTAACGCCCATGAGCGCCATTGAACAGAACTACCCCGAGGGAGTCAGCAAGGGGCTGGATGTGGCGCCGGATCTGGTGAATGACCCCGGGGGGTTCTACAACCCCAACAACAAGGTGCTGGTGACCCAGAGTTATTTTGGGGGCATCATCCTCGGCGGGGCCACAAAGGACTTTGACACCGACTACCTGGATCCCTTCGGCAATCCGCTGGAAGACCTGACAGAAGGCGTCTACACCCTGAAAGTCACCGGACTCTCCGGTGAGGTGGCCGGATACACTCAGACCATGACGCTCTATTTTAAACCCGTGACAAAACTGTTCGGCGCCTTTCTCCCCGATAATCATGAAAAAAAATTCATAGAATATGCCAGGGGCCAGGGGTACCGGATCTTTCTGGACCCCTTTGCAGGGTATTTTTTTCCTGAAGGCTTTTCAGCGGGAAGCTACAAGATCGACAAGCGCTGGCGGCCGCAGAATTCCTTGGAGGTGGTCAACACGCTCTCTGGCGTATCATACGGCACCCCGGACAACGCCATGATCGGTTTCGTCCTTTACAATTTGGTGGTGGACGGCGTCACCTCCTGCCTCGAAATCGGTAAGGCCCTGCTAACAGGGGTCATTGACAGCCCCAATACCTTCTTTTGTCACTACGACATAGGAGAGCCGGAGATCACCTACACGCCAATGGATTCGGGCGAAAAGGTTACGCTTGAAGGGTTTATCAGGCAGTTCGATCCAGGAGACCGGCTGGTCTTGACACGGGCCGCGATCAGAATGATGGGGACCGGTGACGGGGATAATCGGTACAATCTCTATGACGACACGCCTACGGCCCTCGATCTGGATCTGGCTGACGGCATCGTGCTGATGACCGCCCAGGAGTTCAGCATTTTTGGCGTCGTCACGCCCATACCCACAACGGTCACGCCATCGCCGGACCGGTACCTCTATTATATTGCAGACAATCGGATCACCCAGGTCCGCTACCACATAAGAAACGCCCAGGGGCAGGAGATCCTGACCACGACGCGTGAGGTGAATCTGGGAAGGGTGTATATCCAGTCTGAGCCGACCCGGCTCTTTTATTCCATCTTTGAATTTGAGCACGAATTCGACCTGAATGTAGAACCCGGTCGCTACTCAGTTGAGCTTGTTGCCATTGACGAAAGGGGAAATGAAATATCCGGAACAGAAGAGGTGTTTACCGTGGATTATCAGTGATGCAAAATAGGGCAGCCAGAGGGGGGAGGGGCATCCGAGGCCCGTGGGACGCTCTTAAGAAAATAAACAATGAAAAGGTCAAGAACCGGGAAAGAGGGTTCTCATCTTGGTGGGCGAATGAGTCATGAGGCCAGGTTTAAGAGGATGAAAGAATTCTCTTTACAAACAAAGAGATGAGTGCCTTCTATCTGAAAGGAGTTTTCGATGAAAATCGTCAATGTCCATTCAAGGGTGAACATGGAGCTTTGCAAAGGATGCAAGACCTGTGAGATGGTTTGTCCCGTGTACGCCATAAAGGTGAAGAAGAAGGGAAAAGACATTAAGATCCATTTTGATGAGGCGAAATGTGTGGGTTGCTGGAACTGCGAGCAGCGCTGCCCGGAGCATGCCGTCCAGATGGTATCCTGCAAGCCCCATGTCCTCGGGGTTGATGTGGGTCAGTTTAGTTCCGATGAAATTCGAGCCTTGTGCCAGAAGGCCCGCTTTCATCCCAAACAAGTGGTTTGTTACTGCTCGGCGAGCCGTGCAGAAGAGCTTGCTGCAGCTATTCTGGGAGGGGCCAGGACACCGGATGCCGTGGTCCTCGCAACGGGAATCGGTGCAGGCTGTGGCATTGAATGTAACCAGACTATTTTGCGCTTTCTGGAGGCGGCAGGGGCGACCTTTCAACGCAAGAAGGACAGCTGGCAGTGGTACGGCCGAACTTCCACGGTCTGGGACATCTCCCCTGAGATCAAAGAAAAGTATCCTATCTTCCGGTTCGAGGATGACCAAGAACTCCTGGAACGGATCGTCAATGCCCCAGTGAATCCCTGAAGTCCATTGAGGAGGTGGAGAGATATGTATCGAGAGCCTATCCCGCCTGCTGAGCCAAGGAGATCCCAGTATGGCGTAGATCCAAAGTATATCACCAAGAGGGGAGCTCAACTGGAGGGAATCACAAGCGTACTCTTGAGAGAGCTGATCCCGGATCTCCCGAAGATCATCTACCCCAACGGTATGGGGGAGAAAATCATTCGGGAGAAAACCGAAGCTGCCCTGGCCAAGGTAGATTTCTCAAAAATCAAGCCTGGTAATACAGTGAACATCCTGGCCTCTCATCACGGTTTCACCCTCTTGGGGGGCAAACCTTACGCAGAAATGCTTCGAACCATTAAAGACGTGGTGGAGCGTGAAACGCCGGCAAAGGAGATTCGGCTAAGGGCCGGGCTCGGGATGAGGTTCCGCGAAACAGAGGAATATATCAAAGCCCATGGCCTCGATGAGCACTTCCAGGGCAAGGCCCTCGGCATTGCGCCCATTGATGCGGGGATACCCATTGAAACGAAAATCGGAACTCTCTATGGTCTCCGGCGGGCATACGACGCGGATGTCATTATCCACGCCCACAACAGTGACGTTCGGGAGGTCCATTTTCATCGCCATGTGGATCGGGCCGTGAAGCCCTTCGGCATGAGCTATGCGCGGTGCGAAACCCGGTCCACCTACCATATGAATATGGGCCCCAGGGCAGCCAATTTCGTGGCCAGGGCCATATTTGATTCCGATTTTGTCCAGGGCAAATACGCCTTCTCCATCTTTCTGATCATGTCTCCTGTGGGTGTCGTTACCATTGATGCTGACAATGATCTCTACGCCCTGAACAACAGGGTGACCTTGGGTGGACTCACCTATTATGGTAAGATCATTAGCCTATTCGGAGAAATAGAAGACTGCATCGTCATCCTGGACTTCCCATGTCCTGTCCCTTATGTGTTTGCAGGAGGGGTAATCTATGCCAACATGGTCTGCGCCAATATCGACGTGTTTGACCTGGGAAATGCCCTGCCGCCTTACACATGGTATACCGAGACATTCTATGATCATCGCGGTCGGAGATTGATACCGGACATCCCCCCTGTCAATCCTGCCATCAGGATGGTCGTTCACAACTACGCCTGGACGGGGTATCCGGCCACCTTCTTTGCTGAGCAGACTCCCACAATCATGGTGGGCAGCCAACAGGCAGAGCATTTCAATAGAGACCCTATGAACCTCAATTACATGAAGCACGCCCTCTTGGCCGAAGACCTGGACGTGGCCATGGAATTTGCCTATCGTACAACCAAAACAGACAAGGTCATTATCTTCGACGGCGCAACGGGAGGCATGAATGTCAGCCGCTCTCTGGCCGATCACTTGACAGCCGCCGCCCCTGAGGTGAGCAAGAAAGTGGACCGCCAACGGATGCCCAAGTGGCTGGAACAGCGTAACCTAGATGAGCAACATCTGAGCCTGGGTGAATGAGATTGGTTGAACCGAATGGAATAAAGGGACGTCCAGCAATAAGTAACTAATTCAGTCCATAAGTCTATAATCGTTTGTTTTAGCGATTCGCTCACCCCTTCTGACAGCATACCTGACCCCTTGACCGGTCATACCAAAAAGTCTTGCCAAATCTGCC
>JAZDES010000013.1:0-18971 GCA_043808585.1 Pseudomonadota bacterium | reverse complement strand
CGCACTGCTGAAGATAGCCGATGAGGAAGGTTGCGAGCGTGTCCTGGACGGTACGAATGCAGACGATGCAGGGGACTTTCGCCCTGGAATCAGAGCGGCCAGAGAAAAAGGGGTAACGAGTCCTCTGATGGAAGTGGGGTTGGCAAAGGAAGAGATTCGCATCCTCCTGAAGAGAAAGGGGCTCCCCGTTTGGAACAAGCCTGCTCAGGCATGCCTGGCCTCCAGGATTCCATACGGCCAAGATATTACTGAGGAGAAACTGAAACGGATCGCCGTTGCCGAGGATAGTATTCGGGGGCTGGGGTTTCTCACTGTGCGGGTGCGGCACTGGGAACACCTTGCTGTAGTGGAAGTCGGTCAGGAGGAATTGGATCGTCTCTTTGAGCAGGAGATGAGGGAGAAGGTAAAAGCGGCTGCAAAGGCAGCAGGGTACACACGCGTGGCATTCGACTCAGATGGCTACCTCTCCGGTTCTCTCAATCTCACCCTGAGCGGCCCACCCGAATGAGTTGCAGGTTGTCGTCTCAAAACACCTCAGAATTTGTAAGTCAATCCGAAGGCAATTAACGGTTCAGGATTCCTTATCTGGTCTTCGAAACTCTCCTTCGGATTTTCGATTTTTGCCCAGGACCTTTGCACAGAAAGCAGCCCCTCCCACGATGTTACGTCAACCCTGGGAGTGCCTTGATATGCAAGCCCGAAGTCAAATGATATTACCCAACGCCTGGCTTCTCCCACTTCATGACCCCAACCAATCCCCACATGGGGCGCTACCGTGCCGAAGTCAATCTCATTTCTCTGAGGGAGTATTCCGAGGTTTGTGTGGGAGGAAGAAGAGGCGGATGGAAGATTTCCAGTAAATTGCCCATATAGGGCCTCGCTCAAAGTGAAACAGGATTTGTAGACAAGGTCATCTTGGTCCAAATTACTGCTCAGAATATCTGGCAATCTAGTTGAGAGTTCTTGATTCAGTCCCAAATTTATGAACTCGCCCGAAGTCAGCGTCCTTCCGTCACCGGCATAGGTCAGTCCACCGGGTCCCAAGGCCACGAGAATTAATATTAGAGTGCAGACAATACCGCCCTTCATAGAACCGTCCATCCTTGCTTGTCTCCTGGCTTTCCATTTCATACGCAAGAACTATGCAAGGGATAAAGCACAATCATTGGCTGCAAATTATCTTGAAAAAATAATTGCTTATATCAACTAGCACAAGAACCGCTGGAGGAATACTGTGTAAAAAACATGTCCCCCATGTAATCAAATCAACGCACCCTTTTATGTGGCAATTATCCAGGAGGAATGCGAAAAACCCTATTGCGGGAAATCTCCCGTCATCCTATCATGATTCCATGGGCCTGGTCGTAGTTAGTGGTTGACCGAAGACCGCGTTTTTCGGTCAAAAATCCGAAACACGAAACAATGACTCAAAAACCAAAGCTCTAATGACAAAAACATTGTATTTTGTATCATTTTAGCCCTTTTCCAATCTGGCGTTTATCCGGGGCAATGGGGGTTTTCTTTTTGAGAGGTGTAACCCTGTCTGAGCCCGTTAGAGAGTGTTAAGAAATCACGGAGAGCGCTCTCTCAACAACGAGATGATGTTAGCGTTGGCACAGTTCCTTATTTTCAGCTGTGGCGCGTGATTACTTTACGCTCTCTTGCGGGCGAGTTTTACACCCGAAAAAGGGAAGCCCCCATTGCCCCGGTTGCAGAGCGCTAAACTGTTACTGTATTTTCAGTTTGTGAGTTTGGATCATTTTGTCATTTGACCTGCCCGCAATGCCTTTGCACAGCTTCAGGGTATTACCCGACGGAATGCTCATATTACCGCTCCTATGTTCTGGCCCTAATACCTTGCAGGCAGGCGGGTATTCGGATTTGTTCCCCGCCTAGACGGGGTATTCGAATTAATCGTGGACAAGACTCTTCGTTCAGGCACTAGTTAAGAGATATCTCCTAATGGGATCTTCGGACGAGGGGGCAAGATTTTGCTACGAATCATACGCTGAGAAGGCTTTTCCATGCTAAACGAGAGCTTATCCCGAACCACTGATTCCCGCCGCTGGGTAGTCTTTGGTGTGTTTTCCTCAGTCTATTTTCTTGTCTACTTCCATCGTATGTCACCGTCGGTTATCGCTCAGGATCTTCTCAACGCCTTTCAAACCAATGCCACCGCTCTGGGGTTCATGTCCTCCATGTATTTCTACTTGTACGCCCTGGAACAACCGCTTGTGGGCCGATTTTCCGACCTGATAGGCCCGCGGCGGGTGGTGGGGTTTTGGTCTTTGGCTGCCGCGTGTGGGTGCTTTCTTTTCGGGTTGGCTCCCACTATAGGTTGGGCCTCGGTAGGCCGTGCCCTGATCGGTCTTGGGGTTGGAGGGGTATATGTTCCGGCCTTGAAGGCCCTTTCTCAGTGGTTCGACACGAGGCGCTTCGCCACTATGACAGGTATGTTACTGGCTATCGGGAACCTGGGCGCTATCTTTGCGACTACGCCGCTCGCCTGGATGGCCGGTCTGTGGGGGTGGAGGGCCACCTTCTTGTTTGTTGGGGGGCTAACCCTTTTGCTGGCCCTCGCCACCTTTTTCATTGTTCAGGATCATGGTCCGAACGTAAGGGCCGGAGAGAAAGGGTCGGATGAAAAGGACAGCAAAACTGGAGATTCCCGGGGCTCGGCTCGCCAGGTCATAACCTCCTTAAGGTTCTGGGTCCTGGCAGGGTTCTTCTTCGGGTCATTTGGGACCTTTGTCACCTTCATGGGGCTCTGGGCTACGCCCTTCCTCATGTCCCTTTTCAAGATGGACAGCCTCCATGCCAGCCATCTGAACATGTTGGTCCCCGTAGGATTTATTATTGGCGCCCCTCTTTCGGGATGGCTGATGGGCCGGTTTTTTCATAACAGGATTAATTTCATGGCCTGTCTCTTGGCAATTCAGACAGGGGTTTGGGCGTGCCTTACTTGGCCCCCTTCTGCCTTCGGAGCCGTAGGCCTGGTGCCGGTATTCCTCTTGATGGGAGCAGCTACCGGCGGATTTGGCACCACGCTGTGGACTCTGGTCCGTGAGACAACGCCAGCACCTGTCTTTGGGACAATTTCAGGGCTCCTGAACCCGTTTCCTTTCCTGGGAGTTGCCTTATTGCAGGTGTGGACCGGGGCAATCCTTGACCGAACTGCCGGGCAAACCGGGAATTATCCTCCTGCTGCCTTTAGCGATGCATTCCTCGTCTGCCTGATTATTGTGACGACCTGTCTGATTTTGTCTTTGCTCTTCAGGAAGCGTATTCAATTACCGCTCTAGACGGCCTCCGCAATGGCCATTCCCAGTTCCGCTGTGGTGGCCTTTCCCCCCATATCAGGAGTTCGAAGCGCAGGGTCCTCCAGGACCGTTTCTATGGCCCGTTCAACGCTCGCTGCGGCCTCAGGGTGACCCAGATGATCCAGCATCATTGCCCCTGACCATATCTGACCAATGGGATTGGCGATTCCCTTGCCGGCGATGTCAGGTGCAGATCCATGCACCGGTTCAAACATGGATGGATGTTCCCTGGTCGGATTGATATTGCCAGAAGGTGCTATACCGATGGTACCCGCAACGGCAGGGCCAAGATCCGAGAGGATATCTCCAAAGAGGTTGCTCCCGACCACTACATCGAACCAGTCGGGATGAAGGACAAAATGGGCGGTCAGTATGTCTATATGATACTTGTCGGTTCGAACATCCGGATACTCGGTGGCCAATGCTGCGAAACGTTCGTCCCAATAAGGCATAGTGTGAATGATGCCGTTTGATTTGGTTGCCGAGGTGAGGTGCTTGGCCTCGCGGCTCTGTGCCAGTTCAAAAGAGAAACGCATGACCCTTTCGACCCCCTTTTTAGTAAATACCGTCTCCTGGACCACCATCTCGGCATCGGTTCCGGAATAGAGCCGCCCGCCTATCTCAGAATACTCGCCCTCGTTGTTTTCTCGCACCACAACAAAATCGATTTCCCTTGGTCCCCGGTCCCGCAAGGGTGAGACCATCCCTTTCAGCATCCGCACAGGACGAAGGTTGACATATTGCTGCATCTGCCTGCGGATGGGAAGCAGCAGACCCCAGAGTGAGACGTGATCCGGTACACCAGGAAACCCGACGGCCCCAAGAAAGATGGCGTCATAATCCCGGAGTTGTTCGATCCCGTCTCTTGGCATCATAGCCCCGGTACGGAGATACGTCTCACAGCTCCAGGGAAAGGTGTTCCACTCGAAGCTTATATTGTGTCGCAGTCCAACCGATTCCAGCACCCGAATCCCCTCGGGGACTACCTCTTTTCCGATCCCGTCTCCTGGAATGACGGCAATCCTAAACTTTGCCATTCCTTATCTCCCTATCAGGTCTTCCTTGCTCAGGCTTACAAAACTCCCTCGAACGGCAAGGTTTCGCTTCCCTTTTAGGGTCAATGTGACGGGCTCAAATCATTATTGAAAACCCGCCGTCAACCGGCAGGGCCACGCCGGTTACATAATCAGAAGAACGGCTTGCCAGGAAGATAGCTGCGCCTGCCAGGTCGCCCGGCTCCCCCCAGCGGCCGGCTGGCGTTCTATCTATGACCCGCTCGTGTAAACCGGGCAGATCTTTTCGTGCCTGTTTCGTCAGCTCAGTGTTGATCCACCCCGGTAAAATCGCGTTCACCTGGATGTTGTCCGAGGCCCAGGCAACTGCCAGACTCCTGGTCAGTTGAACGATTCCCCCCTTGCTTGTCCCGTATGGCGCAAGCTTTGCCCCCCCTAAGATGGAGGTCATGGAGCCGATGTTGATGACCTTGCCCCCCCCGGCCCCCTTCATCGAGGGATAAACCGCCTTAGAGCAAAGGAATGCACTGCGAAGATTTGTATTTATGACTTCATCCCACTCCGATGCGAGGTAGTCCTGCGGCATTTTGCGGATGTTCATGCCGGCGTTATTCACCAGTATGTGGATACCTCCAAAGGTCTTGAGTACGGAAGCGACCATTTCCTGAATCTGATCCTCATAACGGACATCGGCCTGCAGGCCCAGCACCCGGACATCAAATGACCGTTTAATCTCCTCCACGGCCTCGTCTGTCTTGGCACGGTTGCGCGCCGCGATGACGATATCGGCGCCCATGGATGCAAACCCGACCGCGATCCCCTTTCCGATACCGCCGTTTCCGCCGGTAACTATCGCCACTCTATTCTGTAGACTCCATGCTCCTTCCATTGTGAACCCCCCATCCGGTTATTGTTTTGATACATCCCCCGCGAGTGTCTCTGCAAGGAGTGCCAGGGCCGAGTGGTCCAGTTCCCCCTTGTCCATTGCAATCATCGAATTCATCAATTCTGCGACCTGGGCCGTTGCAAAAAGCGGCATGGAGAGCTCCCTTGCAGTCTGAAGGGCAATACCCAGATCCTTTCGGTGAAGTTTCAGTTTGAAGCCAGGCTTGAAGTTTCGCTCCAGGATGCGCCTCCCGTGGAAATCCAGGATGCGGCTCTGGGCAAACCCGCCCAGCAGGGCATCTCGTACCTTTTCCTGGTCCACGCCGGCCTTCTTGGCAAGGGTCATTGCCTCGGACACCGCCTGGATCGTCACTGCCACAACGATCTGGTTGAAGGCCTTGGTTACCTGACCGGCGCCTGTCTCTCCAATATGGACGATATTCTTCCCCATTACCTGAAAGAGCGGCAGTGCCCTCTCAAAGGCCTCTACCGGGCCGCCCACCATAATGGAGAGTGTTCCTTCCTTAGCTCCAACCTCACCACCGGAAACCGGGGCGTCAAGGCACTTTACGCCTTTGCCGTGGAATGCCCTGCAGATCTTTCGCGTAGTTGCAGGCGCTATGGTTGACATATCCACAAAGAGCATCCCAGATCGTACCCCCTCAAGGACCCCTTCCGGTCCTGTGACCACCAGATCTACATCCGGGGAATCAGGAAGCATGGTTATTACGATGTCGCTTTTCTCAGCCACCTCCTTAGGAGAAAAAGCCGGCGTTGCTCCTTCACCTGATAGCTCATCCACAGGTCCCCGGCTGCGATTGTGCACTACGAGAGGGTATCCTGCCTTCATCAGATTGCGGGCCATAGGCCTGCCCATAATACCAAGTCCAATAAACCCGATTTTTTCCATAGTAACTCCCTCCTGCTCAACTCTACGCCTGACCACGGCTCCCCTACCAGCCGATACTGCTAGACGCGTATATCCATTTAAGCCTTCTCAGAATTAGGCCGGCTTGATGATAACGCCTGGTTTTTGCTACTTATTTTCAGGCCTTATATTGTTTTATCCTTTTCCAGTTTTTTGTGGTTGTCAAGTTCTTTCTTGTCTGACTTCTCTGATTTCAACCTTACCGAATTGTAATGTTCACGAAATGTTACTGAAAGAACCATGTAATATCTTTTTCTCACGGGGCAGAAAAGAGGCATTTTAGAAGGCATCGATAGATTCAACGGCATTTGGCAAGGAAAGTCCTAAACTAATCATCAAAACACATCAACAAAACCAGAAAGGAATTCATCATGAAAAAAAAGAAACTGACATTGGCAAAGGGAATATCCATTTCCTTATTCGCGCTGGTTTTAGGGGCATTAGCCTTTAACACCTGGGCACGAAACCAGCAGGATGGAAAGGATCAGGTACTGGTTACGGTCAATGATGTAAGCATAACCAGAGGTGAAGTCGAAAAGAGAATAGACGCGATATTGGGCCCTAAGGCAAAAATGCTGCCTCCCGAGAGGCTGGCCAAGATCCGCAACCAGTTGAATGGCAAGGTCCTGGACAGCATGATTGAAGAGACCCTGTTAACAAAGGCACTTGAAAAGCAAAATACCACCGTGAAGGATGAAGAGGTCGAAGAGGTCTTAAGGCAGTTGCAGGAGTCATCGCCTTCCGGGGCGACCTTTGAGGAATTTCTCCGAAATATGGGCCGTACGGAAAAGGATTTTAGGGAGTCCGTGACGAAGAATCTGAGGATCAAGAAGCATCTGGAACAGCAGATTGCTGATGTGGCGGCGCCCACCGATGAAGAGATAGCTTCCTTTTACGAGGAAAATTCAGGAAATTTCCAGGTGCCGGAAAGCGTAGAAGTCAGACATATCCTCATTGCAGTCAATCCTGATGATGACGCTGCAGCCAAGAGCGAGAAGATGAAAAAGGCCGAAAAGATCCGGGGGCAGTTAATGGACAAAAAGGGCGAGAAATTCGAAGCTATTGCAGCCGAGGCATCTGACTGCCCCAGCAAGGCAAAAGGCGGGAGGCTTGGTGAACTGGTTCACGGGCAAACAGTAAAGGCATTTGAGGATGCAGCATTCAACCAGAAGGTTGGCGAGATCGGGCCTGTTGTGGAAACAAGCTTCGGCTATCATATCATTGAGGTGCTGGACCATAAGGAAGCCAGGAAGGTTCCGCTTTCCGAGGTGAGTGAACTTATTTCAAATCATCTCCTTGGACAAAAGAAAGATAAGGCTGTCAGGGAATATATAGACTCCCTACGAGCTAAGGCCTCCATTGTCTTTCCGGGCGAGAAATCCGGTGAGGCGAACCCTGTGTAAAATATCTGTCCAATCCGCTCTGAAATCGGCTACTCGGGGAAATGGTCACGTCATTTCCCCAGGAGCCGTTTACATCCCCCGACTACTTTCAACGTAACACTTTTGAAAGAAAGGCAGAAGACCGTGAGGGTCTTTTTTCCAAAGGACGTAACCCAAATTCTTCATCCCGATGTAATCGGGAGCACGCCCCCTTACCTTTAAATATCCCGATGTAATCGGGACACAGGCAGGCGAGAGGAAAAAAGACCCTCGCGGTCGGTCATGCGACTCACCACTGTTTTCAAAGCATTAGACTATTAGTTTTCAACAGGCCTTCCGAAAGGTCGAAAGCAGACCGCTATGCATAATCTTCCCTGGTAGAGGTCGGCCTATAACTTCCTCGGCGAGCCTTGCGGCGGCGATCAACTTTTCCAGGTCAATGCCGGTTTCGATGCCAAGTTCTTCACACATTAAAACCATATCCTCGGTGCAGATGTTCCCGGCTGCATTGCTGTCTTTTAACGCTGCAAAGGGGCAGCCTCCCAATCCGGCCACAGAACTGTCAAATAGGTCTACACCCGCTTCGAGAGCCGCATAGAAATTGGCTGCGCCCAGACCTCGCGTGTCGTGCAGGTGAAGCCCCAGACGTGCGCCAGGCGCTGCCTCTCTAACACCCTCCATTCGGCGTTTAAGCTCCTCCGGGTTCGCCCAGCCTACCGTATCGGCCAGATAGATATCGGGCAAAGGTCGATCCTGGCTCCGGCAGACATCCACTATGAACCTCACGCAATCAATCACTGTCGACAAGGAAACGTTACCTGACAGGTTGCAGCCGAACGCCGTCAAGATGTATGCCTCCTTCAAAGGAAGGCCGTACGCATCGTACACTTCCAGCATGTCCATTTGTTTTCGACGCATCTCCTCGGCCGTGCAATTGTTATTGGTCAGGCAGAAGGCATCCGTAGTGTACACGACCATCTTCCCGTATAAGTGAGCGCCCGGCAATGCAGCAAGACGCTCAAAGCCCCGCCTGTTCAACCACAGACCCGTATAACGCACCCCCTCTCTCCGCGTGATTGCCCCGAAAAGTTCCTCAGCATCTTTCATTGAAGGGACGGCCTTCGGGCTGACAAAGGAGGCAACCTGAATTCGCTTGAGCCCTGTTTCGCTCAGGGCATCAATCACCCTGGCGCGATCTTCCAAGGAAAAACATCGTTTCTCTATTTGAAATCCCTCTCGCGGCCCTTCTTCATGGAACTCAACAAACTCAGGTAGACTGCCCATTTAATTTCTCCTTAAAACTTCAACTCATGGCTCCCTTTCCATATCAGCGAGCCTCTTTTTATAACCAAGTATGCGGGAATTTGGCCTTTGTGTCAATAATGACTCCTTGTATGATCTCGTGGTCTCTGATAGGCAATAAAGTGATAAGGTAACTTCTCAATAAATGGGCTCCATTTGGACTTGACACCTGGCATATTACAGAAATAGCGTACCCCTCTATTCCTCTGCAATTTGCCTCGAGGCATAGCATATGACAACAATGGATCAGAGTAATCATTACAACCTATGCCCCGGGCCCCATGGAGCGGGTTTTTAGGTTATGGCATTCAATATGGGGGTCTAATGGGAAAATGCGAGTGCGGAGGTAGCCTCCTTCTTCTAAGGAGATGATCATGCACCTTTATGGTCTGCAGGTCCTGCGGACGGGAAAGGCCTTTGAGGATTGAGGACATCAGTGAAGACATGGAAGCCCTTCTGGGCCATATCAGCTGTGACCGGCTTTGATTTTATCTTGAGCTCCAGCGGGCAAACTTAAACAGCAGCAACATCCCAGGTAAGGCAATAAGGGTGCACATAATGAAGAAACTCTCCCAACCCAGATTCTTGGCAAAATAGCCGGTAGGGGCAGAGGCGATAACCCGAGGAACACCCATTAGACTGCTCAGCAGTGCATACTGCGTTGCTGTGAATCGCTTGTTGGTAATGCTGGCCATAAAGGCCACAAAGGCAGCAGTGCCCATCCCACCGCTCAGGTTCTCAAAGGCAATAACTCCAGAGAGCGCAGGGACGTTGTGACCGATGCGAGCAAGAAGTGCAAAGCATGCTGTGGATATCGCCTGAAGGAACCCGAAAATCCACAGGGCACGATTGATCCCCAGTCGGATCATTATGACACCGCCTATCAGACCCCCGGCAACTGTGGCCCAAAACCCGAAGAGCTTTACGACCGCGCCTATTTCCGTCTTTGAAAACCCTATTTCAAGATAGAAGGGAGTAGTCATGGAGCTGGCCATGGTATCGCCGATCTTGTAAAGGAGTATGAATGCCAGCACCCACAGAGCCCCCTGCCTGCTGAAATATTCCACCAGGGGATCGATAACCGCCTCCCTCATGTTTTTTGGGGTGCCGAGTGTGATCTCGGGTTCCCGTGCCAGGAGTGTGGTGAGGACACCGGGCAGCATGCAGGCCGCCATTATCAGGTACACCGCGGAAAAGGACATTTGATCTGCCATGATCAGCCCGCCCCCTGAGGCCAGCAGCATCCCCACCCTGTATCCATTCACATAAAGGGAAGAACCAAGCCCCAGTTCCTCGTCAGTGAGGTCTTCCCTCCTGTAAGCGTCCACTGCAATATCCTGTGAGGCACTAAAAAAGGTCACGAGAAATGCGGCAAAGGCCACCATCCAGGGATTATTGCCTGGTTCGATAGAACCCATCCCTGCAATTGAAAAGATCAGGGCTACCTGGGCCACCAGAAGCCATCCCCTTCTCCGCCCCAGAAAGGGCAGAGTAAAACGATCCAGAAAGGGGGCCCAGAGGAACTTCACGGTGTAGGGGATGCCCACCAGTGCCATCATCCCTATGACACTGAGATCTACGCCCTCTTCCTTCATCCACGCCTGCAATACGGTTATTGTCAAGAGGAGAGGCAGTCCGCACGAAAAGCCCATGAGAAGTGCCACCAGCATTCGGCGGCTCAGGATTACCTCAATGAGTGGTCTTTGCTTCTCTATATCCACGTATCCTTCACTTCCCATGGGACATGCGCATCAAGGCCTAATCCAGGGCCAAAAAGGTGTTGGGATCCAGCCTTACGCAGGCATCCGGGATCGTGGCATTCTCATGGTCCTTCAGGAGTCTCAAGAAGACCCCTGTCGAATCAGGCCGCAGCTCAATGATAAGGCCGAACAGGTCGTCCAGTTCATGGCATGGATACGGTATGCCTCTTTCATTGACCTGGGTAATATGTCGGTGAGAGAGGGCGGAGAGCCACACCTCCACCTGAAACTCCTCGGCGATCCCCCGGAGCCCTTCGAAGATCATCCTTCCGGTCTTCTCAAAATCAAGGCCGTCCACAATCAGGGCATTCGGGCTGAACTGGAGCTTTTCCGCCAAGTTATTCAGGTTGGTTCGGAGACGTTCTACCTCAAAACTCTGATTTAGATAGGCGAGAATCATCCTGTTTCTCTCAATCAGCATTCTGTACTCGTCACCATCCCTTAGCTCCAAGGCCTGAACAAGATCATGGTAGATGACGTTGTAGAAAGATGTTACCTTTTCCGGCCCTTCCTCCAGGGAAACGTGAACCAACCTTTCATGCCGAAAGATCTTATCCAGTGCGATATGTATCAGGCAGGCCGTCTTTCCAACCCCGGCCCTGGCAATAAGGACCCCCAGGTTTCCAGGGCCCAATCCCTTCCTCGAGGACTTCCGCAGGATCCTCAAGGGACTGACCGAAATAAAGTCCTTCATGATTTTCCCTCTCCCTTTGATTTTTTCCCGATTCTTGATTTCAGGTCCTCTTGAATGGATTGAGGGACCTTGGCATACCTTGAGAACTCCATGGTAAACTCTGCCTTCCCCTGCGTAAGAGACCTGAGTGTAGTGGCATACCCGAACATCTCTGCAAGCGGGACCTCTGCCTCGATGGTAGTCAATATTCCGTTCTCTGTAGAACTTGTAATGATCCCCCTTCGCTGATTTATGGAGGACATCACATTTCCCTGAAATTCCGGAGGGCCTTCTACAGAGACCTTCATTAAGGGCTCAAGTATGACCGGTTTGGCCTTCATATAGGCCTGTCTGAAGGCGCCCGCTGCCGCTGCGCTAAAGGCCCTCTCAGAGGAATCCACGCTGTGAGACTTGCCGTCATTGAGCGTCACCTTCATGCCAAGGATTGGAAACCCGATCAATTGACCTTTTACGAGACAAGACCGGAATCCCTTCTCCACCGCCGGAATAAATTCAGTTGGTACTACTCCCCCCTTCACTGCGTTGACGAATTCGTATGTCCCACTCTCGGAGGGTTCCATAAATCCTGCGATCCGTCCATATTGCCCGGCGCCTCCTGTCTGTTTCTTGTGGGTGTAGTCAAAGGATGCCCTCTCGGTTATGGCCTCCCTATATGCCACCTGCGGTGCCCCGGTGCTTACACTGGCATTGAATTCCCTCTTCATCCTCTCAACATAGACCTCCAGGTGCAATTCACCCATCCCGGAGATTATGGTCTCGCCCGATTCCTGATCCACATAGGACTTGAACGTGGGGTCTTCCCTTGTAAATCTATTGAGGGCCTTGGACATATTCCCCTGGGATCTATTATCCTCAGGGGTTATGGTCAGGGAGATGACCGGCTCCGGCACGAACATGGAAGACATGTTGTAGTTCAATCGCCCATCCGTGAATGTATCCCCTGAATAACAATCAATACCGAATAGGGCGATAATATCTCCCGCCTGGGCACGGGTGACATCCTCCATCTGCTCTGCATGCATACGGACGAGCCTCCCCACCTTGAGCTTCTTCCTCGTCCGAGTTATGACCAGGTCATCCCCTTTCCCAATGGAACCCTGATAGACCCTGAGATAGGTCAGCTGCCCGTAAGGCGTAACCTCCAGCTTGAAGGCCAGAGCAACAACAGGGAAATCCGGATTGCACTCAATGGGCACCTCCTGTGCGTTCTTATCCAGATCAATGGCCTTGTTCCTCACGTCCGTTGGAGCGGGGAGGTATCTGTTGACACCATCCAGTAACGATTGAACGCCTATGTTCTTATAGGCCGAGCCCAGGAACACAGGGGTCAGCCCCCTCGATATGGTCCCCTTTCTCACAGCCTCGTGAATCAGACCTTCTGTGACTTTGTCTTCCAGGGCCGCCTCCATCAGATCATCGGAAAACATGGATGCGGCATCCAGAAGTGCCTCCCTTGCCTCTTCGGCCCCCTCGATCATTTCAGGGGGTATCTCGCCCTCCCTGACCTCCTCTCCGCTCGGCCCTTCAAAATAATAGGCCTTCATGGATACCAGGTCCACCACACCTGCCAGTTCTCCTTCCAGTCCAATGGGGAGCTGCATAAGGACGGCATTTTGGTCCAGTTTCTGCCGTAGCTGCTCGACAACCCTGAAAGGGTCGGCCCCGGAACGGTCGCACTTGTTGATAAAGGCAATTCGAGGCACTTCATATCGGTTCATTTGCCTGTCAACGGTTATAGACTGGGATTGAATACCTCCCACGGCGCAGAGTATCAATATCCCTCCGTCCATGACCCTCAAGGTCCGCTCAACCTCGATGGTAAAGTCCACATGGCCGGGGGTGTCAATTATATTTATCCTGTGCCCCTTCCACTCACAGTGAGTGGCGGCAGACGTAATGGTGATCCCCCTCTCCCTTTCCAGCTCCATGGAATCCATTGTGGCCCCTACCCCATCCTTTCCTTTGACCTCATGGATGGCAAAGATCCGCTTGGTGTAATAGAGGATCCTTTCCGTCAGGGTGGTCTTACCTGAATCGATGTGTGCGCTGATTCCTATGTTTCTTAAGTTTTGGATCTGATTAATCATCTAAGAACCTCTGTCCATTTTTCAGTTGCCAGTTCAATCATACAGCTATGTGATTAGAAAATCAAAAAAGGAGGGTTTGCCAAGCAAACCCTCCCCTTGACCTACAATGTCGCCCTAAATCCTGGAAGAGATATGACTCCAGTTCGATAATCCTGTCGGCTATAGACCTCCTCAGACTTACGGCATCGACGGACCGATAACTGAGCAGGTCCTCTACATCTGCCAACAGTTTAGCGAGGGTCTCCCCTCTTCCAATGAATTTTCATTCATTTTTAGCACGTCACATCTCCTAAGTCAAACCTTTTTGTATCCCAAAAAAGCAGCTTGAAATACTTTTCATCTGCCGTTAGCATGAGGTCTCCTTCATGTACTCCGCCTTAAGAGGAAGGGTCACCTTGGTTAAGAAGAAGAACATCGGACATTATGTTGCTCCATCAAAAGAGGAGTTCTGCCGGTTCTGTCACCTCCTATACGAGAGGCATCTGGTTACCGGTGTGGGCGGAAACGTGTCCGCTCGAAGCGGAGAAAATGTCTTCCTCACGCCCTCCGGCCTTTCTCTCCGAGATGTGGATAAGCATACTGTGGTAACAGTCAGCGGAAAAGGACAGATACTCGAGGGAGGAAGGCCCACCAAGGACGCTTCCATGCACCTGGCTCTCTTGGGCCAAAGACCTGAGATTAACGTTGTTTGCCATGTGCACGGGGCACATATCATTGCCGCATCAGCCATGCTGACACCAGGTCCTGATACCCTTCCGCCCCTGACACCCGGATTTGTTTACTATGCCTATCCTCTCCCCATGGCGCCATTTATCGCGCCCGGTACAAAGGCCCTTACAGAAACCGTTCTCAAGGTCTTATCCCACAAGAAGCATCGCGCCATCCTTTTGCGGAATCACGGACTTGTAACCCTGGGGAAAGATTTCAGCGAAGCCGTCAACATCGCTGAAGAGATCGATGAAGTGGCCCGCATCTTTGTTCTCACAGGAGGAAAGGCAAAAACTATTCCTCTGGATGAAATCAAAAAGATAGCGGGTTAGTCAATTTTCTCCACCTTGATTGTTTTAGTTGCCGGTTCTCGCCGAACCCCGATGTCGCAAAAGGTGCTGGTCCACTCCGGGGGTAGGCCCTGTGGGCTTGAGGCTTGTCAAAAAACGGCCATTCATTTCAACATCGGCTCGCTTCAACCTCCAGAGTGGAGAGTAAAGATCACCACCCTGTCGCCATCGGTTAGAGGTGTATCAAGCCAGTTCAGGTGTATGATGAATCTGCCATTTCGTGTTATCGTTACAGAGGGTTTTAGTCTCCTTTTATTTGTATCGAATATACTTCCCAAACGTTCCTCGGTGTCGCATAAGAGGTACAAAAGGTCTCGAATTCTCCCCCCTTCTTGTAGTTCTACCTGGAGATCCGATGCCTGAAATATATCTCTAAATTTGCCATTTAGGCTTACATTCACCTTCAACGAGGTTTACCCCTTTCATATGACCTCCTGAGAGTCAATCATCTCCTCCCGGATTCCGTTCCCTCATTTTTTTACTCATCAAGTGCTTCGACCATGTTCTTTGCAAAATTATTCTCATCCAGGATTTTCAATGTGCCCCTGCTGGACAAGTTCATATAGAATATCCAAGACTCTTGATTGTCCATAGCGTTTTCATTTCCATTCCAGATGATCCCCTTGGAGCAATCGAATCCAAGCGAAATATATCCCCACTGACCACACTAGTTCAATGAATATTGTCTCAGTACGAAGAAGCTTGACCCCGAATTCGACTATTATTAACGAACGAAATGCATGTTACTCAGGAGATAATTGGTGAACTCAATTGGAAAGAGAAGAAACACTCGTACTATAGGGCCACCACTTAGAGGTCATTAGTAATGAATATGCTCAAATCTGCGGCCAGACCCCAGCCTCTTTACTTGCCAAGGTTTCCTCTTGATGCAAAAGGAGCTCATGTCGACACCACTGTCCATAGGAATGCAACAGTAGGATTTACAGAGCAAACAAGGCTATCCACAGGCCAAGATTGCCCTTTTGACCAACATCTTGGCGATTTGAACCATATATTTATTGTCGGCCAATGGCTTTGCGTCAGAAACAGCTGCATCAGTCGCGGCTTCCGTATTGATTTCATTTATCTCTTTGCCGATAATCGCCTCCTCAGCCCCAATAGCCCTGTACGGCTTGACATACACAGCGTTCAAACAAACCCTTGCCTCGTCAACCCGGCCTGCCGAACTTCTTATCATCGCAGCACAGTTAACTATCGGGAAGTCTATGGACTTCCTAAGAGCAAACTTGAAGAAGCTGCTCTTTGTCCCGTCCACCGGTGTCTGCACCTGGATCTCGGTCACGATCTCGTCATCATCCAGGACAGTTGTCTTTGACACCTCCACCTGGAAAAAATTCTCTGCCCTGATTGTCCTCTTCGATGTCTTTATATACCCGTTCATAGCAATCAGCGCTGGAGCCATATCACTCGGGTGAACAGCGATACACCCTTCTTCTACACTGCCACCAAATATGGAATGATACCGGGTATCGCCAGCCAGGGCATAGCACCTGCCACCCCCTTTCCTCAGGCATGGGAATCTGTTTTCAGGATGTCTGTAATACCAGCACCGGATATCCTGACAGATGTTACCACCGAGGGTACCCATCTCTCTCAAATGCGGTGAGGCTGTCCTCCGCGCCGCTTCCGCAAGGGCCGTATATTTCGTCTTAACGATCGCATCGTGGGCAATATCTTCCAGTACAGCAAGGGGACCAATCTTTAACATCCCCTCCTCTTCCTTAATTGAATCCAGGCCCTTAATCGTCTTAAGATTCACGATGGCCTCAGGATAGCTCGGCAATATTCTGTCCTTGATTTTGCCAAGGAGATCGGTGCCTCCTGCGATGATACTCGCCTTGCCCTGATATCGCCTAAGGAGTGAAACCGCCTCTCTAACACTTGATGCATTGAAATGTGCAAACTTCTTCATCCCTACTCCCCCTATATCTTACCCAGCGCTTTGAGTACTCTACTCGGCGTTATTGGAAATTCATAGATCCAAACGCCTATGGCATTATACACTGCTGGCGCTAACAAAGTCGGGATTACTGTTGCGATATCCTCGCCTATTCCGGTGACGCCATAGGGCCCGTAACCCTGACCGGTTTCGACCAGATACGTGTCGATTGTTCCACAGTCTCCTATTGTTGCGATCTTATAGTCCAGAAGGTTACCATTCAACATAACACCAGTCGCCGGGTCATGAACCACCTCTTCAAACAGGGCCCGTCCGACACCCATGTAAGTGCCTCCATACTGCTGGCCTGCGCATGTTTCAGGACTGATCACCTTCCCGACATCGTTGACATTCACCACATTCGTAATTTCAATCTCACCGGTTTCAGTGTCCACTTCAACTTCCATGAAATGGACTTGTCTGCAGAGTTTGGGCCTAAAACCAGCGTAGCATCCTATCTGGGCCTGATAGCTGTGAGCAAAAAGCGGTGCACTGAATGGATGCCGCCCGGCTCCATACAGTTCATGAAACGATAGAGGACCGGCCTCAGCCGCAGGGCCAACCAGTTCGGCAACGGGCTGGGTCTTTGATGGGTCTGCCTTGACATAAATGATGCTCTCTTTGATATCCAGGTCTTCGGGTGTCATGTCCGGGAAAAAGGGTTGATAGCTGCCACGTTGGGTCACCGCCCTGGGGCTTGTGGCAGCCTCAAGGATCTTGGCCTTTAGAAGTCTGGCGCAATGCCTGACCGCCCATCCATTCACACCTGTGTTTGTGGAGGAATCGGGGCACATAGGGAAAAAGCCTGTATCCGTGTGAGGCCGATAAAACACATCTTCCAAGCGCATCCCCAGTTCATCTGCTGCGATCTGGCAGTAGGCGGTCTCCGCATTAACACCGTTGTCACACCGCATCCCCAGAATACTGACGGTTCCGTCATTCCGTTCCACCCGCATGGCAAACTCTCCGGATCCGCACGAGTCATCCCACTCGTGGGTCCAGGTGAAGGCTATCCCATGCATCCTTCCATTGGGAAGCTTCTTCGTGCCTGGCGGATGC
This sequence comes from Pseudomonadota bacterium, assembly GCA_043808585.1. Taxonomy (GTDB): domain Bacteria; phylum Desulfobacterota; class DSM-4660; order Desulfatiglandales; family Desulfatiglandaceae; genus CAYVMN01. The sequence goes on along the minus strand of JAZDES010000013.1, from coordinate 1,523 downwards.
CATTTATTATCCCAGCCTATGGCCGGCTTTCCTTTCTCTAGGCACTCTGCTAGGCTGTCTCGCGGGTTAAAGCCCAGCTCCTTCTTACGCTCCGTGAGCCAAGTCATATCATGTCCCTTGGCGCCATCGTTCTTGATGGCCACCGCAATCGGGTCCATTCCCAGTTCAGCAGCCACCCGGTCCATGACCAGGGTAAATGCCATGGTGTTAGGGAGTTGCTCGCATCGTACCGCCGTATTTGGACCCTTGTTGACCTTAATGACCTCTCTCGGTGCATCCAGATTGGGGATCCTTGTATTGTCTTCAAAATGGGTGCCAGCCCCAAAACCCTCCCACTGCGGATTGGCGAAATGTGCCTTAACCTGGACTGCAGTGATGCTCCCATCATTATTGAATCCTACCTTAAAATAGTAGTTCCCCTCGTCCATTGAACCGCCGTAGAAGTCCATACGTCGGGTAAAGGTATACTTAACCGGCCGGCCCGTTCGTTTGGCCAAAAGTGCCGCACAATACATGGGGCCTTGGTTCCAAAAAAACTGCGTCCATCCCCCGAAAGTCGCCCCTTGAAAAAGCATATGCATCTGGATTCTGTTCATCGGTATATGGCCAAACCACGAGGAAATGGCACGCTTGTTTTCATGGGGGCGTTGATGCTTGAGCCAGAACTCCGGATACTCCCCGTTCCATCTGACCACACCGCACGGGCGCTCGGGTGAAACGTATGTATGCAGGGTCCTTGTTGCCTTAAATTCAATGACTCTATCCGCTGTTTGAAAACCTTTTTCCACATCCCCATGCCCTTCCACATGTTCCACTTCCAGGTTTCCCTCGGGAAAGTCTTCCGGATGTGCCAGGGCCGCTTCCGGTTTCAAGGCCTCTTCCACATCCAGTACGAAAGGACGTTCCTCCCATTGCACCTTGATCTGTCTCAGTGCCTCTTCCGCGATGGTCTCCGTATCAGCAGCCACCGCTACCCCAACCGGTTCTCCTTCGAAATGCGCCACTCTTGGGACCACCGAAACCGCTGTCGGGCCGTGCCCCCCGAGGTCAGCCACTTCAGGAAGCTCGGGATCGTCATACCGCAGTATTCCCCTTACCCCGAGTAATTGCTCGGCCCTACTCGTATCCATGGACTTGATTTCAGCATGTGGATAGGGAGATGTAAGAAACCTCAGGTAAAGCATGCCCGGCAGCTGAACGTCCATGGTGTATTGTGCACGCCCGCTCGCCTTTTCTATCCCGTCCAGGCGGCGGACCTTGCGTCTGCCGATGACATTGAATTCTTTAAGAGGGTACTTATCGGCCCCTATATTGTCCTCCATGTCAATCATTCTTTGGTATTCTTCTTGCACCCCCATCTTATTCTCTCCCCTCCTGATTCTTCAGTTTGTCAGCTGCCTCAAGGATGGCCTTTGGGTGTTGGGGATATGTCCCACATCGGCATAGATTCCCCCCCAACGCCTCGATAATCTCTTCCTCTGTCGGGTTCGGATTGCGGTCAAGCAACGCCTTGGCCGTCGTAA
>JAZDES010000012.1:0-2958 GCA_043808585.1 Pseudomonadota bacterium | reverse complement strand
CATAGAGAAGGGAGGTCTTACCTGTGAACCCATTTCCAAAGCTCTTCAGCCCTATCCGAATTGGTGGATTGGAGGTGAGGAATCGTCTGGCCTTTGCCCCCATAACGACAGAGCTGGCTAACCTTGACGGCAGTATTTCCGATGAATTGCTGGAGTATTACCAAGAGCGGGCACTTGGGGGCGTTGGGCTCATTATTGTGGAAACAGTCCATGTGGACCGCAGAGGGAAAAGGCTGCCCCGTAACCCGTTTATCGATGAGGATCGCTTTATTCCTGGCTTGCGAAAACTTGCCCAAAGAATAAAAGCGGCCGGAGCCGGGGCCTGCGTCCAGCTTTGCCACGGAGGCCATGCCTGTGTCAGCAGAGTTACGGGTTCCCGACCCGTGGGCCCGTCCCCTGTTATCTGTAAGGTCAATCACGTATCTACACAGGAGGGCGAGGTCCCTGAGGAACTGACGGTGGAGCAGATTCGGCAGATTATTGAGGCCTTTGTCCAGGGAGCTGTCCGGGCCAAAGAAGCTGGATTTGACGCCATAGAGATTCACGGAGCCCACGGTTATCTTATCAGTAATTTCCTCTCACCGGACGTGAATTACCGGAATGATTCTTATGGGGGAGATATCGGTAATAGGGTAAGATTTTACAAGGAGATCGTTCAAGGAATCAAAAACGCGTTGGGCTCAGACTTTCCCCTCATCGCACGGATTAATTGCAGGGACTATATTGAGGAAGGCCTTGAATTTCCTGACGCGATCGAGGCCAGCAAAATACTGGAAAAGGCCGGAGCTGATGCCATTCATCTTTCCGGAGGTGTGCATGCTTCAGAACCATGTATGATTGCTGCTCCCATGTCTGTTCCTCCCGGCCCCTTTGTAGAGTATGCTGCCCAACTCAAGCAACATGTTCGTGTTCCGGTGATAACGGTAAATCGTATCCATGACCCTTTTCTTGCCGAAGAGATTTTAGAACGGGGAGAGGCCGATATGGTCGCTATGGGACGACCTTTAGTGGCCGACCCCAGTCTGCCTGCCAAGGCCATGAAAGGGAATACTGAAGATATTGTGCCCTGCGTGTCATGTAATGAATGTTTCGATTGTATTTATAAAGGCAGGATTATTTGCACTGTAAATCCTTTTGCCGGTATCGAGCTGGCGATTAAAGACAAGATGGGAGTAAGAGATCAGCCGAAGCGTGTCTGCATTATTGGCGGAGGTGTTGGCGGAATGAGCTGTGCCATCACCGCTGCCAGGCTTAACCACAAGGTCTTTCTTTTCGAGCAGCAGCCTCAGTTGGGAGGCTTGTTGCGGACGGCCAGTTTGCCGCCTAACAGAGGTGCGCTGACCCAGTTCCTATCTTACCTGGAGACTCAGGTTCAAAAATCAGGAATCGAGGTAAGGTTAGGTGAGGCCTTGACGATGGCAAAAGCCAGGGAGTTGAAGGCCGACCTTTTTGTATTGGCGACAGGGGCTGCTCCATCTCTGCCATCCATTCCGGGGATAGAGGGAGAAATGGTCATGTCAGGAATGGAGTGTCTAAGTGAGCCTGGTAAGGCTGGCCGACGATGCATAATCTATGGCGGTGGGCTGCTTGCAGTGGAGCTTGCTGATCTTCTAATGGTCCAAAACAAACGTCAGATCATGCTTATCGCCAGGAGCGATTTGCTCAAAAAGGCCAACTTCTCCGATAAGGGATACTATTTGACCAGGATGAAGGATTTCGGGGTTGAAGTGCTTAGGAATACCCAAATAGTTGAAATTAAGAGTAATAGTGTGATCATAGAACCGCCTGACCGCTGGCGAAGAGAGATCCTCGATGTGGATACCCTCATCATGGCCACGGGTTGGAGGCCGTTGAATCACATTGGAAAAGAATTGGCCAAGGATGGCGTTAGAACCATAACCATAGGGGACGCCTTGGAACCTCGAAAATTGCTCAATGCTATACACGAGGGGACGATGGCGGCTCTTGATATCTAGGATGCTGGATTTATGGGAGGCGATGCCGGCTCAGTCTTTCAGAACCCAAACGTGGTTGCAGTAATCCGCCCCGTTGGCAAGTTCCTCATCTCTTGTTAGTTTGGCGTTTGGATGAATCAATGGTGCGGACAGATAGTCGGAGTCGCAGTATGCCTGGCATACTTCAGGCATTCCTTCGTTTTTGCACGCATCATAGGTGGTGCATCGGGTCATCTTTATGGCCACCCGCTTAGGGCTAACTTCGAGCACCTCCATCCAGGGGTTCCTTGCAGCCCTGTCCCTCATCCATTCACCGAAAGCCTTGAATCTTTCTTCGGCGGGTACTCCGCTGAGCGCTTTGTCTAGACCACTTATCCATGATTCGGACCACCCCTAAAAAACATTCTCCCCGAGGAGGATGCAGTCCCCGGCGCCGTCATTGCCATCCAGACCTTTGGGGATTTCCTGGGTTTCAACCCTCACTGCCATGTCTTATGCACAGATGGGGGGTTCTATGGAAAAGGCATGTTCAGACCTGCCCTGGCGCGAGTTATTGGGTTCAAAGCCAGCAACGTGATATTTGGTTTACTGAACGATCCGTTGTTGGTGTCTCGGATAACCAGGTCTGGGCCAGGGGTGGCGCCCTGGTTTATCCCAGGAGATCTGGAAAGGCTGTTCCGATACAAGGTCTTCAACCGGAGGTTCAGAGGTCAGAATTACAATGGGGACAGCACCACCCGAAAACCGACGTACCTGCGCCTGAGACCGGGATCGGACCCGCTACGAAAGGCACAACGCAAGTCCCACTGAAGGTTGCCGAACGCCCCGCCACGCAACACACGGGGCGCGTCATCCCCGGCCGTCAAATCCTCCCGACCATCGTCCGGGTCATGAGATATTTCAGTTCCTTCATGTCCGGCAGGCTCCCCTTGAGGAGGTCCCCCACAGGATATTATAGGATTGTCCCCCTTACCAAGGGGGCATTCTTTTACAAGCCCAGATA
>JAZDES010000011.1:0-28318 GCA_043808585.1 Pseudomonadota bacterium | reverse complement strand
CGTCCATATCTTGGTTTCCGGCCTGTTTATATGCTTCAAGGCCGAGTGCAGGGTGGTGGTCTTGCCGCTGCCGGTGGGGCCAACCACCAGGATCATCCCGTAGGGCTTTGTAATTATTTCCTCGAAGGCATTATAATTCCTTTCGCTCATACCCATCCTGTCCAGAGGAACCGGATCGCCGGATGGAAGGATTCGCATAACCACATCTTCGTTTTGCCCGGCCGTCGGGATAGTGGCTACCCGAAGCTCAATGTCCAGGGGAGCAAATTTCTTGAATTTAATTTTGCCGTCTTGGGGGAGCCGCCTTTCAGAAATATCCAGGTCTGACATAATCTTGAGACGAGAGACCACAGCCCGTTTATAGGTATGGGGAAGGGTCTGGTAAAGCTGGCAGGCCCCGTCTATCCTGAACCTTATTAAGGCATCGGCCTTCCCCTGGCGAGGCTCGAAGTGGATATCAGATGCCCTCCGGTCATAGGCATCAACTATCATTTTATTGACGAGCTGGACAATGGCACTGTCATCTTCCGCCACGTCCCAGGCTTTCTCTTCTTCCTCTTCGTAATCGGATTCAAGTTGCCCCAAGATATCCTCGATACTTCCTGGACCCTTGAGCTTTTGGATGTCTCTCACATCGAATAAATGGGCAATGATCTCATAGATGTCTTCCCGGAGGGATACACAGTACTCGAATTTCGCGGCCGGAAAAGGACGCTTGATGGCATCCCTTGCAGGCAAGTAATTTGGGTCCTCCATGGCAACGATTACCGTGTCGCCAGATTGTGAAACGGGCACAAAGACGTTGTTCTTGAGATAGCTTATCTTAAGCCCTTTTATCAGGTTTCGTGGTATGGTCATGTTTTTATTAAATGAAATAAAAGGGCTCTTGTAATACCGGGACAGGGACCTTCCAATATCCTCCTTGGAGACTTGGAAATCTGCCATAAGGACCGATTCTACGGTCTTTTTGGCCTTTCGTGCCCGGGACATGGCCTCTGCGAGATCATTGCCGCTGATGATGTTGTTCGTCATGAGGAAGTCGAACTTGGTGGGTCTCGTCTTTTGGGCAGCCCTTTGGTTCTTGAAAAACGCTACCCCAAGGACCTTTGCAATATAGAGGGCAGAGGATTCGTCGTCCTTTGTAAATCTATCCGCATTTTTTTTGTTGATCAGCTGCAAGACTCCGAGGAGGCGTTCGCTGCAAATTATGGGTGCTGCAAGGACCTGGATTGTGATGTAGCCTGTCTTTTGGTCCCAGCTTCTGTCAAATTTCAATTCAGTGCTGATGCCCCTGAGTTCTTTGATGTTGCGGACATCGGTGACATTGACAACCTTTTTCGAAAAAGCGCAGTATCCGGCAATGCTCTCAGTATCGATCGGGACTCGAATTTCATTGACCTCGGCGCCTGTCTTTAGCATTGAGACGATCTCCTTCTTGGAGATGTCGCGCACATATACCGTGATCCTGTCGGCATCAAAGAGACTCAGGATCTCCTCCTTAAGGTTCAGCAGTATGTCATTTGTGTCTCGGGCCGAATGTATCCTGTTGGTGATGCTATTCACCCTTTTCTGATATTCGAGCTGCTTCCTCAGGGATTTTTCTTCTTCAGCCATAGACTCAAGTGCCTCAAAAAACTTAGAGTTAAACCCGAGCTGAAGCCTGGTCAGACTTCGTTAAATGGTTGAATCGTTAAAAAGTAATCAATACTCAACCATTTTCTATTCAGCTGTTTGATGAACTCCCAGATTCTAAAGGATTTGTGAGAATATTCAACATGATTATTTGACAAATCGTGCTGGACAACCTGCCGTGTGCCAGATAAAGAGGGAAGGCCTGAAGGGTCTTGAGATACCATTGTTTCAGGGTTTATGATATGACATGTGGGTCGAAAAGGAGAGACCTTATGTTGATAGACAGCCACGCCCACCTGGACATGCAGGAATTTGACAAGGACCGAGAGGAGGTCCTTAAAAGGGCTTCAAAGGGGGGCATAACCCACATCATTACCATAGGGATAGACCTTGATAGCTCCAGCGATGCATTGGAATTGGCCGGCAAACATGATTTCCTTTACGCAGCAATTGCCTTTCACCCGCATAACGCCAGCGGGTGTGACCCCAAGAGCTTAGAAAGACTGGGGGAGATGGCCTTGGACAGAAAGGTTGTGGCATGGGGGGAGATCGGCCTTGATTTCTATCGGCGCTATTCCAACCCTGCGGATCAGACGGAGATCTTCTCGCGTCAGCTTGAGATGGCAGAAGATCTCAATCTTCCTGTCATTATCCACGACCGTGAGGCCCACAAAGAGGTCCTTGCAATTCTTAGCAGGATGGGAAAGGGTAAGAAAAAGGGGGTGATACATTGTTTTTCTGGAGATCTCGATTTGGCCTCTGCCTTTATCGGGATGGGCTACTATATCTCCATTCCGGGTACCGTTACTTACAAGAAGGCCTCTCAGGTAAGGGATGTCGCAGCCGGTATCCCGATAGGACGTATGCTCATTGAAACTGATTGCCCATACCTGGCGCCGGTCCCCAAGAGAGGTAAGCGGAACGAGCCCTCTTTTGTGACCTTCACCGCTCAAGAGATTGCCCGACTCAGAAATATCGAGTTTGAAGAGCTAGCAAGGGCTACCTCAGAGAACGCCCGGGCCCTATTTGGTCTCCCATAATGTCATGAGCCTTCCCCAAATCAGTGAGCTATCTCCTTTAATCCTGGCATCTGCCTCTCCCAGGAGGAAGAGGTTGTTGGCCCAGGCAGGTCTACCATCCAGATCGATAGAGAGCCACATCGAAGAGGAATCTCTAAGTGGTCTCCCTGGAGAGGTATGCCAAATTCTGGCTGAGAGGAAGGCGTCTCAGGTCTCACCAAGGGCTAGGAGGGCCTGGATACTCGGCGCCGATACCGTGGTTGTCGTTGACAAGGAAATACTTGGCAAGCCAAGAGACAGGGACGATGCAAGGCGCATGCTTTCGCTCCTGAGCGGCAGAGAGCATGAGGTAATTACCGGGCTCTGCATCCTGAATCCTCTGGCTGCGGTGGCACATCGTGAGGCGGTCACAACAGTGGTAAGTATCAAGGATTTGACCAGACAGGAGATAGATGCCTACATCAAAACAGATGAGCCTTTTGGTAAGGCTGGAAGTTATGCGATCCAGGGGATTGGCGCCTTCATGGTTAGACGTATCGAAGGGTCGTATACCAATGTGGTTGGCCTTCCCATATGTGCCCTCGTAGAGGCCCTTGTTTCGGTGGGGGCCATTGATGGCTTTCCCTTTCCCCATAAACCCCATATTCCGGAAAACGATAGTCTTGTCTCGTAACCCCCTGAAATCACCCTCATGCCTTTGCCAGATTTCTCTGCCGGACTATCTCTGAGAGAAAAATCCCTCCGGCGACCGAGACATTCAGCGATCCCATATTTCCCTTTGAAGGGATGCCGACTACCTGGTGGCAGCGTTTCAGCACAGAATGGCTCAGGCCTCGCTCTTCATTCCCCAGGACCAGGACAAGGTCTCGATTCCAGTCAAATTGATAAACGGTCTCCGGGGCATCGGTGGCTGTGCCTATGATCCAAAACCCTTTTCCATCTAAGAGGTCCAGTGCCCTTCCCAGATTTACCATCCTGGCAATAGGCATATATATACAGGCCCCTGAAGAGCGCTTAATCACCTTTGAAGTTACCCTGGCGGAACGGTCTTTGGGTATGATCAGGCCATGGGCCCCGAAAAATACCGATGTCCGGACCAGGGCACCCAGGTTCCCTTCATCGGTGATGTGGTCGGCGGCGATCAGGAGGGCCTGGTCCTGCCCTTGTCGGGAGATCTCAATAATCTGATTTAGCTCAGTGTAGGCAAATCTTCCTGCCAATGCCACAACCCCTTGGTGGGCCATGTCTGGAAAGATAACTGAGAGTTCAGAGGTCTTCTTAGGACGGACAGTGATGTTCTTTTCTCTTGCAATTTCCAGGAGATCCTCTGCCCTGGCGGAGGTCTTTCCTTGAGCTATCCAAAGCTCCTCGATCTCTATCCGGCTTCCTGTCATGGCCTCCCGAACTGCCCGAAAGCCGGGGATAAGATAAGATGCCTCCTCGAGAGAGCGAGCGCCCTTGGGGGGCTCGGGTGGGCCTGGGCCTTGCCTCTTGGATTTCATGATAAATCAAAAATACCCTTAATGCCTGCTAATCTCCTGACGGTTCTGCATCGCTCGGATATGACAATGGACCTTGCCTCTTCGACGGCCCTTTCAAGGTGGTCATTGATGATAACATAATCATACCAGACGCATTCCTTAATTTCCCGCGATGCCTCCTTGAGTCTATGTTCTATCACGCCCTCCTTATCAGCATTCCTTTCCCTGAGCCTCTTCTCAAGGATCTCCAGAGAGGGAGGCAGCACATAGACGAGTACCGTGTCCTCAAATCGCCTCTTTATGTTCTTCGCCCCCTGAGGGTCCACATCCAGAAGTATATCGTGTCCCGTGGCTATTTGTTCCACAACGCTCGAAAGAGAGGTCCCATAAAGATCATTATAGACCGTGGCCCACTCCACAAAGGCCCCCTTATCTGCCATCTCTTTGAAGGTCCAACGTTCCACAAAATGGTAATCCACTCCATCCTTTTCGTTACCCCGGGCCTTGCGGGTAGTATGGGAAATAGAATAGGCGAAGCCCCCTATGCCCTTTCTGAGGGCTTTTACGATGGTTGACTTGCCCGCACCAGATGGTGCAGAAAAGACAAAGAGTAGGCCCGCCACCTTAGTCTTCCAGGTCTTCAGCGCTCAGGGCGCCCTCTGGACTGAAGCGCTGGGCAATGGTTTCTGATTGAATGGCCGACAGAATTACATGATTGCTGTCAGTGATAAGGACAGACCTGGTGCGCCTTCCCTGGGTGGCATCTATCAGTCGTTTTTCCTCCCTCGCCTCATCACGCAATCGCCTGATGGGAGCGGCATTTGGAGAGATAATGGCAATGACGCGTCTGGAGACGACGGAATTTCCAAAACCGATATTTACGAGTTTGGGACTCATGGACAAATCTCCTTTCATTCCAGGTTTTGGGCCTGCTCCCTCAGTTTCTCAAGTTCTGCCTTCATTTCCACAACAACCTTGGAAACTAACGAGTCAGATGCCTTTACCCCGAGGGTATTTACTTCCCTGTTAATCTCCTGAATCAAGAAATCCAGTCTCCTCCCAATGGGGTCATCAACCACGAAGTAGTCACGAAACTGATTCAGATGGCTTTTGATGCGCACAATTTCCTCTGTGATGTCCGACCTATCGGCAAAGATTGCTACCTCCTGTGCGAGCCGATTTTGGTCCACATTTACATCTCCCAAGATCCTATGGATGTTCTCCTTGAGCCTATTTCGGTATTCTTCAGCCAGATAGGGGGCCCGTTCTTCCACCTGATTGAGATACTGTTCAAACAGGTCGAGCCTTTTTTCAAAATCGGCCTCAATCGCTTCACCTTCCTTGGTCCTCATGAGCTCAAGGGAGTCTAGGGCCTTTCTCAAGGCCCCCTGGAAGCCTGGGCTTACCTCTTCCAGCTCCACCTCTCGCGGTTTGACAATAATCACATCCTTCATCTGGCAAAGGGCATCTGCCTTGACGCCGTGATCAAGGCCAAATTGTTCTGCAAGTTGATTGAAGATCTTCAAATAAGAATTTACCAAAGGCACATTGAGTTCAAGGTCATAGGGGTCCTCAGATCCGGCTTTTTCCATTTGGATAGAGGCCTCTACCCGTCCCCTCTTGATCTTGGAGGAGATGATAGTTCGTAGATCATTTTCCAGTAGTTGATAATTCTTGGGGATTCTCAGGGTGATATCCCGGTAACGATTGTTAAGTGATCTGATCTCCGCGACAAACAGGGTGTCGCCCAGCCGATAATCCGCCCTTCCGTAAGCGGTCATGCTCCTAAACAATTCGTCTCATCTCCCTTAGCTGTTCCATATATCTTTCTCTGATTCCATTGAAGTATCCAATGATCTCGGGATCTGCATAATCTGGATAGGTCCAGACAAGCGGCTTGAAAGCGCCTTTTTTGAAAATCAAGGTCAGGTCTGCATAGATCCCCTTTGAAAGGTAGACCCTGTGGACATAGTTCTTGCCGGTAGCCAGTATCAATCTTTCAGGGGAGATATAGCCGGGGTCAATATTTATCATCCTGTTCCCATCGTGCAGGTATTGTCCCTCAATCTGGTTGGTCTTCAGCTTTATCTCCGTGAGCCGGTCCGGGGGGAGCACTCTCTCAAAGGAAATGAATCGCCGATAGAGGGGCCAGCCCATCTCGCGGGCATAATATTTTGTCCTGTCAAAAAAGAGTTCAGGGCTCAGCCAGTCCAGGGGTCCATACACACCCGAGAGTTGGGAAATGACTTTGTCGATACACTCCCTTTCAGGGGAGAAGAGACTCGAGATGATCTTTACGGGCTCCGGTTCCCGAGGATGACTCATGTGATTGACGATTGATGATTGACGATTGATGATTGACTCACCATGACCATTCATCGAGGAGCTAAAAGACGCCGTTGGTATTTCGATGCCCAAGTCGCTGTCAACCGCAACAATTCGGTCCAAATGGATTTTCTATTTATGGAAGTTATAACCCCTTTGAACCCGCTATGGCATTTTTCAAGTCTTCCGCACTAACAGCCGAGGTCCCCACCTCGCCTACAACGATCCCTGCGGCAAAGTTGGAAATGATTGCCGCGGACCTTAAATCCATACCCGATGCCAGGCCCAGAGAAAAGGCCCCAATGACCGTATCCCCAGCACCCGTGACGTCATAGACCTTCTTGGCATTGGCCGGGATATGGATTATATCCCCCCCGTTTTCAAAGAGTGTCATCCCCTCTTTGCCCTGGGTAATAAGGACCGAGCGGCAATTTAGCTCCTTGAGCATGTGCCTCCCCGCCTTAACCAGGGTCTGTTCGTCTAAGATCTCGAAGCGGCAAAAAGTGGCTGCCTCATGATAGTTGGGGGTGATTACGTCCACTCCATAATAGTATTCGAAATTCCCCGTCTTCGGGTCAACGGCGACAATAACAGAGTCATCGTGGACCACCTGCCTAAGGCCCTTCATCAGGGGACCGGAAATGACCCCTTTTCCATAATCAGAGACCACAATTGCATCAACACTGTCCAGGTTTTTTTTGATAAAGTCGAGAAGTTTTTGTATGTTACCGGGGCTGATATCTCCCCGAATCTCACGATCAATGCGGACCACTTGTTGGTCATGGGCTACGACCCTCGTCTTGAGGCTTGTGGGCCTGCCTTCCTCGGTTATAATACCATCTGATGCTAGATGCAACCGGTCAACCTCTTTGAGGATTTCGCGCCCAGTCCTATCATTACCAATGACCCCACAGAGAATGGACGTCCCCCCGAGGGTTGCGATGTTACGGATGACATTGGCAGCCCCCCCAAGCATCTTTGTCTCCCCTCTGACCTCTACTACCGGCACCGGGGCCTCAGGGGAAATCCGGGAGACACTGCCCCAGATATACTCGTCCATTATGATGTCACCGACTACAAGGACCCTTGACTCGGAAAATCTGTCGATATATTCTCTCAGGAGCCTTCCGTCATAGTGTCGTCCAATTGTTTTGATCTGACTCAATGAACCTTCCCTTTCTGCATTATTTTTCTTTCAGGAGCCTCTAGTACGCACGTTTTATATCACCCTCATCTCCTGTTGTCCATACGATTGATTGGCCTTGTGGCTTGACGCTTTTGTTCCTTTTTGAAGAAAGGAACTATCTGAGTGTGCGTTAGCGTCTATTTATGACGAAAAGGAAGCAGATCTGAGGTGTTATAATTGCCTATTGACTATTGAAGATTGAAGATTTAAGTTCTTTTTCTCAAAAAAACCGCCAATTCCAGGACATCACGTTCGGGGGAAACTGCAGGTGAAGATTATCATCGTCGGAGCGGGCGAAGTGGGTTTCCACATCGCCCAGAGACTTTCTGAGGAAAACCAAGATGTGGTCCTTATAGACAAGGATCCGCAGCAGATAAGGCGGATAACCGAAAATCTGGACGTACAGGCGCTCTTGGGTTCGGGTACAAGTCCACGGTTGCTCAGGGAATCAGGGATCGAGCAGGCAGATATGTTAGTAGCTGCCACGGACAGCGACGAGGTAAACCTGATTTCCTGCATGCTGGCCCGAAATCTTAACCAATATATGCTCAAGGTGGCCCGGATCAGAAACACGGAATATCTGGAAGAGGGAGGATTCCTGGCCCAACAGCTACTGGGGATTGACCATGTTATCAATCCTAATTCGGTCATGGTAAATGCCATCCTGAGCCTGATGGAGGTCCCGGGTGCTTCTGAAGTAATTGATTTTGTGGGAGGAAGAGTAAAGCTCATTGGCTTTACCGTGACCAAAGACTCTCCTTTTACCGGTCGCCAGCTACTTTCCTTCAAGGGGCTGGAAGAAAAACTGCTTGTGGGCGCAATAGTCAGGGGGAATCAGGTCTTGATCCCGCAGGGGACCGACACGATCCAAACGGATGACTTGGTCTATGTGGTGGTAAGAAATGATGAACTGGATCACGTGACCGGGCTTTTCAACCTCAAGGCAGAGACCCTCAGAAGGGTCATCATAGTGGGTGCAGGTGAAACAGCTATGGCATTGGCCACCGCACTTGATAATAGCAGGGTCAGTGCAAAAATTATTGACATAGATAGTGAGAGGTGTGCCAGCCTTTCCGGAAAGCTTGATCGGGTAATTGTGATCAATGGCGATGGGACAGATAAGGACCTGCTACTGGAAGAAAATATCGCGGGCGTGGACTTCGCGGTGGCCCTTACCGGCGATGAAGAGAGCAACATCCTTATCTCACTCCTTGCAAAAGCGCTCGGTGCCAAGAGGACTATTACACGTGTTAACAAATTGAGCTATATCCCCCTGGTATCTGCCATCGGAATAGATACTGTGGTAAGCACAAGGCTCTCTGCTGTCAGGGCCATCTTACAGTACATCAGACGTGGTAAGATTATCTCCGTGGCCCCGCTCAAGGGTGAGCATGCCGAGGCCATAGAGGCCGAGGCCCTTGAGACCTCCGATATAGTAGATGTCCCCCTATCCAAGGTGAAATTCCCAAAAGGTGCTATCATAGGGGCGATCGTACGCGGCGATGAGATTATTATTCCCCGCGGAGATAGCATCGTCAGGGCAAAGGACCGGCTGATCATCTTCTCGCTCCAACCCGTGGTGCCCAAACTGGAGAAGCTCCTCACCGTGAAACTGGAATACTTCTGATGCACCCGAGGGTTATAACGCGGTTTGTAGCGATAGTGGTTTTCTCCCTGGGCATTTCTATGACAGCGCCCCTTCTGGTGTCCATCATATATGGTGACGGTAGCACGCGGGCGCTGATCGTTTCTACGCTAATCACATCCTCAGTGGGTCTCATTCTCTTTATCTTCACGAAAAGCCATGGGAATAACCATTTGAACCACCGCGATGGAGTCGCCATTGTGGCCGTTGGGTGGCTGATGGCCGGTTTATTTGGGACTCTCCCCTATCTCTTTTCAGGCGCCATCCCTGATTTTACCAACGCCTATTTTGAATCGGTATCAGGCTTTACTACCACCGGTGCCACGGTGCTGACCGATATCGAGCGTCTGCCCGAGGGTATTCTTCTCTGGAGGAGCCAGACCCAGTGGTTCGGAGGGATGGGGATTATCGTCTTCTCCATAGCCATTCTGCCCTTGTTGGGGGTCGGCGGTATGCAGCTCTACAAGGCGGAAATTCCGAGTCCAGTGGTGGACCGGCTAAAACCAAGGATCTCCGAGACCGCAAAGACACTCTGGAAGGTCTATGTCCTGATTACGGTAGTTGAGATAGGCATGCTATTTGTTGGGGGGATGCCACTTTTCGACGCGGTTTGCCATGCCTTTTGCACGATGCCGACCGGTGGGTTTTCGACCAAGAATGCCAGCATTGCCTATTATAAGAGCGTGTACTTTGATTGCGTGTTTATTCTATTCATGCTCCTTGCAGGGATCAATTTTTCACTCCATTACCGACTGATGAAGGGAGATCCGAAGGTCTTTGGCAAGGATTCAGAGTGCCGCACCTTTCTCATCCTCGTCGGTCTCTTCGTTGCTGTCGTCACCCTGGATATTCACGGAACCGTTTATGGCTCAATTGTTGAGGCATTCCGCTATGCCACATTCCAGGTGGGTTCAATCATTACTACCACAGGTTTTGTTACCGCAGATTATGAGAAGTGGCCTGCCCTGTCACAACTCATATTGCTGATTTGTATGTTTCTCGGGGCAATGGCCGGGTCGACTGGGGGAGGGATGAAGACGATGCGGATCATGCTGCTCGTGAGGCATAGCTATCAGCAACTCTTTCAGATCGTACATCCACATGCCGTTACAACCGTCAAATTGGGAGGCAGACCTGTATCTCAGGATGTGCTCAGTAGCGTCTGGGGATTTTTCATCCTCTATCTTGGCCTTTTCATGGTGGCCACACTTGTTATGGCAGGCCTGGGACTTGATATGGTCTCGGCCATAGGCTCGGTGGCGGCAACCATCGGTAATATCGGCCCAGGTTTGGGCATTGTGGGGCCTGCGGAGCACTATCTTTTCATCCCTCCCATCGGGAAATGGGTCCTAGTCTTCTGCATGCTTCTCGGGCGACTTGAAATCTATACGGTCTTCGTCTTGCTTACGCCTGAATTCTGGAAGAAGTGAGGGGGGGGCTTATGACTATGAAGATAGTGGGTCTTGACCCCACCTTCCAGGAATGGAGGTCCCGCAAAACCGGCATCTTCCGTCGGTTAGGTTGAACTCCGTGATCAAATAGCCGTTTCGGCCGATCAAGATCTTGTGACAGTTGTGGCAGTAAGTCTGCGTGCCTTCGTGACCGGGTACATTTCCCAG
This sequence comes from Pseudomonadota bacterium, assembly GCA_043808585.1. Taxonomy (GTDB): domain Bacteria; phylum Desulfobacterota; class DSM-4660; order Desulfatiglandales; family Desulfatiglandaceae; genus CAYVMN01. Next base: position 17,411 of record JAZDES010000011.1, on the reverse strand, counting down.
ATATACATATCGAATGCCTTCATTGAGGGCAACCTCCCTCAGTTTTTCAAGTGTTGCGATGGGCGTTGCCGGAAGCCTGGTCAGCTTATATCTGGGGAAAAATCTCAGAAGGTGGAGGGGATAATCTGCCCCCAATTCTTTCAGCACCCATGCGCACATCCGTTTGATCATATCAGGATCATCCACATAGGTGGGGACTACTAGGGTGGTTATTTCAAACCAGACACCTTCCTTGTGCAAGGTCTTGAAGGTATTCAGGACAGGCTGGAGGGTCCCCCCGTTCAAAGAGCGGTAGATGCTATCTTCAAAGGATTTCAGGTTGACATTGGCCCCGTCTAGGAATCTGCAGAGCCTAATAAGAGGGTCACTGTTTATATAACCGTTCGATACCAGCACATTTTTGAGACCCTCGGCCCTTGCCAGCTTGGAGGTATTATACATGTATTCATAAAAGGATACGGGTTCAGAGTAGGTATATGCAATGGAAGGTATATTTCTCTTTTTTGCATTCTCCACCACGTCTTCGGGAAATAGCTGGACGTGGTTTACCTCCTCAGGCTTTTTCTGGGAGATTTCCCAGTTTTGGCAGTTGAGACACCTGAAATTGCAACCCGTAGTGGCGATGGAAAATATAAGGGATTTAGGATAAAAATGGTTCAGGGGTTTTTTCTCGATGGGATCTACATGAACGGAACAAGGGTCCCCATAGGCCAAGGAGTAAAGCTTCCCCCCTATATTCACCTTTGAACGGCATACACTACGATCCCCAGGGTGAAGGAGACAACGGTTCGGACAGACCTGGCACTGGACTGTTTTACCGTCACTGGCATAAAAAAAGCCTTCGATGGACCATTTCCAAGGCCTCTCGGGGGCATCATTTTTGAAAATGTGTCCCCTTATGTCTTTTGCCTTGTGCCCCTTGTCCCCGAAAAGCCCATACCCGGTGCCTGCACAAAATAGGGCCGAGGTGCCCAATCCAAGGGATTTCAGGAATTCCTTTCGAGTCATCATGCCGGACATAACCTATGCCTCACAAAATAATTGATCCGCTCAATTGTTGGTTCATCGACTGGCCTGTATAGGATAAGAGACAAAAGCGCATAGGGGAGCAAAGTCAGACCGCCTTCTTTCCAAGAAAAAGAGTCATTATACTACTTGAGATTTTCACAAAAATCAAAAAAATTACGGCAACCTTGATCCCCCATAACGGTATCAAGAGGGTTCCTGTAACGAGTGTGCCCACCGAAGCCCCGCAGAGATCAGCGGCAAGACAGCCCGAGGCCGGGCTACTCTGCTCGCCAATGATGCCTGCAACAACAGGAAACTGAAATCCGCACAGGAAGGAGAAGAGGAAGCAAAAACCCAAGAAATATAAAGGATGGAGTTCGCTCCTAAAATAGGCAGCCCAAACATAAAACAATAACAAGAGCGAAAGGAGGAGACCCTCCGACACCATCAGTGAGGAGATATTTCTGCGTCTCCAGGTAGTTCCCAATATCGCGCCAGGCAAGAGACCAAAGAGGAATGCGGTGACGATGGCGCCGATTTGCAGATAGATGTAGCCGTAAATGACCTGAAAGGCAAAGATTATGAGCATCTCCACTCCCATTGCTGTCAATCCGGTGGAAAAAAGGACATATTCTTCCCGCCTCAGGAGTACAACATAAATAATGGTAAGAACTGATAAGATTACAACAAAGTACCAAGGAGAGGTGCCATGTTTTGTAAACCATTCCTGAAATACTATGCTTATTAGTCTTGGCTCAAAATCCGTGTTAATCTCACCACTGACGTCTACGGCCTCTTTGAGCTGCCTGATTCTTTCCTCTGTTACATTTCCGTAAAAGAATCCCTCGATATAGGAAGTCTTGATGTATTTAGATTTCAGCCTGGCCGGGATATCCAGTAATAGTTCCCCGTCACTGCAGATGAGATAGGCCTCCTGTCCCGGGAGTAATATTACATTTCGAAAATTCAATCTTGCGGTGTTGTATAGGGTTGAGATCTTCTTTTTTCCTATCTCACTAAGGTAGTTTTCTGAATAGGCGACACCCATGGATATAACTCCATTCCCCCTCAAGATCTTTTTGGCCGCCGAAAAAAATTCCTTGGTAAAGAACCTGTTGATCTGGAATGTGTCGGGATCAGGAAGATCAACGATAATGGCATCATACCTTCGATCCGTCGTCTTGATATGACGTCTCCCATCGGTGTTCTTTATTTCCAAGAAAGGGACCTTTCTTATGATATGGAGTTCAAGGGCAGCGTCTGTCAGATAGGGGTCGAGCTCAACGTAATCCACATGTGCCGGCGCATATTTGGATACCTCAACCACGGTCTCACCTAGACCGCCTGAGACCAGAAGGACGTTTTCCACCCTATCCAACTGGCACAGGGCATAGTGAATTTTTTCTTCGCTATTTACGACATCCGAGTCCGAATAGAGCGGCGTTCCCGATTCCCAGAAGGTGCGCTGGGGGCCTTCTCTTGAAATCACAATCCTACCGTAAGGGGACTCTATGTAACGGATTATATCTCCGTACTGGCCGGAAAGGGTGTGCCTTTCAAAGACCCTGTTTAGGGCATAGGCGTAAAAAAACGAGACGAATACAAAGGCCATAGAGAGGAGAACATAACTGCGGGATCTCAGGAGGAGTAACAGGGTCACAAGGATTAGGGCGGCTGAGGTGAGGGCAATAGTGGGAAGGGGCTTCAACCAGTAAACCAGGACAAAGCTGAACAGTGAACCACCCAATATATCTCCGATGTTGTCCGTGACATATAGATCACCGCTCTCAAAATGGCACTGGTTGTAATTGAGGGCCTTCTGGGAATAGGGCAGGATGAAGCCTAAAAGCAAGCAGTAAGGGGCGATAGTGATTACGATATAGAAGAAGACGGTGTAAAAACCAGGGGAAGACCCATGGAGGAATAGTGCTTCCCTGAATACCCTGATCACGATCACCTGTAGGAGGGGCCAGAGGGCGATCATAAGGGTTAGCAAGGTATAGGTCTTAAGGGAAGGGCGCTTGACCGTCTTTGCAGCAAGACTGCCAAGGCCTGTCAGAAGGAGCCAGGAAAAGAGTACAAGAGAGATGGTGATTTCATTTCCGTGAAACTGGGTCAGGAATTCCCTGATGGTAAGAAGTTGTGTGGTAACTGAGGATATACCAATGGCGATGATGGACCAAATAATTAGGCGCCTCAGGCTCACGGGCAAGCCACCTCTCACTCGAAGGGTCTATTCCTCAAAGGCCTGCACCTGATAGGTAGAGACTTGGAGACCCTTTTTTCTCCAAGCATTTCCTTTGAGGCCTGCCTTGAGACAGAGGTGGGCCAGAAATTCCTCTTTGTCCGGCAGTTGCTCCCATACCTGCGGAAGAAATGTGGACTGGTAGAAATCCTTCTTAATTATAACACCATCTATGCCCGGCCTCAGTTTCTTCAAGAGGTCCTCAGCATCCGAGTAATTGAGAGGCTCAGGATCGGTCAGAATGCTGATCTCTATCTTGACCCGGTTCCACTCCTCCTTGGTGAGAGGGTGGAATCTTGGGTCCCTAAACGCGGCATTTATGGCATTGATCCTTATGCCTTCAATCAAAGATTCTTGAGGGGTTATGTGCCCTATGCATCCCCTCAAATTCCCTCCAATCGTTAGGGTCACAAAGGTGCCGCGCCGTTCATGAAACACGGAGGGCAAATCCAGATCAGGACCTTTTCCCTCTCTTGAGCCAAAGAGTTCCTGCTCGATGGTGTCCCTAGCAATCTTCAGAAGGACCTTGCCCTGTTCCTCTGTCAATTGGTCCGCGCCAGCCATTTTCCCCTCCTTCTTTCCATTTTCACGCCGTACCGTCATTGAAGGAGCCGCCTTTATACGCTCCCTGGGTTTGATTTGGCTCTGACTCTCAGATCTGCCAATTGTGGATTGGAGCAAGAGTGTGCCAAGAAAGAGTACAGAGAGAGGGACAAAAACCAAAAGATAGCGTGATATCCTTTTCTGGTTCATATTCGAATTTAGCCCGGATAGCCGGGAGGGTTTCATTAAGTTCTATGATAGTCCAAAGGGAAGCAGAGTCAACCCCGATGTCGCATAGATCCCGTATTCCGGAAAAATGCTGTCTTTGTGTCGTAACCAGCGTAAGTCACTACGATTGATATATGGGTTTTTATGGGCTATAATCCCGCGAAGACACGGGAGTCAAATGCCTTGGCATTTCGTAACAATTTAGCGCTCTGAAACCAGGGCAATGGGGGTTAGGGAAACCCCCATTGCCCTGGATAAACGAGAGTTCAGAAAAGGGTCAAAATGATACGGCATTTCAAGTTGTTACCAATTTAGATCCCGGAATAGGCGATAGACAACAACTCTAATTTCGGAATTCTATCTTGAATGGCTGCATGAAAGCAACGGGGATTTAGGGCCATAGGGGGCTAAAGTGAAATAAAACCCGGCCTGGTGCGACTTGATGTGAATTGTTGACTGGAGAGCGGTTTGCTTGACACCCCTTTGGCTGTTTCCTATACTCTCATACCCCAGGATCTTTTCTAAACAAGAAAGGGAACCCACATCAGGGCCTCTTGCGGGTCAGAGTCATGCCATTGCCCTAGGTGGGCCAGGCAGTTGCTTTGATGTGAAATCGGATCAGCTGGGGACGGTCATGGAAGGCTTGAAGAAGAAAGGGAAAAGGGCACAGGCGATTTTCGACACCCTAGACCCCCTTTACACCCAGGAAAAGACGGCGCTTAAATACAGTACACCTTTTCAACTCCTCATATCGACGATCCTTTCGGCCCAGTGTACGGATAAGCAGGTCAATCAGGTCACCCAGACCCTCTTCAAGAAGTATAGTGGGCCAGAAGATTTTCTGAGAGTCCAGGTTTCTGAACTGGAAGGGGACATCCGGCCAACGGGATTTTTCAAAAACAAGGCAAAGTCTATCAAGGGATGCTGCCAGGGGTTGATAGATAGGTACGGGGGTGAGGTCCCATCTACTATGGAAGAACTTCTCAAGTTGCCGGGCGTAGGGAGAAAGACCGCAAACTGCGTCCTGGGCGCGGCCTTTGACGTACCCGGAGTGGTGGTAGATACACATGTAAAGAGGCTTTCCTGGAGATTAGGACTTACCGAAAACCAGGACCCGGACCGGATCGAGAAGGATCTGGAGGGGCTCCTCCCAAGGGAGAGGTGGCGCCGTTTCTCTGATCTTTTCATCTATCACGGAAGAGAAATCTGCAAGGCAAGGAGGCCAGAGCATAACCGGTGCGTAATCTTCGAAATGTGTCCATCAAATGCCATCTGAAACCTTTCTAGGGAAGTTTCGCCTCACACCCTGGCCGAGACTTGGCTTATGTGCTTGACAGGTTGATCTTGGCATTTAGCATCTAACAAACTTATCAGTCGCAGAGCATGTCGCGCCAGGGCAGGCTTGACACAAATTCTAAGATCTTGGCTTACGAGGACGTCATGTGTCCACTTAGGCCGCGAGAGGGCCATTGTCAAGCTGGCATTATAGGTGGCGTTCTTAAGGCCACAAGTGAGAAAAGGCAAGGGGATGAGGTAAGGCAGGATTGTTGGGAAGGATTGGGATTAAGAGTCAAGGTTGAATTCCGCCACAAGGAAGGTGTGATCTGAGGGCCTATCAAGGACTCTGGGCCCGGTGTCGATCCATGCGGCAGTGGATCTTTCCGCCAACGGCGCTGTTGCTAGGATATAGTCGATACGCCAGCCCATTTTTCGTTTGAATGCCCTGGGAATTCTGTAATCCCAAAAGGTGTAGTGGCCTCCTCCTGGCTCGTGTTTTCGGAAGACGTCTACCAGCCCCCAGTCCAGGAGCCTACGGATCAGTGCCTGCTCATCGGGATGAAACCCCGCTTCTCCCCTGAGAGCATCAGGATCAAATACGTCAATGGGTTCAAGCGCAATATTGAGATCTCCGGCTAACAAGATGGGCATCTCGGGATCATATTCGTTTTTGATAAACGAAAAGAGATCTGCGAGCCATTTAAGTTTGTACCCAAACTTTTCAGTCCCCGGGGCAAATCCCTGGGGTACATACACATTTATCACTGGTATTGTGGCTATCCTGGCAGAGATGAGACGGGCCTCCTCGTAATCCCCGCCGTAGAGACCTCTTCGGGTTTCATAAAAAGAGGTTTTGCTTACAATGGCGACACCATTGTAGGACTTCTGTCCAAAGAAGATGCTATAGTAGCCCATATCTTGAAACTCGTTTACGGGGAAGTCTCTGTCCTGGACCTTGGTCTCTTGAAGGCACAAGACATCCGGCTGGATCTTATCGAGCCAGCTGGTAATAATGGGGAGTCTGGCGCGGATGGAATTGGTATTGAATGTTGATAAGAGCATATGGTCCTCACCGCTCTCAACAGGCGATTTCTAGGTAGAGAATAGCCGGGTGGGGCGGAAATGTCCATAGCCAACCTTGGCTGTAAGAATCTATCGGGAAAGAAACCGAGACCTGTAGCCCCCCACCATGGCGGTTAATAGCAAGGAAATCTCATGGATATGAACATCTTGGTCATTACTGCCCTGAGCATTGGTTTTATCCACACATTAATTGGGCCAGATCACTATATACCCTTTATAATACTAGGAAAGGCCCGGAACTGGTCACTTGGAAAAACAGGCTGGGTAACCTTTATATGCGGTGTTGGGCACGTACTGAGCTCTGTCCTATTGGGGTTCTTGGGGGTGGCCTTCGGTCTTGCACTCAACCGATTGGAGGGAATTGAGGCAATAAGGGGTGAACTGGCATCCTGGCTCATGATCGGCTTTGGCATCGCCTATGGGGCCTGGGGGCTGCGCCTGGGGTTGAGGGCATCAGAACATAGCCATGATCATGATCACGATTCAAACCACCATCAACACAGGCACCATCATCTGGGAGAACATGCCCACCCGCATGGTGATGAGAGGTCATATACCCCCTGGGTATTGTTTATAATATTTGTCCTGGGACCATGTGAACCGCTAATCCCTATCTTGATGTACCCTGCTGCACAAGGGAATTGGACGGATGTGGTATTGGTATCCACGGTCTTTGGTTTAACAACGGTCCTGACAATGCTGGGTGTTGTGGTGGTTACCTCTTTGGGTATAATGAGTGTAAGGCTGGATTTCATGGAAAGGTATGTCCACGCACTGGCAGGGCTGATCATCGCAATATCGGGATTGAGCATTAAGGTCTTTGGGTTGTGAATGAGGGACGGGGGTTACTTTAGAGGACCCGTTGACCCACTGAGAGCCGGGTGACGGGAGGCCATTGAGAATTTCAGAGCCAGTTAGAACAAAGGAGAATAAGCAAATGAGAGAAATAGATAAGGTTTTCGCGAGGGGTTTGGTCGTTATTTTAGTTTCCACATTCCTGGTATCATGCGCTTCCATCCCAGATCTTAAAGTGAATTACCAGCTCCCACCCAGATCTGATCAGCTCAAGGGCAATAAGGTGATTCTAAAGATCGAGGATGCACGCAAGGGCGAGGAGGTCTTGGGCCAGGGGGCAAAAAAGGAGTTAGAGGGCTTTTCAGGTAACTTCTCTCTCAGTGTGGCCGATTACAAGGAAAAGGGGTTCAAGATCGGGATATTTGATGTGCCCAGTATGCTGAAAGAGGTGTTTCAGAGGAAATTGGAGAACCTTGGCTTGACAGTTCAACTCGGGGAGTCGCGTGAAGGGCCGCACTTATTCATCGTTTTAAAGGAGTTTTTACTTGATCGGGAGGGGAAGAAATGGGTGGCTAGGATGAGCTACGAGGCGAAGCTAGTGACGAGTGCAGGGTTCATGGCCAGTCAGGCAATCAACGGCCAGGCCGAGCGATATGAGCTGGTGGGAAGGGAAGAGGCAGATGTCGCCCTTGGAGAGATTCTCACAGATCTTGTCAACAGGCTGGATGTGGTAATGCTCTTTCAAAAGACTGGGCTGCGAAGTGCTCATCTAAGACTCCCTTCTAAAAAGTAAGGAGGCGGAAAAAACGAGGATTTAGTATTGGGATTATCTGTGGGCACAAGAGAGAGGGTATTCTTGATAAGTCTTGGATGTGCCAAGAACCTAGTCGACAGTGAGCACATGCTAGGCCTTCTCAACGCAAGGGGTTTTGAGCTGGCCTCCAGGATTGAAGATGCGGGAATAGCTGTCGTAAACACCTGTGGTTTCATCCAGAGTGCCGTGGAGGAAGCCATTGATACCATACTGGAGGTGGCTAACCTCAAGAGAAAGGGGAGTTTGAAAAGGCTCCTGGTTACAGGCTGTTTTGTGCAACGCTACGGCTATAAACTGAGAAAGGAGATTCCGGAGGTGGATGGGTGGCTGGGGACTGGGGAGATCCATCGGATAGCAGATATAATCGAAGATGAAGGCCCCGGCGAGTCTATCCCATTTCTCTTGAGCAGACCTACCTATTTGGCGGATCATTCTGTCCCTAGGATTCAGACGACCCCATTTTATACTGCCTATCTGCGAATAGCCGATGGGTGCTCCCACGGGTGTACCTATTGTACCATTCCTTCTCTTAGAGGGCCGTTCAGGAGTAGGGGCCTGGATTCCCTGATAATTGAGGCAGAAAGGCTGGTAGACGGGGGCGTGAAAGAACTCAACTTGGTGGCTCAAGACTCTACCATGTACGGAAAAGACCTTGAGGGAGAAAAGAGCCTAGAGGATTTGCTGGAGAGATTAGTTGCCATAGAGGGGATAACGTGGATTCGTTTGTTATACTGTCACCCTCACAGGATTTCCGATCGACTGCTGGAATTGATCGATTCAGAGGAGGCCATCTGCCCTTACCTTGACATTCCCCTCCAGCACGTAAACCCGGGGGTCCTGAAGGCCATGGGGAGGGAATCGGAGGGGAGGGTCACATGGGACCTGCTGAATAAGATAAGGTCCAGGAGGCGGCGGACAGGGCTGAGGACAACTCTTATGGTAGGCTTCCCTGGGGAGACAGAAAAGATCTTCTACGAACTCTGTGATTTTGTAAGGCTTGCTCAATTCGACCACCTGGGGGCGTTTATCTTCAGTGGGGAGGAAGGGACACCTGCGGCCCGACTCAGGCCCACAGTAGATAGGGCAGAGGCAGAAAGGCGACTGGATGAACTCATGAATATCCAGACAGGGGTTTCGAGAAAGATCAACCTGCGGATGGTTGGCGAGACCTTGCCAGTCCTGATTGAGGGGATAAGCCCTGAGACAGGCCTTTTGCTAAAGGGGAGGAGCGCAACAATGGCTCCTGATGTGGATTCGCAGGTACTGATCAACAAAGGAGAAGGGAAGGCGGGCGAGATCATGCCGGTCCGGATAACAGAGGCCTATCCTTATGACCTGATTGGGGAGATTGTCTGAACAGGGGAGATAAGGCAATTAAAGTTGTAAAATCATAAGACCTGGATTATTATCTAAGGTGCAACAAGGCCAAGCCTCCGCATTCCTTTTGCTGGAGGCCAGCACGTTGGCTAACACAATTAAGTGGCCACCTGGGTTTTAAGATATATTATGGATCCATACAGCCAGATATTGAGACATAACAAGCGACATTTTGAAAGGATCAATGAGGAATTGGAAAAGGGCCTCAGCTCCCGCGTGTCGCTTATTGAAGATATCGGGAGTCATAGCCTTTTGGGGCACGGCAAGAGGCTAAGGCCACTGCTTTTCGTCCTCTCCTGCCACCTTTGCGAATATGAGGGACAGGAGATTTACCGACTTTCCACCATTTTTGAATATATACATACCGCCTCACTTCTCCACGATGATGTCTTGGACAATGCCGATGTCAGGAGGAAGAAACCCTCAGCAAATCATCTCTGGGGAAACCATGCCGCTATCCTGGAAGGGGATTTCCTCTATCTGAAATCCTCCTCGATTGCCCTTGGAACCAATAATCTGACCCTGCTAAGGAGGGTCACCGAGACTATCACACAGATGACCGAAGGGCAGATTATGGAGTTAACCTATACGCATAAATGGGATACCACCCTGGATGAGTATATGGAGGTCATAAGATCCAAGACAGCTGTTTTTATGTCTGCAGCCTGCGCCTGTGGGTCTATCCTTTCCGAGGCGGAACCGGAAATCGTGGAATCACTCTCCAGATTTGGGCTGAACCTGGGGATCGCCTTTCAGCTGACAGATGACCTCTTGGACTACACTTCTTCAGAGGAGGAGTTGGGAAAACCAGTGGGAAAGGATTTGAGAGAGGGCAAGATCACCTTGCCGTTGATTCATACTCTGGCACGACTCCAGAGATCAGAGAGGAAGAGGTTGGAGACCCTGTTCAAGAATGGTAATGCTGGAGAAAAGGATTATAAGGAACTGATAACCCTGGTGAACAAGAATGGTGCCGTTGAACACATAAGACATAAGGCGAAGTCTTATGCGGAAAAGGCAGCCCTATCCCTGGACCTATTTCCAGATTCAGCCCCCAAGAGAGACCTCCTGGAACTCAACCGGTGCATCATCGATAGGACCTCTTAATGCTCACTTCTTTGTAACACTTTAGCGCTTTGAAAACACTGAGGAGTAACATGACAGACCGCGGGGGTCTTTTTTCCAAAGGACGTAAAGGACGGCATCATTTCAAAGAACGGCAGTGAGGTCTTTAAACTCGTCACGGAACAGCCCCATAAGAGGATGTCCCTATGAAGAGCCCTCTCCCCTGCCTGGCAGAACCTGTATTTAAAGGTAAGGGGGCGTACCACAGGCTGTGTAGAATTTGGTTACGTCCTTTGGAAAAAAGACCCTCGCGGTCGCCTGCCTTTCTTTCAAAACGCTAAAGTGTTACACTTCTTTTACTTCCCAAAAGGACATACAGGGAAACGACACTGCTCACAGTTAAGGCACAGACCGCCGTGGGCCATAACCGCTAGATCCCTCCTGGTTATAGCCTCCCCTGCCAGTACCCGGGGCAGCAAGAGATCCAGTACTGTGGCCTTATAAAAGAGAATGCAGGCCGGCAGACCCAATATCGGTATGTCGCCCAGACGTCCATACAAAAACATGGCCCCCGGCAAGACAGGCGTTCCGTAGACAACATCCTTTGCCCCGGCCTCTGAAATGGCCGTGCGGCTGATGTCATCGGGGTCGACGCTCATCCCCCCTGCCACCATGATAAGTTCTGCCCCCTTTTGATGCAACAATTTGATTTCGTTTGCAATCTTTTGGCTGTGATCAGGCATGAATGAGGTCCAATTGAGCCTGCAACCAAAAAACTGGAGTTTTTTTCTGATAAGCGGAGCAAATTTGTCGTCTATGAGACCCGTGTAGACCTCATTTCCTGTGACAATGAGCCCGGTCTGGGGCTGTGATAGCAGTTTTACAGTAAAGATTCCCCCTTCAGCCTCAGCTATACGGATGGCGTGCTTAAGTGGTTTTTCATCAATAATCAGGGGGATCGCCCTTGTTGCAGCTATAATTTCCCCCTCTTCCACCAGGGTGTTGCTGTGGCGGGAAGAACAGCAGATGTCGTCGATGAGGTTTAGCTCTATTAGGGCCTCCATGTCGACCTTCAGTAGGCCCCTGTGTTCAGCCCTCAGGGCGATTTTTCCCTCCGAGGGACGGCTGTCGAAGATTACTCCAGGGCCGGCCAGTGCCTCGCCAAGCCTGAGGGCAGCGTCGTCCTCGTGGACTTCGCCGGGTTCAATGTGCAGGACAAAGATGTGTTCTTTACCTAGCCGCCTTAAGTGCGGAAGGTCTGCTTCTCTGATGATATGGCCTTTGGTAAATGCCGTCCCCTTGAACTGACCAGGTCTGATCTCTGTTATGTCATGGGCCAGGACCTTTCCAACGGCCCCCTCAAGGGGGATTGTTGTTGCAGATGATTTGTATTTGTTCGGCATAAGCCCTCCATCTTGGTCTCAGGCATTTTTCACGGGCCTATTCCCAGCGCCCGGAAATAAGAGTCTATATCCGGATGTGCAGCAGGTCCCTCGCCAGGATGAGTTCCCCTTTGTACGTCTTACGACATTGGGCGGCAATGTCTGTTCCGAGGCACTCAGGGTAGAAATGGGTCAAGACCAACCGATTCACCCCGGCCATACTGGCCAGATGCCCGGCCTGAGAAGGAGTCAGGTGGCCCTCCACTTCCTCTCCATCAGGGAAGGATGACTCCAGGATCAAGAGGTCCGTTCCAGTTGCCAGCTCCACGATTTCCTGGCAGCAGACGGTATCTCCTGAATAGACCAGGCTTTTCCCTCTGCGGCTTTCAACTCTGTAGGCAAGGCTCTCGGGGGTATGTTTCGTGGGCCGGACAAGAATCCTTAAGTTGGAATAATCCCTTGGAACCGTTTGATTAATATCAAGTTCTTGTATCTCCATGATCTCCGAAGGTAGGGAGATCCAGCCAGGGTAAGCCCTTCTCAGGTGGTGGATGAATTCTCTAAGGCCAACAGGTCCAGTAATAGAAAAAGGCCTCCTCCTACCAAGGATATTGGGATTTCTTGTGGCGAAAAGGAAGTGGACCAAATCCAGCGTATGATCGGGGTGAAAATGGGTGAAGAAGATCCGGCTGATCAGTTCATGGCTTAAGCCGGCCCTACCGAGTTGACGAAGCGTGCCAGGACCCATGTCAAAGAGGATCAGCTCGGCACCCACTCTCAGGGCCAAAGAAGGGGAGGCCCTGTAGTTCAGCGGTATCCCGGTGCCAGAACCTAGAATAATCAGTTCCACTCAAAATCTCCAACTATCAATGGGTCGCCCCTTCTATCCCATCCTCTGTTAGAGGTTCCATAGCAACGAGATCTTATATTGCGCATAAGCCTGAAGAGTCAATGTATATATTATCAATTTCTGCCCTTGCACCACCCGAACGCCAATGCGCCCTCTATGATGCCATTAGGGATGCCTTTATGTCAGTGTTTTTTGCAATTAGTAAAAAAATCTGACAATTCGGAGGCCTTCTTACGAGCCATAAGCAGGCCCAGAAAAGGGACTTCCCAGACAGATCCAATATAGTAGGAAGGCCAGAAGCGAGAGAGTGCCTTGGCACAATGGTTGCAAAAACTTTGACTTTTCATGATCACTGGTCTCGTCCGTTAAGAGAAAAGAACTTTTTGTGCGATCCTTCAGATTTATGTTAGTTTTTTCTTGACACCCTTTTCTAAAATTGAATATAAGTGCCATTTGTGACAAATTGCACAAGGTATCAGTCCCTTAGACTTGCTGGGAGGGATTTCGCGGTTCAGTTAATCCGAATGATAGGAGAACAGCTCGAATAAATAAAGGAGGATATCATATGTCAGATCTTATTGTACCACATGGAAAAGAAGAAAGGCTGATGCCGCTTTTGCTGGAGGGGGAGGAACTGAAGGCGGAGACGAAGAGGGCCAAAGGCCTAAAGCAGATCAGGATTACATCCAGGGAGACCTCTGATCTCATCATGATGGGTATAGGGGCCTTTACGCCCCTTACAGGTTTCATGACAAAGGCAGACTGGCAAGGCGTCTGCGACGATTTCCTAATGAAAGACGGTACCTTTTGGCCAATCCCAATTACCCTTTCAACCGATGATGAGGGCGTGAAGAAGGGGGATGAACTGGCCCTGGTTGATGAGGAGACCGGAACGACCATCGGCACCATGAAAGTTACCGAAAAGTACACCATCGACAAGGATTACGAGTGTAAGGCAATCTTCACGACGACCGATACTGAACACCCGGGAGTAGAAAAGGTTATGGCCCAGGGCAAATATAACCTGGCCGGGCCGGTGAAGGTTATCAGCGAAAGCTATTACCCGAAGCATTTCGAAGGTCTTTACCACAGGCCGGCCGAATCCAGGAAGATCTTTGAAGACCTTGGGTGGAAGCGTGTTGCCGCGCTGCAGCTCAGGAATCCCATGCACCGGTCCCACGAATTTTTGGCCAAGATCGCCGTGGAGGTGATGGACGGCGTGTATATCCACCAGCTTGTGGGCAAATTGAAGGCAGGTGATATTCCAGCCGATACCAGGGTAAAGGCTATTCAGGCCTTGGTGGACAACTATTTCGTGAAAGGGACGGTAGTTCAGGGCGGGTACCCGATGGAGATGCGTTATGCAGGTCCTAGAGAGGCACTTTTACATGCAGTATTCCGCCAGAACTACGGGTGCAGCCACATGATTATCGGGCGTGATCATGCAGGTGTAGGCGACTATTACGGTCCCTTCGATGCCCAGAAGATCTTTGACCAGATCCCTGAGGGTGGACTCAAGTGCCAGAACCTGAATATCGACTGGACCTTCTATTGCAACAAGTGCGGCGGCATGGCCTCCATGAAGACATGCCCCCACGGGAAGGAAGACAGGGTCCTCCTCTCCGGTACTGTGGTTCGGAAGACGCTCTCCGAGGGTGGAGAACTGGATCCCAGGTTCTCCCGTCCTGAGGTCGCGGCAATCCTTCAGGCCTATTACCAGGGGCTTGAGGAGAAGGTGGAGATAAAGCTCCATGGTGCAGCCACTGGCGATGCCAAGAAATAAGCTTGAAAGCCACTTCTTCGGAGAAGTGGCTTTTTTTGAAATCCATGGTGTATGATCGTTGAACCTTTTTTTTGAGAAAGGAGGTGCAAAAAAAATCAATTTTTTATCCACCGAAGCCGATGAAGACTTTAACTTGTTAATTTAGGAGGTGTAATAATGCCAAGTTTCGTAATTACAGAGAAATGCGATGGTTGCAAAGGGCAGGACAAGACTGCTTGCATGTACATTTGCCCCAACGACCTGATAGTGCTGGATATGGAAAAGATGAAGGCATACAACCGCGATCCCTCCATGTGTTGGGAGTGCCAGTGTTGTGTAAAGATCTGCCCCCAGCAGGCCATGGATGTCCGCGGTTATGCAGACTTCATTCCTTTGGGAGCAAGTTGTGTGCCGCTGCGTGGTTCCGAGGATATCATGTGGACGGTCAAGTTCCGGGATGGCAGTATCAAGCGGTTTAAGTTCCCCATCAGGACCACTGAAGAAGGTACAGCGGATCCATTGGGCGGATATGCAACTCACGATGATCTGAACAGCCAAGCCTTAGCAACCGAACCCGAATCCCTGGGGCTTGATGCAGTTCCCACAGTTTAAGAAGAGAGGAGGTATTATAGATATGGCAAATTTTGAGACAGTAGAAGTGAAGACCGACCTCCTGATTCTCGGTGGGGGATTTTCAGCGTGTGGTGTTGCCACAGAGGCGGCTTACTGGGCCAAGAAAAACGGCCTCAAGGTGACCCTGGTGGACAAGGCCGCTCTAGACAGGAGTGGTGCCGTTGCTATGGGCCTTTCGGCAATCAACCAGTATGTCGGTGTCAGGGACGGTGAAAACACCTGCGAGGATTATGTCCGTTATGTTCGCCAAGACCTTATGGGCGTATCCAGGGAGGACCTGGTGTATAACATTGCCCGTCACGTGGACTCCACAGTGCACCTCTTTGAGAAATGGGGTCTCAAGATCTGGACGGACGAAGAGGGCAAGTATGTGCATGAGGGTCGCTGGCAGCTCATGATCAACGGTGAGTCTTACAAGATTATCATCGCCGAGGCAGCCAAGAACGCCATCGCTGATGCCGGCGGTGAGATCTTTGAGAGGGTTTTCATCGTGGAGCCGCTGCTGGATGGCAACAAGTGTGTGGGCGCAGTGGGCTTTAGCACCCGTGAAGAAAAGTTCTATGTATTCAAGGCCAAGGCCACCGTCGCCACCATGGGCGGTGCGGTTCACGTGTTCCGCCCCAGGTCTGTGGGTGAGGGTTTTGGACGTTCCTGGTATCCTCCATTCAATACCGGCTCCAGCGCCTATTTCACCATCAAGGCCGGCGCTGAGATGACCTGTCAGGAAGTCCGGTTCATCCCGATCCGATTTAAGGATGCCTACGGTCCGGTGGGTGCATGGTTCCTGCTCTTCAAATCCAGGGCGGTGAGCGCCGAAGGCGGTGAATACATGGCCGTAAGGAAGGATGAACTTAACAATTGGGCCCCTTACGGATTAGGCAAACCGATTCCGGCAAATCTGAGAAACTATTTAGGAATGCTGGATGTGGATGCCGGTCTTGGGCCGCTCTACATGGAGACTGACGAGGCTATTCAAAAGATTGTCGAAGAGTACAAGGATGACCCCAAGGCCTTTAAGAAAAAGATGAAGGAAGTTGAGTCTGAGGCGTGGGAGGACTTCCTGGATATGACCATTTCCCAGGCTCATCTCTGGGCGGCCTTGAATGTCAAACCCGAAGAGAGACACTCTGAGATTGCTGCATGCGAGCCATATTTTATCGGTTCGCACTCCGGCGCATCGGGTGCCTGGGTGAGCGGTCCCGAAGACCTGGATACCCCCTACAAGTGGGGCTATACTAATATGACAACGGTTGACGCCCTCTTTGCGGCCGGTGATGCCTCTGGCGCATCCAGCCATAAGTTCTCCTCAGGTTCTCATGCAGAAGGTCGGATCGTGGGTAAGTCGGCCATCAAGTACATCGTGGAAAAGGGTGCAACGCCCAGCGTGGACGCCGCCAAGGTCGAAGAGATGAAGGCCAAGATCCTGGCTCCCCTGGATCGTTACAAGGAATTCTGCAACCTAACCACCGCGCCTGAAATAAACCCCAACTATCTGCTGTGGCGCCAGTTTATGGATCGTCTCCAGAAGATCATGGACGAGTATGCAGGTGGTGTGACCGCGGCCTTCAAGACCAGCAAGTCGCTCCTCGACAGGGCCATGGAGCTGTTCGTATACCTGAAGGAAGACTCAGAGAAGTTAGGTGCTGAGGATATCTATTCTCTGGAAAGATGCTGGGAGAACATCCAGAGGATGTGGCAGGGCGAGGCCCATATCCGGACCATTCTCTTCCGCGAAGAGACCAGATGGCCCGGTTATTACTTCAGGGCAGATACACCCAAAATGGATGATGAAAACTGGCTCTGCTTCGTCAACTGTAAATGGGATCCCGCCACTGGGGAATGGGACCTCTTCAAGAAAGACATCTGGACCATGCCGGGTGTATAACCGCCAACCCTGACTGAATTTGCTCCAGGCATCCATTCGAGAGATGTCTGGAGCATTTCATTCTTTTGAATCCTGATCAAGCAATGGATAATCCCAGAGCGTATTTGGGCAAGGTGCATTTTCGCGATACCCATGAACGGCGTCCGAAAATGTGTGTTGACGAGATACGCTTTTTGTATTAATAGGATGTTCCAAACGCAGTGGCCTTCCAGAAGACTAAAAAGCCGGAGGAGACGATGTCAGAAACGACAAACCAGACTATATTAGTGGTTGGCGGGGGGATTAGCGGAATCACGGCCGCGCTTGAAGCAGCCGAGGCGGGCTATGATGTAGTGCTATTAGAAAAAAACCACTATTTGGGCGGGCGGGTGGCCCAGTTGCACCAATATTTTCCCAAGTTATGCCCGCCGAGCTGCGGTTTGGAAATCAATTTCAAAAGGATGAGAGTTAATCCCAAGGTACG
>JAZDES010000010.1:0-12427 GCA_043808585.1 Pseudomonadota bacterium | reverse complement strand
CCCATGATGATTACCTTCTCAACAATCACCTTCCCTTTTTCGAACATGATGTTTCCTCCTCATCCGCTGGGGGTGACTCGGGGAATAAGGGACTGTAGCCCTTACTTAATGATCACAACTTGTCAGGACAGACTCAATCCTTTCCAAGGCCCAATCGATTTCATCTTTCTTGATCACGAGAGGCGGGGTGAGACGAATGACATTCTCATGGGTTTCCTTGCAAAGCAGTCCGTTTTTCATCAGTTGTTCACAGAAGCGACGGGCTCCTCCGGCCTCTTTAACAAGCTCTACGCCGATCATGAGCCCTTTCCCCCGGACTTCCTTGATATGAGGGCTTTTGATATCCTGGAGTCTTGAAAGAAAGTACATGCCCATTTCCGCCGAGTTCTCTATCATCCCTTCTTCAACAATGACCTTCAGGGCAGCCCTTGCAACAGCGCAGGCGAGCGGGTTGCCGCCAAATGTGCTCCCGTGGTCGCCCGGCATGAAGACACCCAGGACCTCGCTATTGGAGAGAACGGCCGACACAGGGTAAAACCCGCCCGAAAGGGCCTTTCCAATGAGTGTCACATCAGACTCGACACCGTCGTGTTCCTCTGCCAGGAGTCTGCCGGTTCTGCCGAGTCCCGTCTGGATCTCGTCAAGGATCAACATAACATGATTCTTCTCACAGATGGCTTTCGTCTCCCTGAGGTACCCTTCCGGGGGCACGATGACGCCCGCCTCCCCCTGGATCGGTTCCACCATGAAGGCTACCGTGTTGGGGGTGATGGCCTCTTGCAGGGCCTTTGAATCCCCAAAGGGAATGATCTTGAATCCGGGTGTGAACGGACCAAACCCCTGCCGGTACTGCTGTTCCGTGCTGAAGCCCACAATGGTGATGGTCCTACCGTGAAAGTTATTTTCGCACACAATCACTTCCGCCTTATCCGGTTCCACACCCTTCTCCTTATATCCCCATTTCCTCACCGCCTTTACGACCGTCTCTACGGCCTCGGCCCCGCTGTTCATGGGAAGGACCTTGTGGGAGTTGGTCAATTCACAGAGTTCCCTGTAAAGAGGTCCAAGCTGGTCGTTGCGAAAGGCGCGGGAGGTTATGGTCAGTCTATTTGCTTGTTCAATCATCGCATGCAAGATCTTCGGGTGACAGTGACCCTGGTTGACTGCGGAATAGGCGGAGAGACAATCCATGTACTTATTGCCTTCCACATCCCAGACCCAGATCCCCTGGCCGCGATCCAGGACAACGTCGAGTGGTTTATAGTTGTGTGCACCGTAACGGTCTTCCAATTGCACATAGTATTTATTATCCATCAGGAGCCCTCCTAAGTGGTCAAGCTCAAGGAGATGTAATGGCTTAATAATTTGTGATAATGACCTCGCAAAAACCGGCTATAGCAAAACATTTACCCCTATTTATTGAGAAGATACAGTATAAGCGATTTGCCCTTGTGAGTGAACAAGAAATAGGGGCCTCATATGTCGTTATCCTATGGCCTAGGAGGGTAGAAATGGAGGTCTTTGGGGGTGGCCTTCACTGAGTTCTCGTTTTGCAGTCAGGGCATTGGCGGGCAAACCAGTAAAGCCTTTTCCCACAACCGGGGCAACGGCCGGCCTTTTCCTGTTCCTCCACCCATTGCTCGATCCCGTGTTTTTTCATGTACTCAAGGTCCTCGATCACACGGGCATGATGGGAGATACCGTTAACGATGTGGACGTCTCTGAAATCTCTAAGCCGGCTGCAGGGAAAGTCATTGCACTGAAAACACCACCTCACCCCCTTTTCTGTGGCGCACTTCCGAAAACCGTGCTTGCACTCCACACAGGGGGAGAAAACGTTACCGGAGAGACAACCGTCGCAGCGAATTTTTTCAACTGGAAGGCCGGTCTCTTGAGAGATTCTTTTCAGTTGCCCAGAATCATTTATCCGACAGGCCAGATAGTTGGGGCATGTCCCGCAATAGAGCCCACATATGCCGACAAGCTGGTCTACATCACGATTCATAATCATTACCCCCCGTCTCTCTTAACGAAAATCAACTGGGTCGGCCTGGGTACCTTTTAACAGAAGAGACTATAGGACAAATACCTGCCAGTGGCAACACAAAAGACAGGGCAAGAGGTCGCGGAAGAGAGGCAGAATATCCTATGGTTGAAAGGCCGGGGCTACAATGTTATATTCTGCAACCTTTCAGAGATCACGTTCGATTGATCTGACCTTCAAGAGGAGATTTGATCCTTAGATGCACAAGCACCGGGTCATTTTTTACGGGTGGATTATAGTGGGTACGGGCATAGTTTCCTATGCCCTTGGCTATGGAGCCCGATATTCCTTTTCTGTCGTCTTTCCATACCTGCTTACCGAGTTCCAGTGGCCAAGGGACCTGACAGCCGCCATTTTATCCATTCACCTCCTGGTTTACGGTATTGTCGCCCCAGTGGTTGGCGGATTAGTTGATCGGATAGGTCCGCGCAAGACCATGGCCTTTGGAACTATATTGATAAGCGTGGGATTGGCGCTCTCAGGATTAGGTAAGGTGCCCTGGCATTTCTATTTGAGTTTCGGGGTGCTGACCGGCGCAGGGCTTTCTTTCATGGGTGCGGTGCCTTTCACGGCCGTGTTGAGGAACTGGTTTGAGAGGAAGCGAGGCCTTGCCTTTTCAATCCTTTTCTTTGGTGTGGGAGGCTCCTTTGCCTGCTATCCAGGCATAGCCTTCCTGATAAATACAGTAAACTGGCGTAGCACCTTCCTGATTGAGGCAATCGTCGTCTCCGGTTGTATGCTACCTCTTATCATCCTTGTAGTCCGCTACCACCCGCGGGACAAAGGTCTCTTTGTCGACGGGATGAAAGGCGAAGAGGAGGTCTCTTCAGGCAGAAAGACAGCGACATCATTGGTCATAGACCCGGCCTGGACGGCCGTGGATTGGACGTTATCAAAGGCCGTCAAGACCAGGCGATTCTGGATGCTATGCCTCTCAACGTTCTGTTTGTGGGGGATCACACAACACATCCTGGTGACCCATCATATCGCCTTTGCGATGGACATAGGTTATTCAGGGACCTACGCTGCCTCGGTCCTCTCGCTTTTCGGCGCCTTTTTTGGATTAGGCTCCCTGGTAGCACTTCTTTCTGATCGAATTGGACGCGAGTCCACCCTGACTATTGGGACCATCATCGGCATATCGGGCATCTTGGTGCTTATGTTTATCCAAGACACTACGAGGCCTTGGATGCTTTACTATTATGCCTCGGCCGTTGGTTTTGGCATCGGTATGACGAGCCCTACCATAGCGGCCTCGACAACTGATATCTTTCAGGGGCCGAAGATTGGGGCCATCATTGGTTTTGTGTGGTTCAGCTTTTCCGTTGGAGGGGCGATAGGGCCTTGGCTGGGCGGTTGGATCTTTGAACTGACAAACAGCTATAGGATCGCATTCATTGTCGCCACGGTACTCTACGGAGCGGGATGTGCTGCCATCTGGTTGGCCGCCCCACGAAAGGTCCGGCTGGTGCCTGGCCGTGTCAGCAGACGATCGGCCACTGCTAACCCTGAGCGGTGAACTCTGAACCTGTGGACGTCTCACAGACCATAACGAGGGGGTTAGGTGGCAATGGGTCGCGATCAGCGTCTAGGGTGTTCATGGAATGCTACACTTTTTCCTTTAGGGGCCGGAACTCCACTACCACTTCTGTCCCATTGTTTCGGTTAACCTGCATTTGCCCCTTAAGTTGATGTATGACCAGGTTTCTGGTCAGTTTTAATCCAAGGGATTGTGTTTGGTCAATGTCTATTTCCTCAGGAATACCTATGCCATGATCCTTCACTCTTATACAGATCTTTCCGTTAGCGGACTGTTCCATGTGGACTTCAAGCGTCCCCTTTTCACCCTCTTTATAGGCATGTTTATAGACATTGGATATCAACTCATTGAGCACGAGGGCGCATGGGACGGCCTGGGTCAGGGAGAGCTGAATTTGGGCTCCGGTGATATCAGTGGCAATATACTTGTCGTTGCCATAAAGCCTGGATAAGTTAGCGATTAATTGTCTGACGTGCCTTCTCATCTGTATTTCATGAAACCGGTCGTTTTCATATAGCTGTGAATGGATCAAAGCCATGCTGTGGATTCTCGCGTGGGAGTCCATTAGCAGATTGTTTGCCTCTTCACTGGATGTCCGCATCCTGGCCAACTCAAGCAGGCTGGAAATCACCTGGAGATTATTTCTGACCCGATGATGGATCTCCCTCAGAAGCACCACCTTTTCTCTGAGGGAGGCATTGATCTCTGCCTCGGCCTTCTTTCACTCGGCTACCTCCAGCTCAAGTTGCTTAACGGCTTCTGCCAATTCGCCAGTGCGTTCCTTCACCCGAATTTCAAGCTCGTCATGGGACTCCTGAAGTGCCTCTTTGGCCTTCTTGAGTTCGGTAATATCGGCCAGGGCGCTAATGAAGCAAGGTATCCCATCGATATTGATCGTTTCCGCCGACCACAACATGATCAGGGGCTCCCCATTCTTCTTCAAAAAGATCACCTCCTGATCTCGAAACCTGCCTTTTTCTTTTCCAAGCTTAACAAACTTGATCCTTTCTTCAGGGTTTGCCCACAGGTCCACCTCGGTCGTGGTACGTCCTATTACCTCCTCTGGTTCATAGCCAGTAACTTTCATGAAGGCATCATTGACATCGAGAAAGCGTCCATCTTCAATGGTTGTGACGACGGTATAGACAGGACTTGCCTGAAAGAGCTTGGAGAACTTATCCTTACTTTCCTGCAAGGCCTTCTCTGCGAGCTTCTGTTGGGTAATGTCCTGTACGTGGGATATAAAATACAGGGCATCTCCTTCTGCGTTTCGAATAACCCTGCAAAATATCTGCATCCAGACCATGTGTCCCTGTTTATGGATATAGCGCCTTTGAATTGTAGTTTCTTCAGCCTCACCGGCTATGCTACGCTCTATAAATCCAGGGCCAGTACGCATATCTTCGGGATATACAAAATCGTCTACTGTCATACTTTCCAGTTCTTCTTTACTGTAACCCAGTATTTCACATAGACGATTGTTGACTTTCAAATAACGCCTGTTCGTACCGATTATGCATACCCCGGTATAGGCGTTTTCAAAGGCATGGCGAAAAAGCTCTTCGCTTTCCCGAAAGGTAGCCTCCACTTTAAGTCGTTCTGCTATTTCCAGGCTTAATTGATTATTTGATTTCACAAGGTCTGCAGTTCGTTTTTTAACCCTTCTCTCGAGTTCATCATGGGCCTTTTTCAGTTCCCGTTCCACGTGCTTGCGCAAGGTGATATCCCTCGCAATGCCCTGGATGGCATAAGGCCTTCCCTCACGGTAAATCACTGACCCTCTGGTCTCAACGTATACCTCCTTACCTTCTTTGTCCTTTAGCCTGTACTCAGTTACACCCCTCTGATAACCTTCCTTTTTTAGCTCCTCAAGGGCTAGCAGTAATGTGGGAATTTGGTCCTCTGTCAATAACGATGCGAAATTGAGGGAACCGACTTCTTTTTTCGCATATCCAAACAGTTTCATTGCAGCAGGATTTGCATCTATAAAATTTCCTTAAAAATCATGGATGTAAACACCATCCATTGACCGCTCGAATAGCGCCCTATATCTCCCTTCACTTTCTCGCAGTTCCTGCTCCATACGTTTAGCGGCGGATACGTCTTCCATTATTCCTTCGTAAAAAATCACCCCCTCCTGGTTCGTGGTTACTCGCGTATTTATTCTAACCCAAATGCCCTTACCGTCTTTTCTCTTGAGCTCAAGCATTTTTCCTTCAATAAATCCCTTAAGGCCAAACTCCTGGAGGATCCGGGCCCTCTCTTCGGGGGGCGAACGTATATCTCGGAAACGTTATCCACAGTAGCCAAAAACTCTTCTGGAGAACGGTAGCCAAGGATGGTCGCCATCTTTTGATTGACCATGATGAATTTCCCTTCTTGGGATACCTTGTAAATGCCCATTGCAGCATTTTCGATAAGTTCTCTATATTTGGCCTCGCGCTCCTTGAGGGCCTCTTCCTCCAATTTCCTCACCCTTTGCTCCAGCTCTCTATAGGTAGGTCTTTGGGCCATCAATGCTTCCTCCTATCCAAAAAAATCAGAGATGATACTCTCGTAAAAAGTCAAAAAACGTCTTTTTCTGTCATTCCCGCGAAGGCGGGAATCCAGTAGAATCAGATACTTCTGGACCCCCGCCTTGGCGGGGGTGACGGCTTCCGGGACTTTTTACGAAACCTTCAGAGACCAATTAACGTAACCGTTGACGGGTTTAAAGCCCGCCCTGGTGCGACTCGTTGGAGAATTCCGGGTATATCCTTACGTAGGCTTAGACTGCGCTTTTCGACCATAGTTCCGATCATCGGTCTGGGCCAGGGGTTCAGGGTTCGGCGCTTTACCAATTGGGTTGCTTGAGTCGATTTGATGAGAACTTTCCTGTGGCACAAGTGTAGGGAACTGGGCCTTGTGTGTCAATGAGAACAGGGCCCCCTCCTGCAGGCATTTTTTTCAGCCAAATCTATCCTCTATTTTTTCGTTTTAAATTCAATTGATTATGCTTACCAAATGAATATGTTTTTGTCTTGCGCCTTGACAATGCCAGAATAGTACTTTATTTAGTTCATACTATGAATGAAACGCCCCGAGAAATTAATGAAGAACTGTTAGAATATCAGACCATTCGGCTCCAAGGGCTCATCCTCGAGATGCTTGAATGCTGCGATGATCGAAGGCTAGACGAGTCAAAGAAATTCGGTCTACCCTATGCAGAGTTAAAGTGCCTGATGCTTTTTAAGGGAGAGCGGTATTTGACAGTCAAGGGGATCGCCCAGAAACTGGATGTGGCAAAGAGCAGGGTTACAAAGCTGATACAAGGCCTCATGAGTAAGGGACTGATTTATCAAATCGATGATCCAAGGGATGCCCGCATAAGGCTGATAAGCCCGTCCCCCGAAGGCAGGAAGATATCCGTACAGGTAGCGATGTTTCAAAGAGATATCCACCGAGCGATTCTGTTGCAAATGGATGATGCTGAAAGAAAGAATACCTTATCCTGCCTGGAATCCCTCCGAGGCGCTATGGAGGCCGTGAAGAAGAAAATGGCGTAAGAAGGGAAAGCCCCAACCTGTGGCGCAGGTTTCTTGAATTAAAGCTTTGCCGAAGACATCTGAATGATTTCATTGAATTCACTCTTGATCGTTTATCTTTCCTTCTATCTGGCCAGTTCGGCCGGGGATCTCCTCATAGAGAAAATCAATGCCAATTACGTCAAAAGGTCCGGGGGCAAGGTCCCCGAGGCCTTCAAGGGGACGGTAGATGAAGAAGAACTGAAGAAAATCAACCAGTACACCTTTGATAACACCAACTTCTCCCTGGTTCAAACGATTGCAAGCGATATACTTTTCCTGTTTATTATCCTTTCGGGTATCCTGCCCTGGCTTGCAAAGTCTCTATTCCATTTGAATTTTGTCGTGGCAGGGCTGATATTCTTTTCTTTGCCTGTTTTTCTATCGGCTGTGGTGGGGCTGCCTTTTGGCTATTATCACAGTTTTGTACTGGAAGAGAGATATGGGTTTAACACCAAGACCCTCAAGATCTGGGTATCAGACCTGATAAAGGGAACTCTGCTTACCGCCATTCTCGGTGGCATACTACTCTCGTCCTTACTCGTCATGGTAAAGTATGCCGGCGATATGTGGTGGGTATGGGCTTGGGCAATATTCCTCGGTTTTCAGCTACTCATGACGGTCCTCTATCCTACGGTTATTGCCCCCCTCTTCAACAAATTTACTCCGCTTGAAGACCCCGATCTGACTCGCAGGATAAGGGAAGTGGCAGAGAGGGAAGGGTTGAGCATCAAGGGGATCTATCAGATGGATGCTACCCGGAGGAGCAGGCACACCAATGCATATTTCTCAGGATTAGGAAAGGCAAAGAGGATAGTCCTGTATGATTCCCTGATTAAATCCCACGACCCGGAGGAGATTGTCGCTGTTCTGGCGCACGAAATCGGGCACTTCAAGAAAAATCATATAAAGAAAGAGTTGGTGATAACTGCAATGGCCACCTTTTTGCTCTTCTACCTGGCCTCCAAGATGATCACCTGGGAGGCCATGTACCAGAGTTTCGGGTTTTCCAATATGCCTTTGTATGCGGGAATTTTCCTTGTGGGAGTCCTGTGGCAGCCTGCAGGTTTTTTCTTGAGCCCCGTGGGCATGAGCATTTCAAGGAGATTTGAAAGGGAGGCGGATCTCTATTGCGTGCGCCTGCTCAAGTCTTCGGAACCTATCATAAGGGCATTCAAAAAGATGGCAAAGGAAAACCTCTCAAATCTCCTGCCTCATCCGCTTTATGTATGGTTCAACTACTCTCACCCTCCAATCATCGAGAGGATCAGGCACCTTGAGGCCCATTATTCCCCAGGGCAGTGAGGGGCGGTCATTTTACTTGAACTTTTTTCTGAAGTTCTTATAATTAGGTGAATCAAAAACCTGATAAGCAAGGTTATTTCCGAAAAGTAAGTTTCAGGAGGTAAGAATATGGCGCAGAATACCATAGCAAGACCAAGGGCAGAGGTCCTTGTCAATGAATTCGTGAGAAGCGTCTATAACTGGATGGCCTTTGCCCTGG
This sequence comes from Pseudomonadota bacterium, assembly GCA_043808585.1. GTDB lineage: Bacteria > Desulfobacterota > DSM-4660 > Desulfatiglandales > Desulfatiglandaceae > CAYVMN01. Next base: position 3,776 of record JAZDES010000010.1, on the reverse strand, counting down.
CACTGACCGGTTTTGTGGCCTTTTATGTATCGCAGAGCCCCTCCATGACAAGGCTCATATTCGGCAACCCCATGTTGTTTTTCATACTGATTCTTGCGGAACTGGGCCTGGTCTTTTCCATCAGCGGTATGGTAAACCGGATGAGCGCGGGTACAGCAACCTCTCTATTTGTGATCTATTCTGCATTGAATGGCGTTACCCTATCTTTCATATTCCTGGCATATACCAGCACATCCATTGCAAGCACCTTTTTTATCTGTGCTGGTACATTTGTGGGCTGCAGCATCTATGGGTGGACTACCAAGAAGGACTTGACCTCATGGCGTGGATTCCTGATGATGGGTCTAATCGGGATTATCATCGCCTCACTTGTAAATATGTTTATCCGCAGCAGCGGCATGAGCGTAATTATCAGTTACATTGGCGTCATAATCTTCGTAGGCCTGACCGCATACGATACCCAAAGGCTAAAGAACATGGCCCTCACTCAACCGGCAGGACTTGACGCCGGGGTGGTCAGGAAGGGAGCAATTCTTGGGGCCCTGTCCCTTTATCTTGATTTCATCAACCTTTTTCTTATGCTCCTGAGGATCTTCGGTCAGTCGAGGGACTAAGGGCTTGAGACCAAAATCCCTAAACTGAAATTTAGGAAGATTAAGTCATCCCCCTGGTGGACCATAGGCCTGTCAGGGGGATGCTATTTCAGGGGATATGACATCATCATGGAACCTTCCTATCTAAGGCTCTACAGTGAGGATGAGCTACAAAATCGTCTTGAAAAGGCTTTAAGTCTGTTGGAAGCCTGCACCCTCTGCCCCCGTGAATGCGGCTCGAACCGCCTTGGGGGGGAAATCGGTTTTTGCGGCACAGGAAGAATGGCCAAGGTCTCCAGCTATAACGCCCACTTTGGAGAAGAAGGGCCTCTTGTTGGCAGATACGGCTCAGGGACCATCTTTATGACTTCATGCAACCTGCTTTGCAGCTTTTGCCAAAACTACGAGATAAGCCACCTGGCCGAGGGGGTGGAGGTGGAGCCCGAACAGGTGGCAACCATGATCGTCCATCTGGCCGAAAGAGGTTGCCACAATATCAATTTCGTCACCCCGACCCACGTCGTCCCTCAGATTATCGAAGCCCTTATTTTGGCCATTCACAAAGGGCTGAGGGTGCCGCTCGTTTATAATTCCGGCGGATATGACCGGAAGGAGACCTTGGAGCTATTAGACGGGATCTTTGATATCTATATGCCGGACTTCAAGTTTTGGGGTGGTGAATGGGCGGAACGGTATTGCAGTGCCCCGGACTACGAGGAAGTGGCAAAGGCGGCGATCAAAGAGATGCACCGGCAGGTCGGCGATCTGGTATTGGATGATCGGGGTATTGCCCTCCGGGGATTGATCGTAAGGCACCTGGTTATGCCCAATAATGTTGCCCGAACCGAAAAGATTATGGAATTCCTTTCGAAAGAGATATCTCCAAATACCTATGTCAATGTGATGGATCAATACAGGCCTTGTGGGGCAGCAGATCAGGATAAATTCATCAACCGGCGGCTGAGAGGGCAGGAGTATAAGGATGCAGTAAATTCGGCGAGGGCGGCCGGCCTGGTCAGGCTCGATTCTAGAGAGCGCCCCCGCCTGATTTTCCAATTCTGATGGGAGACCAGCGAGTATTTATCGTGGGAGACATACACGGTTGCCTGGGGACCCTTGAAAGGCTGATGGACAAGGTCCCATGGGAGCCAGAGAGGGACCAGCTTATCTTTCTGGGTGATTATATCGACAGGGGGAGAGACTCCAAAGGTGTAGTGGACTATCTGGTGGCGCTAAAAAACTCCTCTCCCAATGTACGGTTTATCATGGGGAACCATGAACTCATGCTCCTTGACTATCTGGAAGGGAGGAATCGCGATCTCTATATGGCAAACGCCGGCTATACCACCCTAAGGAGTTACCTGGAGGCCAGGCCCCCTGGAGAGGAATTCCTGGTTCCGCCAGACCATATGTCGTTCTATCATTCACTCGAGACATATATTGACTTAAAGGACTACTATGTGGTCCACGCGGGGTTTCGGCCCGGGATAGATCTCGCGGAGCAGGCCCTTGAAGACATGGTATGGATCCGGGAGCCCTTTATCTACTCAGACTATGATTTCGGAAAAAAGGTGATCTTCGGTCACACCCCTTTCAAGAGACCCCTTATTACGGAAAATAAGTTGGGCCTGGATACAGGCGCTGTTTACGGCAACAGGTTGACCTGTTTGGAACTCCCCGAGGTCATGTTTCACTCTGTGGAGGCGAAAGGATTTTGATCGGGATCACGGCAACAGTCCCAGTGGAGATCATCATGGCTGCTGGCCAAAGGCCGGTAGACCTGAACAATCTCTTTATTACCTCCGAAAACCCAGGCAGGCTTGTGGCCCAGGCAGAGGCAGCAGGTTTTTCACATAACATATGCGCCTGGATCAAGGGGATCTACAGCACGGTAATCAACCATGGCATTGCCGAGGTCATCGCCGTGACAGGCGGCGACTGCAGTAACACCATTGCCCTGGGGGAACTGCTGGAGCGAAAGGGGGTACGGGTAATCCCTTTTGAATATCCGCTGGACCGCAGCAGAGCGATCCTTGAGGCCCAGATGGAATCTCTGAGGAAGGAGCTTACTACCACTTGGCCCCGGATAGAGGTTGTGAGGCAGCGACTGGAGAGCATCAGGGTCAAGCTGAAGAGATTGGACCGTTTGACCTATGACAGAAATGTGGTCACAGGGTTTGAAAATCATCAGTTTCTGGTGAGTAGTTCCGATTTCAATGGTGACCCCGATCTTTTCGAGAGAGATCTGGACGAATTTCTTGCCAAGGTCCAGGACAGGGCACCACGGAACGATGAGATCCGCCTCGGCTACTTGGGGGTGCCCCCCATCTTCACCCAGTTCTACGAGTTTATTGAATCCTTGGGTGCCAGGGTAGTCTTCAATGAGGTACAGAGGCAGTTCAGCATGCCTTTCAGCCAGGTGGACATGGTAGAGCGTTACCTACAATATACATATCCATACCGCATCGACGCAAGACTCAGGGACATCAAAGAGGCCGTCAAGGAGCGAGGGCTGGACGGGATGATCCATTACACGCAGACCTTTTGTTATAGGCAGATCTACGATATGGTCCTGAGGGAGGTGCTCTCCATCCCCCTCCTTACCTTGGAGGGAGACAGGCCCGGGCCTTTGGATGGTCGAACCGCCCTGCGTCTCGAGACCTTCGTGGAGATGTTGAGATCAAGGAAAGGGACCGGTCTAATTTAGCTTGATCTTCCCGCCGATGACCGCCTCGGCCAGTTCCACGTCCCTTTTGCTTCCAATGTAAAGAGGCGACCTCTGATGCAGACCACCCGGATCGATTTCCAGGATAGGGCCGTGGCCATCACTGGCATATCCCCCTGCCTCTGCGGCCACAAAGGAGAGGGGATTTGCCTCCACCATCAGTCTCAGCTTTCCTGAGGGTTTCTTAGGATCCTTCTTGTCAGCAGGATACATAAAAATCCCGCCTTTTAGGAGGTTGCGGTGGAAATCCGCCACCAGGCTACCCACATATCTGGAGGTATAGGGCCTGCCCGTCTCTTTGTCTACTGCCTTGAAATAGTCCACCAGGGCCCTGGTCTTCTCGTCCCAGTACTGATAGTTTCCCTCGTTAACACTATAGATTTTTCCCCTTTCAGGGATACGGATATTTTCATGGGAGAGCAAAAATTCGCCAACGCTCGGAAAGAGGGTGAAACCAT
>JAZDES010000009.1:0-5331 GCA_043808585.1 Pseudomonadota bacterium | reverse complement strand
GCTCCATTTTTGTTTGCATATTTCCTATGGGAATCACTTTGGCTCTTTTCAAAACGGGCTTGAAACTACCTATAGACTTCAAGAAAAAGATATTGGAATTGCTGTCCGAAAAGTGGAAGATTCTCAGAGAATCAGTGGTAGCGATAGGGCATAAGGCATGAGGCGTAAGGCAAAAGGAAAGACCTTGATCCGTTGGTCTTTGGCCTTAAGCCTTAAGCCTTGTGCCTTTAGCCATTATTCGTTCCCCTCGACTCTCTTTAACGTAATAGTCCTATGATTAGCCAAAAACTTTTTCTTAAATGCCATTGAAAGTCATTTTGCAGCAGGAGGTGTTAGGATGAAAATATACGATTTCATGACTACAAAAATCGAATTTGTGGATGCAGCCGGGTCCGTATATGATGCCCTGGAAAAGATGGTAGACAGGAGGATCCGTTCATTGGTGGTGAAATACTCTAAAAAGGATCCAAGCTACGGTGTTATCACGGCGAGAGATATCGTTTTCAAGGTCCTGGCCAAAGGGAAAGATCCAAAAGGTGTCAGGGTCTCGGAGATTGCCTCAAAGCCACTGGTGTGCATTGAGAAAGACACGAGCCTAAATGAGGCTGCGGCCCTAATGGAGCGGTCCAATATTGCCAGGGTTTTTGTCAAGGAAGGCGATAAGGTCATAGGTGTTGTCGCCTTACTGGATTTCATGTCTGCGGCGCTGATTATGAGGGCGAGAGGAGATTATGTTTCTTAAGAAACTATTATCCCAGGGGAAGAAGGAACAAGAGGTCATAGAGAATATGAGGAGTCACATAGGGCTCCTCTGCAGGGCATGCGAATCCTTCAAGAGCGCCATTGAGACGCGGGACCGGAACCTCATGCGCACGGTCAGTGATCTGGAGCGTGAAGGAGATTCAATCAGGCGAGAGATTATCTCGAACGTATACGAAGGGGCCTTTCTTCCTTATATCCGACCCGACCTTTGCAGGTTTGTAGAAAGCGTGGACAGCGTATTCGATATGCTGAAGGACACGGCCTTACATTACCTCGATATGAAATTGCCGGAGATTGTTGAAGGGGAATGTGTAAGGGTCGCATTTCTTAATGCCCGAATCTGTGACATGCTATCCCTGACCTTCGAGGCGATGCTAAAGGGAGAGGACCTGAGAGAAAAGACCCTTGCGATCAGGATCTACGAGAAGAAGGTAGACGACATAAAACTGGGACTAATCAGGGATTTTCGCGAAATCCCTGTAAGCAGTTTTTGGGAAGGACAATTATTGGCTGATTTTGTTGCCGGTTTGACATCCATCAGCGACAATATCGAAGATGCCAGCGACTACCTTCAGATCATAAATGTCAGCATGAAATAGACGATCCATGCCAAAGGGGGCTAGACTTCTGGATTAGATATGTGGAAGGTTCTTAGCGGTGTCTTCTTGGGCTGGAGTCTTGGAGCAAATGACTGCGCCAACATCTTCGGAACAGGGGTAGCGACTGGAGCGGTCAAATATAGGACAGCCATAGTACTTACTTCGGCCTTTGTACTGATAGGCGCTGTCGTCGAGGGGCCCAAGTGCATAAAGACCATTAGCGGGCTTTCTCACATACTGCCAATAGATGCATTTTGTTGCACTATGGCGGCCGCCATTACAATGACAATCCTCACCTTCCTCGGTATACCCGCCTCAACCTCACACGCAATTATCGGGGCAATTATCGGGGCAGGAATTCTCTCAGGTTCAGCGGATTTCTCCAGTCTCTTCAAAATAGTCTCATGCTGGGTATTCACCCCTGTAAGTGGCCTCATCCTGGGGTATCTCCTGCACCGAATCCTCGGACTCGTCATAGACAAGACCGTTACGGATTTGACTCACCGGAATCTTTTGTACTCAGCCGGAATCCTTGTGGTAGGATGCTATGGGGCATACTCCCTGGGCTCCAATAATGTGGCGAATGTAACCGGCGTTTACGTGGGTTCGGGCATGTTGCCTGCACAGACGGCTGCCTTTATTGGAGGGCTCAGTATCGTCAGCGGCGTTTTCACATACGGAAGGAAGGTCATGATGACTATTGGAAAGGGGATCGCTCCTCTCGATCCCTTCTCCGCACTGGTAACAGTGCTTGCCGAGGCCCTGACCCTTCACATCTTCACCCAGATTGGTGTGCCGGTCTCATCCTCTCAAGCCATTGTCGGTGCTGTGGTGGGCGTGGGTCTGGTCGGCGACATCCAGACCGTTAGTCTCAGAATGCTGGTAAAAATAGGTATTGGCTGGCTTATGACGCCTGTTTCTGCAGGTATCTTGACTTACCTCATGATAGTTGCGATCTCTTAGGAGGGGATCATGAAAAGAATACCACGGATGTGGAAGCTTGCTTTTTCTTATGTCATAGTCCTCCTCGTTAGCTTGACTGTTGCGGGCTTCTTCCTGGACCGACAGTTAGCCAAGAAACTGGAAGCCAATCTCAGAGAAGAGATCTTAACCTTGGCCAGGGTAATATCAAAGGCCCTGCCTGATACGGAGGACACGGCTACCCTTGATGCCTTTTGCAGGGGCTATCATAAGATCGCAGGAGTTCGCATCACCATTATTAGATCAAATGGCCGTGTAATTGGTGAATCAAACCGGGAATCCATTGGAATTGAAAATCACCTGGAAAGACCAGAAGTGCAAATGGCCTTCAGAGAAGGTACTGGATCCGCGATCGGTTTCAGCAAGACCTTGAATAGGGATATGCTCTACGTGGCGCTGTTATTGAAAAATAGGGACAAGATTATACGCGTGGCTATGCCCATGACAGAGGTAAAGGCTATTGAAAACCAGGTTATGGTATCTCTTGCTCTGGCCCTATATCTGATTCCTGTGATAGCGGTTATTATTTTCCTTTTTGCTGCCAGGCATATACTGCCAGATGAAAATAAAGGTAAGGGCGGGGTATAGTAGCCGTCCCCTATATTCTTAGACAGGATAAACAGGATTGACATGATAGTTTTCTTATCCTGCTGATCCGTTACTTTAAATCCCTGGCCCAGACCTGGCTACAGGAATCGTGTAGTCAACAAGCGATATCTATTGACCAATGGCCAAGAATAAACGGACTCTATTGCATCGCGCCAGGGCAGGCCTTGATCTTGCGCTTAACATTAACCGTTCTCTCCCCAAAATTCAGAATCAACCCCACAGGTTTCCCGGTTGCAACAAGGTAGTTAACCAATTGAACCTCATGGGCTTCCATGATTCGTCTTACGGACTTAAGCTCCAGAATGACTGTATCGTTAACAATCATATCCGCTACAAATTCACCTACAACTTGATCGTCATAGTGTACAGTAAGGGTAAACTGGATTTAAATCATGTCTATCCCTGGCCCAGACCTGAGTTGCAAAGGTCGGGTTTAAGACTTCTGTTTTAGAAATATCAAATAGATAACACATTATTGCAGTCACGTCGCACCAGGGCGGGCCTGGTATCCTGTCCAATATTTTTCCATCGGTGAACGCTTACGGATTTCAAAAGGTCGTGGGCCAGTTGGCCAGGAGTCGACGGCTTATCCCCTTTTGTTTCCCCCGGGCCAGCTCAAGACAGTGGACAATTGTCTTTCGGGTATCCCTCGGGTCGATCACATCATCCAAATAGGCCTGCCCGGCCGCCCTCCAGGGTGCGCTGGCAAGTCTCATCTCCTCAACGGCCTCCTGACGCGCCTTTTGAGGGTCCTCTGCCTGGGCGAGCTTGGGCGCGTAGACCACGTTTGCCGCCACTTCCGGGGCCATGAAGCTGATGTCAGCGCTGGGCCAGGCAAAAAGGAAGTCAGCCCCCATGTTCCAGCCGCACATATTGGAATAGGCCATGCCGTAAGACTTTCTGATGATTATAGAGATCTTGGGTACTGTGGAGAAACCGAGGGCTTCGATAAAGTTGATGATCTTTCCGGGCATTCTTTTCTCTTCTGCGGACTTGCCAACCAGGAATCCTGGGGTATCATGAAGAAAAATGAGCGGGATGTGATATGAGTCACACAGACAGATAAAGCTGCAACATTTGTCGCATCCGTCGGGCCCCATAGCGCCGGCCAAGTGAATAGGGTTATTGGCGATAATGCCCACACTGTGGCCGTCTATCCGGGCAAGACATGTGATGACGCTTCTGTCAAAATCCGGCTTCACGGGGAATATCTCTCCGCGGTCTACAAGAATTCTTATGATCCGGTGCATGTCGTAGACACGACTTGACTGATCAGGAAGTATATCCAGAATCGGTTCCTGTCCTGGCTCGGAACCCTCCTGGACGGGGACCACAGGGGCCCTTTCTTCCGCATTGGAAGGCAGATAGGAAAGGAATTCCCTTAGGATGCGAAAACAGTCTTCCTCGTTTTCAGCCACACGGTCCACCTGACCTGTCACCTCGCTATGAAGCTTCCAGCCCCCCAGTTCCTCATTCAACACCTTCTCGCTCTTGGCGATTTCCAGCACGCGGGGCCCGGAGACGGCCATGCAGGAACCCTTTACCTGGATAACAAAGTCAGCGGCAGCAGCCGCCCAGGCCGGGTCACCGAAACACTCTCCCATAATGGTGGCCACCATGGGAACGCGGCGCATCCGGGTCCCGTAATTGGCCCCGGGGGTCATGGAACTAAGACCGTCGGAGCCCTGGATGTCGGGGATCCTTGCCCCGCCCGCCTCTCCTAGGTTAACAATTGGATATCCTTTTTCCAGGGCCAGTTGGAACAAGCGTCGGCTCTTTTTGGCCCCGTTCCTTCCACCGCTGCCGGCCAAGACGGTGGCATCATTGGCCCTCACAACCACCGGCCGGCCATCTATCATTCCAAAACCGTCGATGACACCGTCCGCCGCGGTCTTTTCCTCCATTCCAGGCATATCTGAGTGAACCAGCATCCCCATTTCGAAAAAGGTTCCTGGATCAAGTAATTTTTCTACCCTCTCCCTTGCCGTGAGATGACCCCGGTCGTGCTGTCGGCCGATCTTATCAGGGCCACCCATTTCCATGGCCCTCCTCTTTCGGCGATCCAATTCCTCTATAACTTCTTTCATGCCCATAATCTCTTCTCCGAAATTCCCTTAATCTATTCTTAATCAGGAGCATTACCGTAACACTTTAGTGTTTTGAAAGAAAGGCAGAGGACCGCGAGGGTCTTTTTTCCTCTCCCCTGCCTGGCAGAAACTGTATTGAAAGGTAAGGGGGCGTGCCACAGGCTGTGAAGAATTTGGGTTACGTCCTTTGGAAAAAAGACCCTCACGGTCTGTCATCTTACTCCTCAGTGTTTTCAAAGCGCTAAAGTATTACGCATTACCAATTTGTTAATACCCAAAAGGCTACCGCGTCA
>JAZDES010000008.1:0-3301 GCA_043808585.1 Pseudomonadota bacterium | reverse complement strand
AACCTGAAAAGTACCTCGATGACAACTCAGTAATAGACTAGACCGGTATGTAAAGGAATTGTTGATTCAGCCTATGGTTTCTGCAAAGTAAGCCATGTCCCAGAGTTCCTCCTCTGCATCCAAACCCGCCTTCAGGTCGGCGAATTCTGTGAGAATCGCTGAAGCGGATAGACGTTTCATTTCCTGGGCTATTGACTCAATCGAATGCTCTCCGTCTGACTCTACATAGAGGTGTAAGTGGTCCGGGGCCAACCATAGCAGCCTGGCAAAACCACCGACCAGGTCACTGAAATCCGAGAAAGTGCCGCTAACAAAATCAATCAAATTTTCAAATCCGGCAAAGACAGGTTTCCTGTGGGTGACATTCCAAGCAAGATGATACTTCAACTGCACAAATACAGCGTCCTGATCGCGGCCCAGTCTTTGTAAGGCCAACGCCCGTTCATACCCAATTTTGTCCGAATGGAGTAATTCCTTGAAGGATTTTTGAGAGCCTCTTTCTTTGTGAACTTTAGGCGAAAGAGGTACTTCTTGGGTGGACGGGCCCACCAATTTTAGCATGGGATGGAAAGCATGACAGGTAAACTCTACCGGGTCTTGTACGCCTCGGTTCAAATGACACAATACCTGTTCCTGGAAGCCAAGGTCTTTGCAAAGATCACACGAATAGTGAATCAGGGGCCTCGATGACTTGACACATTCACGGCATTTTTTGGGTAGTTCACTTGAAAAGGACATCTTTTAAAACCCGACAAGGTTGGTGGGTTCACGTACCGAGCGCCTGAAGGCCAAAAATCGATAGAGGGCCCAGACAAGGGCGGGAATGAAGATGTTTCTATGGCTCGAAGAGTATCCTATAGGCATTCCCATAAAGTATGGCCTCTAAGGTTCGATCACTAAGGGGTAATGACCTGATGGCCTCAATGTTCTTTCCGATGTCCTCGGGCATGGGAGGCCAGTCAGAACCAAATATGACCTTGTCCCCGTTTCTGTCGAGCTCTGGAAAATATCTGAGAAGGTTTTGCGGGGGCAAGCCTGTGATATCCATATAGAGGTTCTTGTGCAAGCGGGAGAGAAAGAAACACTGGTCATACCAAAAGCCCCTTCCGCTGTGGGCCATGACGATATTCAAGTCAGGAAAATCAACGGCCACGTCATCCAGGTAAATAGGGTCACAGTATTTCAGCCTGGTTCCCTTGAATATCGAAGACCCGATGTGAAATATGACCGGTATTTTCAACTCTTGCGCCTTGGCGTAAAGGGGGTAAAGGATGGCGTCATTTGGATAGAAGAATTGATACGATGGGAGGAGCTTGAGCCCCCTCACCCCACAATCCCTTACGTAAAAATCGAGCTTGGCAGCCATGTCGGGGTGCGTATAAGGATTGAGCGAGGCAAAGGGCAGAAGCATTTCTATACCACGGCAATACTCTATAACCTCCTCGGTGGGGACAAAACTACTGGTAGCGGGGGCCCACTCAGGAAGCACCACCGCATAGGTGACTCCCTGGCTTTTTAGATAGTCCGCGAAGAGATGGGGATTACTGCTGTACTCCTCTATCCTGGCGAAAAAGTCGGGATTTACCTTCTCAAGGTGATCGAGGGGAGAAGGATTCAACATATCCCGCTTGGCGAGATGGGTGTGGAAATCGATAACCTTCATGTTTGCCATCCTTACAATGCTTGTGTCAGGTCAGGAGCATAGAATATGGCCCATCCCCCGTCAACGAAAACACGACGGGCTGTTGCCCAACTCTTAGTCAGAGGATGGGTTAATGCCGCCCCCCCCGGTGGTCTTGTTTGAAGGCGCAATGAAATTCCTTGAGGGGCAGGGCTCACACGGCACCAAAGTCTGAATAAAAGCACTGAACAGCCCCACAGGATCATCTCTGCTAAGAGTATTGCTCCTTGCTAAAGACGAAGGAACTCCTGGCTTCATTTCATCAGGGGGCCGAAGATCTCTTTGCATAGGTTCATGAGTTCAGACCTTACCTTATAGGCCTCTTCATCCTCAACAAAGAGCCTCTCGCCGGCTTCCGGCACGAACGGGGCAGGCACCCAGTCGGTAGGGACGTCCAGCCTGGCGCTGGCAAAACCGTCTGCCTTTGACCAAACGGTTAGTCCTTCCTTGCTAAGTACCCAATTGATAAACACAGCAGCGGCATTAGGATGAGGGCGGTTATTGACAACAGCGATGCAACCCGATCCTGGGGTCAGTAGGCCACCTTCTATCATCTTCACTGTGGCTATTGGTGCTCCTGCTTTCAGGAACTCGGGAAGGGCCTCCGGCCTTGGGGCAATAGCAAGAAGGCTCTTCCCTCGGGCCACCCACTCCATGGGAAGTCGGATGTCGTTGGTGACAACCGGCTCCTGCTTTACAAGCTGCTTAAGGAATTCTACGGTTTGGTCACGACCCCAGGTGCCGTTCAGAAAAGCCACAAAGGCGTTGCCAGAGCCTGGGATTGTAGGGTCACACAGTACCATCTTTCCCTTCCATTTGGGGTCCAGCAAATCCCTGTAAGAAGTTAACTCACTTTCTTTGACCAAGTTGGAGTTGCGGAAAGCAAATCTTGAAAACAAGGCGCGCAAAGGTCTTATCATGCCCTCCTTGTCGGTGAAAATATAGTCTTTTCGCCATACCTTAGGGTCGGTCACCTCCGGCAGGATGAGTAACGGTTCCATGGTGTCAAGGATACCTGCCGGCTTTAGCTGGAAAGTCATGGTCGTGGGCCCAATGAAGAGAACGTCTGCCAGGTAAAGGCCAGCCGCCCTTTCCTTTTTCATCCTGGCAGTGAGTTCTCCCCCCTGTGGAATACTTAGAAACTCCGGCTCTATCCCATATTTTTCAGAAAATGCCTTTCTGAGATCCTTTCTGAGGTCGGGATCCGCAAAGCCATAGATCATTACCTTACCTTCTTTTTTGGCTGCCTCCACCAGTTCACCCCACTTCCCCTCCCACCCCGCCTTAGCTGATGCCATAACTTTCGGGGCACTGACAAAAAAGCAAAGGGATAAAAAGCAAGACAAACTCAGCATACCCATCAGAATCCTTTTCATAACTCTTCCCTCCTTTGTATGTTCTGCGACTTATGCTAAGCCTTTCGCAGTTGGATAAGGTGGAAACTGACCAGACGGCTTCACCATTGCACAGCAGAAGCAGTTGTCCCCCTGTCTCATCAGCCGCCCCCGTGGAAGGTCCTTCCTCATTGCCCTTTGATCTCTTGACCCCTCATGTCGATATAAATGCGCTCTGAAGGCATGGGTTTTCCTTCCAGCCTATCCATCAGCCAGTCCGCGACCA
>JAZDES010000007.1:0-22784 GCA_043808585.1 Pseudomonadota bacterium | reverse complement strand
ACTTAACTTGATAAAAATTTTACCGGCTTAACAGATACCCCAATTTCACTCTTGTCCAAAATCGGTTTTTTCTTTGGACAGCATTTGAACCCCATAAACACAAAACTCGATCTTGAATCCGCCAGTAACCTATCCCAACTGGCTTATTTTGCGGCTATTCAGGCACCGGTAGGATGTAAATTGCCAACTCATCTAACCCTTGCAGTTTTTGGACAGCATCTTCAAGACAAGGCGACCTGAATTCCCGATGGCAAGGGGCATTGAATTAAATCAGGCACTTATCTGTCCAAAAAGTCGGATTTGGATTTATTTTGGACAGTAGTGCCCCAATTTTACAATTCGAAGGGCACTGCAACGGGGTTGCGCAGTATGTTAAGCTCAATCTAGAAGCGCCGCCCTCCCCCCTGTCTTCCACCCCCTCGACCTCCTCCACCATATCGACGACCTTCAGAACGGGGTCGAGCCTTGCTAATCTTAAGCGTTCGGCCTTTGAGCTCTTTACCATCCAGGCCATCGATGGCAGAGTTAGCGTTAGCATCATCTGGCATTTCCACGAATCCGAATCCTTTTGATCTGCCGCTGTAATCGTCTTTTATGACCTTGACGGATTCGACCTTCCCGAAGGGATCAAAAGCCTGTTTCAAATCCTCTTCAGTTACCTCGTAAGATAAATTACCTACATAGATATTCATTCCTTCCTCCTGCTATTGTGAAAACCCTCTTTCCCATACAAATGATGAAACTTCACCACAAATCTATACCTTATTTTGAAAGCCCACCGGGATTGCAAGGGCATTGATTCGACAACTGATTTCTCTCGCCCTGGCCCTAGCGCGTCTTGCGCTGGAACTGGAATCCAGCACACCACGCATTTTAATTGCAATCAAAAATGGGAAGGCACGTGTTGCTTGTCTGAGGACAAATACCTTGGTAAGCCTGATACAAATGCTCGGTTACTAAAGGCTTTCCGGCGCCCTTTTCACCATCTAAATCCTGAGGCAGCTGGGTGGGGCAGAAGAGCCTGGCCGAATGGCTTTACATGATAATCATATTTGCCCCTTCCTAGGGGCCATCTCACTGCAAGGGCGGCCTCTAAAGGCCATCAACAAGTACCTATCACATAAAATGTCTAACACCTGACCTTTTTTTAAGTATAATATACCTCATTAGTATAAGTCAAACTTTTTGTCATTCTTATCTGACCTTTTTTAAGCGTTCGCAGGTTCAGCGGTTATCTTTTTCTATTACCGCAGGTCCGGGTAAGGGGTACAATAATGAATTGCCTCTGCTTGGGGTAGAAGCATATGGGCGTTGAAATCCCTGAAATCCGAAGTATAATTAAATCTATTTTTTCTTTGAGGAGATCTGATGATGGCAAAAGTCATGGTGAATGATACATCCGGGACAATTCTCAAACGATACAAAGAGTATATTTTTCCTGCTGTTACGCCTTTTTACGATGACTACCCCCTGATAGTTGCCAGGGCGAAAAACAATTACCTTTGGGACATTCAGGGCAACCGTTACCTCGATTTCTTCGGCGGAGTGTTGACGGTTTCGGTCGGACACTGCAACGATTATGTAACTGAGCGTACCATCGAGCAGCTCAATAAGGTCCAGCACACCTCAACGCTTTATATCAATGAATTGATGGTTCAGGTCGCGGAAAAGATCGCCGGGCTGGCACCTGGTCGGCTCAAGAAGTGTTTTTTTACGAATAGCGGTAGTGAGGCCAATGAGATGGCTATCATGGCTGCTAGAATGTATACAGGTAACACCGATGTCATTACCCTCAGGCACGCTTACGGTGGGCGCACAATGGTGGGTATGAGCCTATCCGGCCATGGCACGTGGCGACTGGGTGGCGTCTTCGATGGCAACATCAAACATGTTCGTAACCCTTACACTTATCGAGCCCCGGCTGGATTGGATGAAGAAAAACTCCTGGATCTGTGTGTGCAAGACCTGGAAGAGACACTGGCTACCGTTACGGCCGGAAGGATCGCCGCCTTTATGGCCGAACCCATACAAGGCGTGGGCGGTTTTATTGTTATGCCGAAGGACTATTTCAAGCGCATCTTGCCCATTGTGCGCGAAGCAGGAGGCATTTTCATCTGCGATGAGGTTCAAACCGCCTGGGGCCGCACCGGCACCCACATCTGCGGCATTGAGCATTGGGGGGTCGAGCCCGATATTATGACATTTGCAAAGGGCATGGCTAACGGCTCTCCCGTGGGCTGCACAATCGCCACTCCTGATGTCGCTGAGGCAGTCAAGGGTACCACCTTCGCCACGTTCGGCGGCAACCCGGTGACCATGGCCACTGCGCTGGCTACAATCGAGTATATAGAAAAGCATGACTTACCAAGAAATGCTGCGATTCAAGGGGAGGGTCTTAGAACATATTTGGAGGGTTTCCAGAGGGAATACAATTTTATTGGCGAAGTACGGGGAATGGGTCTTATGCAAGCGCTCGAGATCGTTGAGCCGGGTCCGGATAAGAGACCAGACGCTGCCCGCACGAAATTACTTATTAGCGGGGCTCGCAAGAATGCTCTGCTCATCGGCAGAGGTGGCCTTTACGGTAACGTTGTCCGTATCGCACCACATCTGAACGTGACAGCGCAAGATATCCACGATGGGTGCGATAGCCTGGGCCGGGCACTGGCTGACATCGATTAGGAAGCTGGATTGGAGGAAATTGAAATGGAGGCGATTTTTAAAAACGGAAACATCCTGACCATGGAGGAAAATAGCCCGAAGGCGGAGGCCCTGGCCGTGAAATTCGGTAGGATTTTCCGCATTGGGAAGGTAGCCGAGGTCGAAAATTTGGCCGGACCTGCGACGAAGGTTGTCGACCTTAAAGGGAAAACTTTGGTTCCAGGCATCATCGATGCCCATAACCATTTTTGCCTTTATGCATTACTGACGGATCAGGCAGATTGCCGCCCCGCAGCAGGATGTGTCAGGGGAAAGGACGTGCTGGAGGCTTTGCGTCTTAAGGCAAAGAATACCCCACCGGGTAAATGGATAATGGGTTGGGGATATGCGCCTTATTTGCTGGAAGACAAGATGGATCTTACCAAAGGCGACCTCGACAGGGCCACAAGAGATCATCCCGTTTTTCTGGTTCATGTGTCTGTTCATGGAGCTGTGGTCAATAGTCTCGCCTTGAAGGAACTGGGCTTTACAAAAGAGACACCCGACCCTCCCGGAGGCAAAATACTTAGGGATGCGAACGGTGACCCGAATGGAATCTTGCTTGAATCGGCCTTTATGGGGCCCCTATTCTTCGCCACTCCTTCGATCTACATGAAAATGATGGCCGATTACGATAAAGAGGCGAGATGTGAGATGATGACCCGTTGCGCGGCTTACTATCATAGGCTCGGAATTGTCGGTGTCCATGACCCGTTTGTTGATGCCCTGACGCTTCGAACATACCAGGAGGTTTCAGATTCGGGGCGCTTTCCTTTTCGCCTATCTGCCTACATCCTGAACCTTTGGGCCGATCCCCTCATCTCCGCAGGTATCAACCGTGGGTTCGGCTCGGAATGGGTAAAGATCGGGGCAATCAAGATATTCCTTGATGGAGGGATGAGCAGCAGAACTGCGGCCGTTTTTGAGCCCTATGTGGGAGGCGGCGGTGGAACAGGAATTCTGAATTATGATCAGAATGGAATAAGTCAGGAAATCCGGAAATTTGATCGAGCGGGGTACCAGATTTCTGTTCATGCCCAGGGAGATCGTGCATTGGATATGCTCCTCAAGGCCTTCGAGGGGGTCATGGAGCGGGGCAATCCCATGCGGCATCACATTGTCCATGCCGGGAATCTCACCTCTTCACAAATCGACCAGGTAGATAAGCTGGGGCTCTACATTACCAGCCAGGCCAACTTTCTTTCGCTTCTAGGCGATGGCTTCATCGAGGCTTACGGGCCCGCCCGGTCGCAAGAACTCTATCGTTTTAAAACTCTTCTGGAACGAAAGATCAAATTTGCCCTCTCCTCGGACTGTCCTGTGGCAGACCCTAATCCTCTCATTGGAGTTCGCGACTCCATCTGCCGAAGGACAATGAGTGGGAAGGAATTCGGACCTTCCGAGTGCATCACCGCAAGGCAGGCCTTTGAGCTTTACACGCGAGAGGCTGCCTATTTTTCTTTTGAAGAAAGGGAGAGGGGGACCCTGAAGGAGGGAAAAATGGCCGACTTTGTGGTATTGGATAAAGACCCCCTAAAGTTGCGGCCGGAGGAAATCCCCGACTGTCAGGTCAAAATGACTGTTGTAGGGGGCAAGATAGTGTACGATCAAGGATGCCCCTAATTTTCATAGAAAGACATTTCTTTACAGAAATAGTTGCAGAAGATATGGATATGTGTTATTCGTAAAAACTGGTGAGATGGTGACCATCTGTCCAAGTACCGGGATGACGTCAAAGTCCTGGGGCGTCAGGACATATTCCAAAGAATACCTAATCCTGTTTTCAGGAGCGCCGACGTAATTATGGCACCATCTCACTACAAAGCTTCACCTGAGCCATTTCGAACCCTCCCCCGAGCCTGCTTCAGGAATCCGGCAGACTTTAATCATTGGATGGGCGTTTCCGACTCAGCGTTTACACAGTGCTGTGTCTAAACGCTCGCCTGGAATGCTTGAACCCACAGAAGCCTTTGTGGTATAGATCTCTCAAATTGAAAATACCGATAGGAAGCAAGGAAATATGTCCAGCGCTTTAGATAAAATGGTGTATAGCGTTCGCTACGCGCCGGCTGTCCTTGAGGAGATCAGGGGCCGGACTGCACGCAAGATGATCGGATTTTTTCATCCGGTTGTTCCTTTGGAGCTCATATACGCTGCCGGGCTTCATCCGGTTCAGATTAATCCTTATTTTGACGAGTCTATAACGGCGGCTGATTCTCACCTCCAGTCTTACATCTGTTCTTACCTGAGGGCAAGTTGGGACCAGATAGTCAAGGGAAAGTATCCATACCTGGATGGAGCAATCATTCCCAGGAGTTGTGAGGCGGTAACTTTTCTCTATCAGACCTGGAAAAGGCACAATCCGTTTCGGTTTGTTGATTATCTGAATGTGCCGTGGAAGATAAGCACAAACACTATCTGGTTTTTCACGAAAGAACTTCAAAGGCTTAAGAAAGACCTTGAAATCTTTACTGGAAAAAAGATTTCGGGCGACTCTTTAAACGAGGCCATAGAAATCTATAACAGACATAGAAGGCTATTAAGGAAGGCCTATGATTTGAGAAAGGCCGAATCGCCACCCATATCCGGTTTGGAAGCCCTCCACATGGTCATGTCCGGCTTTATCCTCGATAAGATCGAGCACAACCAACTGATGGAACAGCTTTTGACGGAAGTTCTCAGGGGCCCCGCACGCCCAAAGGCGGATGTCAGGCTCCTCGTATCAGGGGGCTGTGTGATTGATACCCGGCTCTGGGAACTGGTTGAGTCCTGCGGTGGTTCCATTGTTGCCGACGACGTCAACAACGGCTCAAGGTCATTTTGGCATGTGGTGGAGGAGGGAAAAGGTCCTCTGGAGTCCCTGGCAAGAGCTTACGTAACGGTCCCCTGTGCGTTCAATAGGTCGATGGCGGACAGATTTGCATTTATTTCGGAAATGATAGCAGAATATAAGGTCGATGGTGTCATATTTGCCATTAACAAGAATTGCGAGCCGGAGAAGTTCCCATATCCGGAGTTAGACAGGAAGATCAAGGAAAAATTTAAGATACCAACCCTGCACCTCGAGACCGATTATTTGATTAACATGGCGCCCCTGCGAACGAGGATAGAGGCGTTTATGGAAATTATAAAGGGTGAGGGGATCTAAGAAAATGGCGGATGCGAAAAAAAGAGAACGTCCGGCCTTTAACAGGGATATTTCGGAAGCCATAAGCAGCCATTACAGCAACGTGCAGACAAGAAGGCCCTTGGCCTATACGCTAATGTCTTCAAATCCTCTCATAGAGGTTGCTTATGCCGCCGGTATTCAGCCCGCCTTCCCGGAAAACTATGCCTGCGTGTGTGCTGCCAGGCATGCCTCCGGGGAGTACTGTGAAAAGGCCGAGGCCCGCAACTATAGCCAGGACCTGTGTTCCTATTGTCGGAACCACCTCGGTTACATTTACGCCGGTGGTGAGAGCCCTCCCATGGGGGGAATAGGAAAACCGGACCTCCTTCTCCTCACCAGCAGCGCCTGCACACACTATTTCAAATGGTGGGATGCCCTTCACGAGATATACGGCAAACCCCTTATTTTTGTGAATACCCCGCGGCTGATGGAGATGGAAGCGGTGCCGCATTTCTATATGGATTACGCCGTAAGAGAGATTGAAGAGGCTATTGCTGAGATCGAGAGGGTGGTAGGAACTGAAATCACCGATGAAAAGTTGGCGCAGGTCGTGACGCGAAGTGACCAAATCGTCGAGCAGTGGCAGAAACTGATGGAGTTGCAGAAGACCGTGCCCTGTCCGTTGGGCCTGTCTGATCTTACCAATGCCTTGTTTGTATTGATCGTGCTGGCAGGCACTGAGGAGGGTGTAGCCCTCATGAAGAAGGTTTACAATGAGGCAGAGAGACGTGTTGCGGAAGGAAATGGTGTCCTCCCGAAACAAGAAGAGAGGCACCGGCTTTTATGGATGAACATCCCTTTTTGGTATAACCTAAAGATCCTTGGCTACTTTGAGGACAGGGGATGTGTCTTTCCTGTTAGTGATTACACCAGGTATGTGTGGGGAACAACACGAATGGACGCTGATCGGCCCTTGGTGGGTCTGGCACGTAAGGCCCTTGGAGGCGAACTCAATACAAGTGTCGATGCCCACATCGACAGGCTGCTAGAAGACATCAAGGCCTATCGTATCGACGGGGTCATCGCCCACTCGAACAGAAGTTGCCGTGTGCTGTCGGTAGGTGCACTGGATGCTGTGGAAATGATCCGGAAAAAGCTCAAAATCCCCGCCCTTATACTTGATAGCGATCATGCGGATGAGAGGGTCTATTCTGAGGCTGATATTATGAACAGGATAGACACATTCCTGGAAATGTTGGGCTGACAATCTAACTAGTGTCTCAACGAAAACCACATTCAGGCACGATCTCGGAACACAGTATTTACCCTAACGTTGCATAAAAACCAGTTGCAACAACCTTGAAATACCTGTCCCTGAAGGTTATGACGGTGGGGGGAGGAATCCCCTGGAAGCAACCACGAGTGACTTCCCGTCATGCCCGCGAAAGCGGGCATCCAGTCCCGCCAAAGGCGGGATTCCATGCATTCCCGCCTTCGCGGGAATGACAGACTGCGGCCCTTTGTATGTTTATGCAACGTTAGGGTTTAGGTAACACTGAACGGGGAACTCTGAATCTCTGAACGCTTACCAAATGCCATATGGAGGTATTGCTATGCTAAGGGAATGGCCGCCTGCATTTGATCCGGCTTACTTCCCTGCACCCGACTCGAAATACTGGGGCAAGGACCTTGAAACCATGGATCTCGAAGAGAGGGAACAAACGGTCATTTTACCTAGACTCCAGGCGCAGGTTCAGTATGCCTATGAGTACTCGCCGCTTTACAGGAGAAAGTGGGACAGGGCCGGAATAAGACCTGAAGATATTCGATCTCTAAGGGACTTCGAGCAGATTCCTTTCCTCACTAAAGAGGAGATTCGCAGGGACCAGTTGGAGCACCCACCGTTCGGTAGTAACCTGTGCGTTTCCAGGAAAGAGCTTGCCAGGGTTCATGGCACCTCCGGCACAACCGGGAAGCCGACATCCTTTGGTATTAGCAAAGGGGACATGAGACGCATTGCCGAGGCCCACGCGAGAATCATGTGGGGCTTTGGTATGCGACCCGAAGACATTGTCTTCATCGGATCCTTTTTTAGCCTTTACATGGGAAGCTGGGGGGCACTGTTGGGATCGGAGCGTCTGGGGGCCACGGCCTTTCCGTTCGGTGCAGGCGTTGCGGGGCAAACTGAACGGGCAATTGAATGGATTAAAGAGGTAAGGCCAACGGTTTTTTACGGGACCCCTTCCTACAGCCTCTATCTCGCCGAAAAGGCAAAGACCAAGGGAGTGGATCCAGACAAAGATTTCAATTTTCGAATCCTCTTCTTTTCCGGTGAGCCAGGGGCGGGTGTACCTTCCACAAAAAGGCGTATTGAAGAGATTTACGGTGGGATCTGTATTGATTCCGGTTCGACGGCGGAGATGACGCCGTGGATGACGAACTGCGAATGTGAATACCGGCAGGGAATGCATTTGTGGCAGGATATTGTCTATGCGGAACTGGTCGATAAAGAAACAAAAAAGCGGGTCTCTTACGGTAGCGAAGGGGTAACCGTGTATACCCACCTCGAGCGCACGTCGCAACCCATGATCCGTTTTTGGGCCGGCGATATTTCCATGTGGGTCAACGAGCCTTGCCCATGTGGCCGAACCTACCCCCGTTTGCCAAAAGGGGTTTACGGCCGGGCGGATGACATGCTTGTCGTAAGGGGAGAGAACGTATATCCCACCGCCATTGAAGATGCCATCCGGGGAATCGAGGGTTTTGGCGACGAATTCCGCATCATTATCACCCGAGAAAAAACTATGGACGAGCTGATTGTTCAGGCCGAACCTGACCGCGACGTGGAGCATGGTCTTGTTCCTGAACTCAAGAGAAGACTCGAGAATGAATTGAAAACGCGGGGCCTGAGGACCAATGTGCAAATGCTGAAGCCTGGCACCTTGGAAAGAACGGAATTTAAGGCTCGAAGGGTCATTGACCGACGAGAGCTCTACGAAGAGATCACAAGGCGTGAATCCGACTAATTCTGGCCGATGATTGAATGTTTTCCCTCATCCCGCCTGGAAAGACAGGGAGAGGGAAATAATCAAGGAGCAGTTGTAATGGACAAACACAAACCGACAGGCGTGAGAACCAAGGCAATTCACGCCGGCGAAAAACCCGACCCCATAACGAGGGCCTCGGCGCCAAATCTGGTCATGTCGACAACATATACCGCGGATGCAGGAGCATCCTTTTCTGTGGAAGGTCTGGAGTCAGATTCACCTTATTACTACACCAGGTGGGGAAACCCTACCGTCCGTCAGCTTGAGCAGAAACTGATTGAACTGGAAGGTGCAGAGGCCTGTGTCGCTTTTGCCAGCGGGATGGCTGCGGTGACCTCCCTCTTTTTTTACCATCTGGGCAGCGGCGATCACCTGGTTATCAGTGACATCTCTTACGCTGCCACCGCAGAACTTACCAACGATATCCTTCCCAGGATGGGAATAAGGATCACCAAGGTGAATATGTCTGACCTGGATGAGGTCCGGGAGGCCGTTACTTCCCAGACAAAGCTGGTTTACGCCGAGACACCATGTAACCCCATCCTTCGGCTCACGGACATCCAGGCTGTTGCGGATATTGCTCACAGGGCAGGGGCAAAACTTGCGGTGGATTCTACCTTCGCAACGCCAATTGCAACAAAACCCCTCACAATGGGTGCTGACTACGTGGTACACTCTCTCACCAAGTATCTGTGCGGGCATGGGGATGCCATAGGTGGCGCCTTGCTCGGACCGGCAAAAGATATTGAGGCGCTAAGGAAGAAAGTGGCCATTCGGACGGGCGGCATTCTTAGCCCATTCAACGCCTGGCTCATCATGAGGGGGGTCGCCACCTTGCCGTTACGCATGGAGGCCCACGAGGCTGGGGCACTAAGGGTGGCCCGGTTCCTGGAAGGAAATCCGAGGGTCAAGAAGGTGGTGTATCCGGGCTTGCCCTCTCATCTGCAATACGATCTCGCAAGGAAGCAGATGCAAAATTTTTCAGGGATGCTTACCTTTCAGGTAGAAAACGGCCTGGATGCGGCAGGGATCCTGGTAGAACGGTTAGAGATCTTTCACTACGCCGTCTCACTGGGTCATCACAGGAGTCTCATCTTTTATCTCCCCACTCAAGCCCTTTTTGACTCATCCTTTAAGATCAGCGCAGGGCAGCAAGAGTCCTTCCGTGAATTTGCTGGCGATGGGATTTTCAGGTTATCGATCGGTCTCGAGGATCCGGAAGATTTATGTCGGGACCTGGATAGGGGGCTCGCAGGTCTCACGATATAAGGCAAGTATCTGTCATTCCAGCGAAAGCGGGAATCCAGAAAACGGCTGTAGCAAAACATTCACCCCTATTTATTGAGAAGATACGTTCCAAAGTTCACAGTACAACCCTGAACCGTGAACCTGAAAACCTGAATAGTGATGATCAGAGTTGATCAAGAACGATAATCGATATCCCTGGAATCAACCGGCCGTATTGGCACAAGCAGAATTTACCAAGCCAGGGACCTGGGGTAATCGAGTACTGGAGTGTTGGGGAAAAAGATAGAATCCATTACTCCATCACTCCAATACTCCAGCCAGTACAGGTCGCTCAAGCACTAAAGGCTTAACAATAGACATTTTGGAAACAGGACTAAGGATTATCTTGGACACTAATGAGTTACCATATTTTTTAATATAAGGGAGTAAGAGGATATGGAGGTAACCGGCAGAGTAATTGTGGTAACAGGTGGTGCCAGCGGCATTGGTAGGGCCTTATGTTTAAGATTTGCTCGGGAAGGCGCGAAAGCAATTACCGTGGCAGATATAGACGAACAAGGCGCAAAAGCAGTCGCTAATAGAATCAACGGGCTCGCCATCAAGTGCGACGTCAGCAAAGAGGAGGAAATCATCTATGTGGTAAAGCAAACAGAAGAAAAAAGCGGGCCTATTGACATGTTTTGCTCCAACGCTGGCATTATGATTGAAGGCGTTACTGAAGCACCTAACGAGTCGTGGCAACGCATCTGGGAAATCAACGTCATGGCCCATGTGTATGCGGCGAGAGCGGTAATTCCCGGCATGATCGAACGAGGAGGAGGTTACCTCTTGAATACCTCATCGGCGGCCGGTTTGCTCAGTCAGATTGGTTCCGCCCCTTACTCCGTTACCAAACATGCAGCGGTGGGGCTGGCGGAAAACCTTGCCATCACCTATGGCGATAAGGGCATCAAGGTCTCTGTTATCTGTCCCCAGGCCGTACGTACAGGGATGACACGTGATGAGGGAGCTGTGGCAGCGGTAGACGGTATGATAGAACCAGAACAAGTAGCCGATGCGGTGATCGAAGCCCTAGCAGAAGAAAGATTTCTGATCCTGCCGCATCCTCAAGTCCAGATATACATGGAACGAAAGGTGTCTGATTACGACCGATGGCTTCGCGGTATGCGGAGACTGCAAGCACGATTTAGTAGGTGATAAGAGTTCGAGGTGAAATTAAATTATGTCAGTAGGAGGCGTCTCAATAATACTGCTGCTCGGAGTCCTGAATCTCTTTCTGCTCGTTTTTCAGCTGTGCACTGGCATGCGCTGGATAAAAGTCGCGTATAAGACCCATAAGAGAACGGGGATTGTCCTTTTTATTAGCGCAATTATACACGCTGGCCTTGCATCTCTGGCTTGAGTATACTGATTTCTCTATTCGCTAGCTCTTCTGCCACTTTTCTACTTCATGGCGCAATACCTTTCCGGTGGTACTGCGGGGAAATCTTTCAATGGGTACAAACTCGAATAGACGTGGCTTCTTATAGCTTGCCAGGTTTTCTCTACAGAGCTGAAGCAACTCCTGGGAATCCACCGGCCTGTTTGTGGCAATATAGGCCTTCGGCACCTCTCCCCACTTCGGGTCGTTAGCGCGCACGACAACTACCTCTTCCACTGCCTTGTGGCTCATCAAAACGCGTTCAATCTCTGCGGGATATATATTTTCGCCACCGCTTTTGATTAGATACTTCCTTCGGTCTACAAAGTTGATTGTTCCATCAGGATTCATGGTAAAGACATCTCCCATATGGAACCATCCACCGCGGAAATCTTCGCTATTGGTCTCCTCGTTGTTCCAGTAGCCGCTGAAGAGCGAGGGTCCCCGGATTATCAATTCGCCCGGCTCACCAAGTGGAACATCTCTGTCCTCCGGGTCAACCAGCCGTATCTCGCACGTTGTGTTGACTCTTTTTGAGAAGTCGGTGGGCACTTCTCCGATTGCGAATGTGGAGTTGCTCGCAGGAGGCAGGCCCGTTTCAGTTGACCCGAATGAGTTGAGGAATGGGCAATTGACCAGTCGCGTTATTTCAGCGATCGTTTGAGGAGGCACAAGGTCCGCCATAGCCCCTACGAGACGTACCCCCACGGGTTTTCGGTCTGAGGCACGAAGGATTTCGATCATGGGATCATGAGCCCCCGGCATGGTCACAAACCACCCCAGTTGCTCTGTCCACAGATAACGGGCAAGTCTTTCCGGATCAAAACCGGCGACCGGTATGAACTTTGCTCCGACTATACCATTGACGAGCATCTGGTCCATTGATGCCATATGGAACATTGGCGCCCAACCAAGAAAGGTGTCTTTCTGAGTCAGCCCAAGATCCCGGACCCATACCCATGCCCTACCAAAAATGGCCCTATGGGAAATAATTGAACCTTTCGGATAACCTGTTGTGCCGCTTGTATATATAATAGTCAATGCATCTTCAGGGGTTACCGCAGCCTTAGGTTCCGCGTCATGACCATCTTCGATCAGCGACAGGTAAGTGATTTCGTCCTCGGCCTCCGGTAGACCTTCTAACAACACGATCCTCTTAAGAAATTCAAGTTCATTTCTAATTTCCTCGAATAGATTTCGATATAAAGGGGACACAACGATTGTCTCCGGGGTCGTAAGCGCAATACAATATTTCAGTTCATCGGTCGAGAGACGCCAGTTTAAACACGGGACTATGGCCCCTAACTTAGCGGCAGCATAGACTATTTCGCAATATT
This sequence comes from Pseudomonadota bacterium, assembly GCA_043808585.1. Taxonomy (GTDB): domain Bacteria; phylum Desulfobacterota; class DSM-4660; order Desulfatiglandales; family Desulfatiglandaceae; genus CAYVMN01. The sequence goes on along the minus strand of JAZDES010000007.1, from coordinate 9,923 downwards.
CCAGCCTGTTCTCTGAGAGCACGGCTACCCGATCCCCTCTGCCTATACCCATGGCCCCCATGGCATTTGCCAGACGGTTTACGCGGCTGTTGAGCTGGGCAAAGGACAGTTTTCCCCCCTCATACTCGATGGCAATCCTGTCTGGAATAATCCGGCCGTTATTTTTCAATGCCTCTCCTACCGTCATATAACCGGAGCATAAAATGAGTTGGCCGGTCAAATCTTTTCCAAGGCTGAAATTCAGTTCCATAAAGGGCCTCCCTATCTATTCGTGAAGTCATCCCGATGTCTATCGCGCCTAATGCATTTACACCCAGTTGCCTTTCCGAAATCCCCTATCATAGTCCCAGTGATCCGACTTTTCCTATTCAACCGGCTGAAAATAATCGATATCCAAAATACTTCCCTCCCTTTTCTCCTTCCAGACCGCCTTCATTCTTCCTCCTACATGAATTTTCTTGGCGGCTTCTTCAAAGTCATCCAGGTCTACACCTCCTACAAAATGGGGAAGCCCAACGTTCGCACCGTCCAGGTCGATAATACCGATTATGTAAGGAGGCTCTTTGGGTTGCCCTTCATAGGAAAAATTCACTGCACACCAAGTCCTGAGCGTTCCCTCCTGGGCAACCTCCACCCATTCATCTGTCTTCACAAAACAGTGAGAGCAAAAGCTTCGAGCAGGTATCAGAACCCGGTTGCATATTGAACATCTAGTGCCCATGATTCTCTTTTTCTTGAATTCCTCGAAAAAACGGGTGGTCGTAGCACCCATTGCCCACCTGTAGGGCAGACGCACATATCCCTCTAATACCCTAGACCCCTCATTCATGAATGCCCTCCATTATTAATACTGATGAATTCGTAACACTTTAGCGTTTTGAAAGAAAGGTAGAGGACCGTGAGGGTCTTTTTTCCAATGGACGTAACCCAAATTCTTCACAGCCTGTGGTACGCCCCTTTACCTTTCAATACAGTTTCTGCCAGGCAGGGGAGAGGGCTCTTCATAGGGACATCCTCTTATGGGGCTGTTCCGTAACGAGGTTCAAGACCTCACTGCCGTTCTTTGAAATGATGCCGTCCTTTACGTCCTTTGGAAAAAAGACCCTCACGGTCTGTCATCTTAGTCCTCAGTGTTTTCAAAGCGCTAAAGTATTACCGAATTTCTAATTTGGAATTTTGAAGGTATTGTTCATGTCCTAAATCTTGCGGAGGAATAGAAATGAAAGACAATAGGACAGTGGTTAAGGGAGGTTTTAGATCAACCCTTTCTTTGATAATCTCTTTGATTGCCCTGATCCTGGCATTAATGGCCTATAATCAGAGCGGGGGCGATGCAGATCTTAAGGGCCAACTCAGTGATCTTCAAGACAGGATCACCACGCTGAAAAAGGAGACTTCTGAAACGGTAGACAAGGTGAAAAAAGAGACTGCCAAGGCCCTTGAAAAGGTCGGGATAGAAATCAAAAGGGCCGAAGACAGTAAAGATCAAAAATGATTCAGAAGGCCTTGTACTGTTCTTTGATCCATGAGAGGTACTCTCCGCTTCTGACACGGTCAACCCAATCCCGATTGTCAAGATACCATTGAACGGTCTTGCGGATTCCCGTTTCGAGGGATTCCTCGGGGAACCATCCCAGCTCGTGTCTTATCTTGGTAATATCTATGGCATACCTGCGATCATGACCAGGGCGATCCTTGACGAATCTTATCAGTTCCCTCCGCGGCCTATTGTCTTTCAACCCCTGGATCTCGTCTAAGATACTGCACACCATTTCCACAATTCTGATATTTTCCATTTCGCTGTTGCCACCGATATTGTAAGTCTCACCCATCTTTCCGTCTTTCATGATCTTCCATATGGCAGTGCAATGGTCCCTCACATAGAGCCAATCCCTCACATTCAGGCCGTCTCCGTATACGGGTAGAGGCCTTCCCTCAAGGGCATTCAGGATCATTAAGGGCAGCAGTTTTTCCGGAAATTGGTAGGGCCCATAGTTGTTGGAGCAATTGGAGATGGTAATGGGCAGGGCATAGGTCTCGTGATAGGCCCTTACCAGGTGGTCGGATGCGGCCTTTGAAGCGGAATACGGGCTATTGGGTTTGTATGGGGTCTCTTCTGTGAAGTACCCTTCCGGGCCGAGGCTCCCGAATACCTCGTCTGTGCTAATATGGTGGAAAAGCGCCAATCGTTTCTGATTTGCCCTCGCCAGTTCCAAGAGGTTGAAGGTCCCCACGATATTGGTCTGGATAAAGGCATCCGGTCTTACAATGGACCTGTCCACATGGGACTCGGCGGCAAAGTGGCATACGGTATCTATCTCTTGATCGACAAATACATGTCCCATGGTCTCCTTATCACAGATGTCGGCCTTTACGAAAACGTAGCGTTCGGGGAAATCCCTTTCGATATCAAGGAGATTTTCCGGATTGCCGGCATAAGTCAGGACGTCCACATTGACCACGCGGCCATCAAAGTCTGAGTCCTTTAGGAGATATCGCACAAAATTGCTGCCGATAAACCCGCAGCCTCCGGTCACCAAAATATTCTTTATCATACCAACTCTCTGGCCTCCTCTAGCAGGCGGTCTTTGAAGTTCAAAACGAATTGATCTAGGCCATCTTTCCAGTGATCCATAACATTGGCCCCCGCAGTCTTCAGGCGTTGATTCTCAAGGATTGAGTTCACGGGCCTTATGGCAGGGAGGGGGTATTCTTCGGTCGAGCACCGACTAATCGCGTGCGATATCCCCATTTTCATGAGAAAACAGCTGGCCAGTTCATACCAGGTGCAATATCCTTCCGATGATGCGTGATAGATTCCCTTACCCCTTGTCTCAATGAGCCTCATGATCTGCCGGGCGAGATTGCTCGACCAGGTGGGGGAACCGAACTGGTCGTCTACCACCCTTAAAGCCCTGTCAGAATCCTTTAGGACTAACTTCAAAATAGTCTTTAGAAAATTGTGGCCCCGGATACCATATAACCATGCCGTACGGAGGATTATGTAGTCGTCGGTTGCCTCTGTGATTGCCTTCTCCCCCTCCAACTTCGTCATTCCGTAATAGGAGAGGGGGTATGGATCGTCCGCTTCGGTGTAAGGCTCGGGCACCTTCTTCCTGCCATCAAAGACGTAGTCCGTGGAAATATGAATCAATCGGAGGCCAAGGCTCCCCGAGATAAGAGCAAGGTTTTTTGGGCCCTCTGCATTTACCCCCCAGGCAAGATCCTTCTTTGTCTCGCACTCATCGACCTTTGTGAATGCGGCACAGTTTAATATGAGGTCAGGGGCAATCTTTTCCACTGCCTCGTGAACGGCAGCAGGGTCAGTAATATCAAGTTCCTTTGAACCCATGGAGGCCACATCGTATTTCCCGCCAAGGACCCGCGTGCAATCACTCCCCAGTTGTCCTTTCCCGCCACAGATCAGTATTTTCACTACTCTTTCTCAACATCCTCAAGTGGATTCTGGCTGCTGCTCCCCTTTTTTCGAGAATTCGAAGATGCCATGTAACCGTCAAGATGCCTATGAATGGCAAAATGATTATAATTTGAAATCAGCCGAAAATCAAAGAATTGAAAAGGCCTTGACAGGGTTTACCACTATGGAGTATAAAATAAAAGTTTATAGTAATATGTTCAAGAATCTTAGGCGAAGGAATTTAGGAATTTATGATCTCAAAGCCAAGGGGATGATAGAATGGCTTCAAATAGAAAAAAGACAAAAAGGATTCGTGCCAGAAAGAAGACGCCTAATAAAGCCAACTTGAAGGCCGACCTAAAACGTATCCAGAGAAACGCTGAAATCCTTAGGGGGCTGGCCTCAACTGAAGAGACCTGATAGCCCTCTAGAAACGGAGGAATGGCCTTCCTTGGCCTAGTGCCTCATCTGAGCCCCTTCTATTCTAAGTACTGGGCAGTCTTTAATCTCTGCCCAATCCGATAATCTATATGCAGCCTGTTGACAACCTTTATCCCGGAGACCATTTCATCTGTCAAATCAGTAGCCTCAAGACTCTCCAGTCCGAATGATTGCATCACCCTAAGACTCCTAACACTCCCTGGGCTAAGTAGCGGAGTCGTACTGGATTCCTGCCTGCAATTAAGACAGGCAATTCCCCCTCTCTGAGGTTCAAAAACCGCATCTCCTCCCCCAGTGTAAGGCCTGCCGCATCTGCAGCAATTGCCCAGATCTATCCCATATCCCCCCAGTGCCATTGCCCTTGCCTCAAAGAAGATACGAAGAACATCACGTCTCGTGCCCTTATTAATGGCATAAAAAGACTCCTTCAACAATTCAAACATCTTCTCGTCCTCCACCGCCAAGGGAAAAAGGGTTTCAGTTAGTTCGGTCATGTAGCTCGCTAAAGTCAGAGAGAAAAAATCGGATCTGACCTCTGGAAACGCGTGGACCAGTTTGCATGAGTGGATGAAATAGAGCTCTCCTTTTCGTTTTGATTCATATTCCAAATTCGTTAGGCAAAACAGGTCCAGGCAATTGGAAAAGCGCCTTCGGCTTCTCCGCGCCCCTTTGGCTACTCCCTTTAATCGACCTTTGTCGGAGGTGAAAAAACCTATAAGGAGATCCGATTCACCGAACTCTTTGATCCTCAAGATAATGGCCGGAGAAATCTGGGCACCCATTGTTCAAAAAACTTCCCGTGTCGGTCTTGCGCTTTATCGCCACTGCTCAAGCATCTTCTGTGCATTTTGGTGCACTTCGTGCAGGGCCTCTTCCACCTGCTGCCGGTAATGTTCTACGTCTTCCGCGGGGGCCTTTTTGGGAAAATTGAGAGGTCTGCCCACCAAGATAATCTGTCGAGCAAATGGCAAAGGAAAGTAGACCTGATTCCATGTCTTTTTGAAGACAAATTTCCGTGAGACAGCCACCCCCACCGGAAAAAGCGGCAACCCCGCCTTTTGTGCCACTTGCACGATCCCCTGCTTACAGACCCACCGCGGGCCTTGTGGGCCGTCAACCGCAAGGACCACGCTCTGACCGCTCCTGGCGGCCTTGATCAGGGCGAGCAACCCACCTACTGCACCCCTGCTGGAAGATCCCCTTGTAACCCGATATCCCAGTGCCCCTGCAGCCCTGGCCATGATCTCACCATCCTTTGATTGGCTGACCAGCAAGGTGAGCCCCCAACTTCCGAAATGGGAGAAGAGTGCGATTTCATCACCGTGCCAGTGAGCAGCGCAGAGGTTGGGATAATCCTCTGTTTGTTCCAGGCCGATTACCCTCGTCCGAACAAGCCTTGAGAAGAACCGCAGAACCTTGGCCGCCCAAACAGGCCAACACGATTCAAACCAGCGGCTATAAGGGGAAGGGATCATTTTCTCTCTTCCTCACGAACCTCATCCCGCAAGGAGACATGTCAAGCCCGTTGCGGGCCGGGGAGGCAGGACTCCGCTATAATATCTCTATAGAGTCCATTGGCAAAGAGATCTTCAGATCATCCCCCACGCAGAGACCCTTATCTATTACTTCACTTCTTGCCAGAAGGATATTGAGAGGAACCCCGATATCGGCTATTGCCCTTACCCCGTCATGTTCGTATGTCATCTGTATTAGTCTTCCAGAAAAGGTATTTGCTTGAGGGCCCTGATCTCGACCCTTGAAAATCTTTATCTTCCTCGGATCGATTGAGAGTTTTACATCTCCTATTTTATAGGCCTTCACCGGGAGATTTATCCTATCATGAATCAGGCACCACCCATTTCCATCCCCATCCATGGTGATCTTTCCATTGAATATATTTTGAGACCTTTGCGGGACTATTCTCCCTTCGAACAGGGAAATGACGCTGTGAGAAAGCCTTGAGGCCTGAGTGAGATTATGGGTAGCAAATATAACTGAAATCCCTCTTTGTGCATTTATTTCCCTTATTATGTTTTCTACTGTAATCTGGCTCTCTGCGTCAACACTTGAGGTAGGCTCATCGAAGAGTATCACCCTTGGAGAACAGACCAGGGCACGGGCAATGGCAACTCTCTGTTTCTCGCCGCTCGATAACTTGTGTGCCTCGGCATCTACAAAACCCCGCATTTTCACCATATCGAGTGACTCTCGGATGATCATGCCCCTTTCTCGCCCGGAAAACCCCCTGACCTTGAGTCCAAATTCCAGATTCCTGTACACTGTGGTGGTGAAAAGGACCGGGTCCTGCTGAACCATAACGATCTCCCGGCGAAAGGATGTCAAGTTGTTTTCACCAAAACTGATAGGGGTGTTTTCATATTTGACCTCGCCGGTCGTGGGGGGAATGAGTAGGGCCAGAATTTCGAGGAGTGTCGTCTTTCCCGATCCATTCGGGCCCAGCAATGAATATATGATGCCCTTTTCAAAGATCAGCTCCGGTATGTCCAGGACTGTCCTCTTCCCATAAACCTTTCTGAGATCTTTGACTTCAAATAGCATCAGACCCTGCTTCTTCCTTGGAGATAGTTGAAGAAGACATTGATAGCGAGGCTTATAAAAAGTAAGACCATTCCGAGGGCCACACCGAGGACGAATTCTCCCTTGTCGTATTCAAGGGCCATAGCCGTTGTCATGGTGCGTGTATATCCCTTGGCATTGCCTCCCAGCATCATGCTGATACCTATCTCTGAGATGACCCTGCCGAAGGCTGTTATGACTCCTGCAAATATCCCAAAACGCGTCTCCCTGAAGATGACCAGCGCAGTCTGAAATGGGCCTGCACCCAGGGTCATGGCTGTCTTCCTGTATCTCCCATCAACCCGACTTGTGGCCGCAATGCTAAGGGAGGTTACTATGGGAAAAATAAGTATCACCTGCCCAATAACCATTGCAGTCTGGGTGTAGAGGAGATCGAGAATCCCCAATAGTCCTTTCCTGGAGATAAAGGCATAGACGAGAAGTCCAACCACTACCGTAGGTAGCGCCATCAGCGAGTTAAGGACAGTAATGACGGCCCTCTTCCCTCTAAACTCATTGAAAGAGATAATGAAACCAGTGGGTATACCCAAAAGACTGGCTATGAGAGTTGAGCTGAGGCTTACCTTAAGGGAGACATAGATGATAAAGTAGACATCTGGATTGAAAGACCACAAGAGTAGAATGGCTGACAGGAAGCTGTCTATTATGAAATCCATCGGGTGATTTCTCCAATCGCTCCGGGGAAGAGGTCACGCCTTTTCCTTAACCCACTTCTTCACGCTCCACCTCCTGTGGGAATACCATTTTTCCACACGTGCTCAGATCATAGCCCACAAGGTCTTCCACCTGTTCCCGAAACGCCCTTTCGTGCAGAAGATTCATAAACAGCTGTATCCCTTTCTCAAAAAATCGATCCTTGAGAATAAGAAAATCAAACCGTTCCCAGCGGAGCGGTAAAAAATCAAGATCCAATAGGCCAGCCACTGCCCTGATACCAGGTCCCGCGTCTGCCCTGCCAGAGAGGACCTCCAGACCGACATCCAGATGCCTAGGTAACTCCCGATGATACCCATCGATCTTATCCCCTTCAATTCCCGCCCTCTTGAGCTCCTTGTCCAAGAGCAGCCGGGTTCCGGTGCCTAAAGGCCGATTGACGATCTTCACACCGGGAACTGCCAGATCCTCCAACGCCTTGATTTCTCGGGGGTTCCCTTTTGCCAACAGAAGGCCCTGCTCCCTTGTGCAGAAGTTGACCACTCCGGGCAACTGGCCCAGTTCTTCTTTCGCAAAACCGAAATTGTACTCCTGATTATTTTGCTGGAGCAGATGACTGGTCGCTATGTGGCAAAGATTTCGCCTGAGTGCCCGGATCCCCCCGAGGCTCCCCAGGTTCCCGAAGACCGCCACATGCTCTGGATGGAGGCGATTGAAAAGGGAAATTGTCTTGTCCAACAGGATATCATTGCTCCCTCCTATAATAAGAAGCCCATGATAGGGGGGCAGACTATCTGTTGGCTTAGGGTAGTTGATCGTCTCATTTTCCAGCCACTGCTCTACGAGGTTACGGGGAAAGAGCCACTTCCCTGTCACCTTGGTAGCTGGAAGTCCCTTCTCAGAAATCAGGCTGTAGACCATCTTTTCGTTAATCTTGAGGAACTCCGCAACCTCCCGTGTGCTTAAAAAGGCCTTCCCCTCCATTAGCCTATCTCCTCCTTTCAGATAATTAGACCATTTTTGTAATTATGAGTCAATGAAAATATCTCTATGTGAAATTCGAGATAAGCTATACTTATAATAACCTAAAAGGATTCTAAATCCGTCCTTTGGGCCCTTGTTCCTTCTCGGGATATATTCCCTCTTGACACTGACCCTCTTTGGGCATATATCTCCCATCGCAGGCTTCCCCAGGTCATTGTTGAGCCTTCCTGGCTCATTGTTTCGTGGTTGTTATGGCTCTCAGAGGATCGAGCTAAATAGATTACCAGCCAGGCTGCCTTTTGGCCGCTAATCCGCTGACCCTCACCTATTGAAGGATCACCTGCGGCCGGGAACGTGAGATAAGGTAGGAGCAAGGAACTGAAGTTGGACGGCAAGAGCAGGCATAACTAGAGGAAAGTACAGGCCGGTCGCTCCAGGAGAGCCGGTGAAAGGGGGATTTGTTGATGGGTAGAATAAGAATTGCTCTTGTAGGAATTGGAAACTGTGTAAGCTCACTCGTCCAGGGCATTCAATACTACCGCAACAGGAATGAAGAAGAAGATACTGGCCTGATGCATTACGACCTTGGTGGTTATAAACCCGGAGATATTGACGTGGTGGCCGCTTTTGACATCGACAGAAGGAAGGTCGGAAAAGACGTTGCTGAGGCCATCTTTGCACCCCCGAATTGCACCAAAGTTTTCTGTGAACAAGTACCTCACACCGGTGTAAGTGTCCGCATGGGCCGAGTTATGGACGGCTTCGCCGAACATATGAAGAACTACAAGAAAGAGGTCACTTTCTTGCTAAGCAATGAACCAGAGCCATCCAAAGGGGATGTCGTGCAGGCACTCAAGAAAAGCGGCGCTGAGATTCTGCTGAACTATCTCCCTGTTGGCTCAGAAAAGGCTGCTCAGTTTTACGCGGACTGTGCACTCGAGGCGGGTACCGGGTTCATCAACAATATGCCGGTTTTCATTACCAGTTCTCCCCGATGGGCGAGACGATTTGAGGAGAAGAATCTGCCTATGATCGGAGATGATATCAAGTCACAGATCGGCGCAACTATTGTACACAGGACCTTGACCAGTCTCTTCAGGAGCAGGGGGGTGAAGCTCGAGCGGACCTATCAGCTGAACACAGGCGGTAACACCGATTTCTTGAACATGCTCGATCGAAGCCGCTTGAATTCCAAAAAGGTGTCAAAGACAGAGTCGGTGCAATCCCAGCTGGGGGAGGCCCGACTGCGGGAAGAAGACATTCATATCGGACCCAGCGACTGGGTCGCATGGCAAAAGGACAATAAGATCTGTTTTATACGAATGGAGGGTAAGCTTTTCGGGGATGTTCCCATGAATCTTGAACTCCGCCTGTCTGTGGAAGATTCACCCAATTCAGGAGGTGTGGTGATTGATGCAATAAGGTGCTGCAAACTGGCCCTCGATAGAGGAAAGGGGGGGGTACTCTACTCACCATCCGCCTATTTTATGAAATATCCTCCTAGGCAATTCACAGATGCCGAGGCCCACGTTATGACCGAAGAATTCATTGCAGGAACCCGCGAGGATTGAAGGCAGACTAAAAGGAGAAATGAAATGAATCCACAGGAGATAAGGGAAAAGGCCATCGAACTATTTAATAAACAATTTCATTGAAGCCAGGTGATCCTGGCCGTTGGCCAGGAAAAGCTGGGCATGGTCAATGAGGCTGTAATTAAGGCCATGGGTGCATTCGGCGGTGGGATCGCAAGCACGGGCCGGGTCTGTGGTGCCCTGCTGGGAGGGGTAGCCCTGATTTCAAGTATTTACAGCCGCGGCAACCTTGAGGA
>JAZDES010000006.1:0-2092 GCA_043808585.1 Pseudomonadota bacterium | reverse complement strand
ATGGTGGATCTTTCGGGCAAACTATCCGAGGGGGCTAAGGTTGTATTCGAAAAGCTATCCAGTGCCGAACAGGGGAAATACCTTGGGTCTCTATCCGACCACGTAGCCGCACAAATAAAGGCATATAACATTGATAGCCGGGATGCTTGGCTGGATGGGAGACTGAAGGCAATAACTGAAAATCCATTGTCTTTTGATGCCGAACTACAGAAGGGAAATGCCAAAATAGAATCCTCTACACCCGGCCCGGAGGGGGTGCTTGAGAAGGACAAGTTTTATGATGCGGCCCGCTCTACACAGCTTGGATCCTTGGTCAATAGTGATCCTCAGTTAGCTAAAAATTATATTCAGGAAAATAGAAGTAAAATAGGAACCAAACTATCACAGGAATTTCTTCAAAAGGCAGAGACGAAACAGAAACAACGTGATTCCGAAGAAAAAGTGAGGCAAGACGAGTTCGACAAAAAATTAGAACAAATGAAAAAAAAGGCCCACGATGATGAAGAACGATCCATCGGGAGTATGTATCTAAGCGAAGATTACACTAAGGCTTTGAATGCCGTCCATAATTCCAAGCATCTGACGGGCGACGAGATAAAGACGTGGGGAGATTCCATCAAGAAGGCTGCGAAGGAGAAACCTGAAAAATTAGATCCCGTTACCCAAGCGGCTGAGATAGTCAGAGTGAATAGATTTATCAGTCAGGGTATGGAACCCGAATTACTTAGGAACCATATTATCATGAGTCCCAATCTTACCAAAGAGGACAAGGAACAATATATCAATAAGCTAGAGACAAAACTTTCTGTCGATATCAATGAAGGCGTGAAGGACGGATACAGGGATATTCAGGATTTGATTATTCCCAAGCGTGGGATGTTGGCTAACCTCCTTGAAACATCCTTGGAGACCATGGCAGTCAAAAAGGCTCAAATGGCCCTTGACGAATGGATACAGTACCAAATTAAGGCCGAGAAGCCCCCTAATCGGCAGCAGATAAGGGTGAAAGCCATGGAGATAGCCAATACCTACCAGGTGCCGATAGCAGAGCAAATGGAGTTCCTGGAGAAAGAAGCCAAGAGAACGGCCGAGGAAATGAAGGCAGAGGCTAAAAGAAAAGCGGAAGAAAAAAAGGCCGCAAAGGGCAAGAAATAGATGGAAATCCCTAACGTACAGCCAGAACAGCTAGGCCCTGAATTCCAGGCAATACCCAAACAAGACCAACCTGAAATGTTCTTGGGTGATCCTCGTCCTTTTGCGATTGACGACTATTTCTCAGAATGGAGCAAGAACAGACCCATTGAGAAAGTGCCGGATGAAAGGTCTTCGTTCGTGAAGGTGGCTCATAACCTTTCCAGGCCCTTCCTTGCCCAAGGGTATAATTCGGCGGCGGCCCTGAACCGTGGACTTGCCGGGTTCTCTGCACACCTGGACGCGATCACAGATTTTATAAGCGTGTCAACAGGGATGCAGAAGGAAGGTCTATTTGACGAGGCGGCAAAGGTATATGAGGATAATGCCGATTATTGGCGACAAAGGGCCGAGAAGGTAGGCATTGGCTTTGTTGATGAAATAGTGTCTGAGGCGGTCGGCGGGTTTGTACCTGGTGTGAGTCAGTTCGTCCTGGATCTTGCATCGGGGTTGACCTTTCCTTATATGGGCGGGGCCGCTGAAGCCTATAAGAGGGATGAAAACCCATTTGCCCAAGGCATGCTTGAGGCGGTTAAGACTGGGACTCTTGGGGCCATATTCAAGATGATAGGACCATTGAAGCAATATCTTCGTGCTCCTCTCATGGGGACCGTATTTGGCATACAGGAGTCCGAGGGGATGCCCAAGGGTAAGAAACTTAAAGCCTTTGTCAAGGGTGCGGCAATAGGGGCGGGTTACTCTATGACTTCACCGGGAGGCAGAATGGGTCTGAATGAAGTCGGGGAAGCCATGAAACCCGCTATCAATAAGTTTGTCACCGACATGAAATCCGAAAGGGGAGCAATAGGAATAGAAAAACCCCCCGCCAAGGTCAAGAAACCCACCCTGAAGCAAGCCTACGATACCGTAAGGGAGCGTCTAAAGGGTATGCCCCATGTGC
>JAZDES010000005.1:0-7329 GCA_043808585.1 Pseudomonadota bacterium | reverse complement strand
TCATCATGGCCACCAGATGCCCCCCGGCCGAATGACCTGACAGGTAAATACGAGAGGGATCGCCGTTAAATGTTCTTGCATTGTTAAAGGTCCAGACTATTGCTGCACGGTTCTGCCGTACGATCTCGTCCATATCAGCCTGAGGGGCCAAGGTGTAATTGATCACCTCCACAGTGCATCCTGCCTTGATAAAAGGCTCCGCAACGAAGCTGTGACTCTTTTTGTCAAGCATCTGCCAGTAGCCCCCGTGGATGAAGAGGTGCACCGGTGCGTTGGGCTTTTCCGCAGGAAAGATATCAAGCTTTTCCCCGGGTCTTTCACCATACGGGATGTCGAGCCGGCAGGGGTAAGTCTGGCGGACCCGCTCACTCTCATGTTCATTCTGATCAAAAAAGTCTTGAAAGTCAGGGTGCCTAAGCCTGAGATTGTACTGCGCGTCAAGTTCAGTTCGATTGTATGCCATCTGCACTGGTCTCCTTCTAGCTAATATGAGAAACTGGCTTCCATTCCCAAAGGTTTTCAGGGCAAGGCGCTTAATGAGAAGTTCCTGCGTGGTCTAGATTTGCTGAATTGGTACAATACCAGCCGAGGGTCTTCCTCACAAGCCAAAATCCATCAAAGTGTTCATATGGATTCTACCATGTCTGTCCCCAGCTTTTGAAATTATTTGTGTTCATAGCCAAAACAGTATATTCCGTATGTCAATCATAGCATGGTTATTGAAATAAACCCGGGGTTGCACAAAGAATCCCTGGAGCAGACGTGCTAAATCGAATTCACTTTGTCTTTCTGAACGTGGGACATTTCTACGACCACCTGTTCATGTTGGTCTTTGCCGCAGTGGCGGCGCTCTCCCTATCGCATGAATGGGGAATGAGCTATGGGGAGCTTATTCCATATGCCACGCCAGGCTTCATCGCCTTCGGTGTATGTGCGGTGCCTGCAGGGTGGCTTGCTGACAAATGGAGCCGGAAGGGCATGATGATTGTATTCTACATCGGCATTGGCCTTAGCTCAATCTTCACGGCGCTCGCGGAGACACCGTTCCAGATTGGGGTTGGCCTTTTGTCTATCGGGATCTTCGCGGCCATCTATCATCCAGTGGGTCTCGCGCTAGTTGTCCAGGGGCGTGAGAAGACGGGTGTGCCGCTTGCCGTTAACGGGATCTTTGGAAATCTGGGGGTAGCCAGTGCAGCCCTCATCACGGGATTTTTCATCGATCACGCGAGTTGGCGCACGGCCTTCGTATGGCCAGGGGTGGTAGCTATTGCAACGGGATTTGCCTACGCCGGGTTCCTATATGTGGTTCGAGTAACTGGAGCCAAGGTGGTGCACTGTCAGGTGGCGGGAAGGAAGGGCGGAGACACTGAAAGGATGGACAGGCGCCTGCTTACGCGAGTGTTTATAATCATTTTTTTCTCCACTGCTGTTGGGGGGCTTGTATTCCAGAGTACAACCTTCGCTCTACCCAAGGTCTTCGACGAGCGCCTTGCCGAGCTGGCGGGATCGGCTACCCGCGTTGGAGGGTATGCCTTCATAGTCTTTGCCATCGCGGCTTTTGGCCAGCTAGTCGTTGGCTATTTGGTAGACCGCTTTTCTATCCGCAGCATTTTTGCGCTCGTGGCCGGGCTCCAGATTTGCTTTTTTGCCGTGATGCCAGGTCTAACTGGGTGGAATGTGTTTGTGGTTTCCATGGCAATGATGCTCGTGGTCTTCGGTCAAATCCCCATAAACGACGTTCTGGTCGGCCGAATCACTCGAAGCGAGTGGCGGAGCCGCGTTTATGCCTTAAGATACATTGTGGCCTTTTCGGTCATGGCCTCTTCGGTACCGCTGATCGCATGGATTCATGCGGGCTGGGGCTTCGACGTCTTGTTTGCCGTACTCTCAGTGGCTGCAATGTGTATTTTTGCAGCGGTCCTCATGTTGCCCCGAGCCCTCTCGTCGATGCGCTCACCTTAGGCGATACTCAATGAACCCCCTTTCGATTGCCGCAGCAGTCTGGTTTTTGCTTGGCTTTCAGCCCATGGAGACTTGTCAAGGAGCCGTTTTCTTTGTAAGGTGTTCCAGTTGTTAAAAGAACCATAGATACATGACCATAATTAGGCACGGAAAGGAGCAGTGGAATGCTGTGTATAGAGGACTTGAAGGTAGAAGTGGGGGATAAGACAATTCTTACCCACATTGATCTGGAAATAGGCCCGGGCGAGACCCATATCCTTTTCGGGCCGAATGGCTCAGGAAAGACCTCTCTCGTCATGACCATAATGGGGTATCCACAATACAAGGTGACAAATGGAAGGATATTCTTCAAGGGGGTAGATATTACCGAGCGACCCATTAATGAAAGGGCCGGACTGGGTATCGGTATGTCTTACCAGCGCCCTCCCACAATCAATGGTCTAAAGACCCGGCAGATGGTCCAGATCTGTGCAGGGGGTGAGGTAGACGTTGAAGACCTGGCGCAACGGGTCAATTTCCTGGATTTCTTGGAAAGAGATGTGAATGCCGGTTTTTCAGGGGGTGAGATCAAGAGATCGGAATTGCTCCAGCTCATGGCACAGGCCCCTGACCTGATGCTATTTGACGAACCGGAGTCCGGGGTTGATCTGGAGAATATCGCCCTGGTGGGCAAGACCATTGCATCCCTGCTCCAGAAAGATGGTGAACCCACAGAAGGAGAGAAAAAGTCAAAAATTCAATTGAAACGAGAACGTACCAGGATGGGTCTCATCATTACCCATACGGGTTATATCTTGGATTATGTGACCGCAGACAAAGGGCAGGTCCTTTACAACGGCAAGTTAAGTTGTGTCAGCAATCCCCGTGAGATCTTAAGGTGTATCGGAGAATCCGGATATGAGGAGTGCGTCAGATGCATGGCATAGACGATCTAAAGGAACGAGCCTCCAGGGCGAGAGGCAAGAAGGCGGCCCTTGGGCCGGATATCGACCTGGATGAATTTGAAAAGACGGCATCGCCCCATAAGTACCTGGCCGACGAAGATCTCTGCGAATTGCCGGAGGACGATCAACGACGACTGGTAATGGCTGGACTTGATTTGACCGAAAAGGGACGGGGTGGGACCTTTTTTCAAAAAGATACAACGGTGGTCCACTGCGATACAAAGCAGGAGGGCATCCAGGTTATGCCGATACGGCGTGCCCTGGAGGACCATGAATGGATTCGAGAGTACTACTGGAAACTGGTACAGGTGGATATGGACAAATACACGGCCGCTGCAGAACTGGACCTCCATGACGGTTATGTGATTAGGGCACTGCCTGGGAGCAAGGGCATATATCCGATTCAGGCCTGCCTCTATATGGATAAGGAGGGGCTTCAGCAGACCGTCCATAACATTATCATTGCTGAAGAGGGTTCAGAGCTGCACATCATCACCGGTTGCTCGACCTCCCCTCACCTCAAGAGAGGGGTCCACCTGGGGATCTCCGAATTTTTTGTGAAGAAAAACGCCAAGCTGAGTTTCACCATGATACACAACTGGGCCGAAGAAATGCTGGTCCGGCCCCGGTCGGCGGCACAAGTCGAATCAGGAGGCCTATTCCTGAACAACTATATCTGCATGAAGCCTGTTCGGTCCATCCAGATGTATCCGGTTGTCCATCTGATGGGAGAGGGCTCTGTTACACGCTTTTACAGTATCATAGTGGGAAGTCCTGGTTCAGAATATGATGTTGGAGGACGGGTCATTCTCAAGAGACCTGGTAGCCGGGCCGAGATAATCACGAGGACTATCAGTAACGGGGGTAATGTCATTGCAAGAGGCCACCTTATTGGGGAAGGGCCCGGGATTAAGGCGCACCTAGAATGCAGAGGTCTGATACTGAACGGCGGTACTATACATGCAATCCCTGAACTGGAAGGGCACGCGGAAGGCGTGGAGATGTCCCATGAGGCAGCAGTTGGTAAAATTGCCCAGGAAGAGATCTCTTATCTGATGTCCCGCGGGCTTAGCGAGGACGAGGCCACATCCACAATCGTTCGGGGCTTTCTCAGCGTTGATATCCCGGGACTGCCAGCACAACTCAAGGCAGAGATAGATCGCGCCGTGCAGGCAAGCGACAAGGAGGTAATGTGAGATGGGTTATACGGACGGTCAGAGTGGCTTCTAGTGAAGGAGAGGTAGCAGCCTGAGAAAATTATCGCCGGCAAATAGGTGGGCCAGATGGATCATGGGATAGACAAGTATTAGGTTTAGAATCCCGGTGTGGGCAAAATTGTCTAACAAAATGATCGCAACGAGTATGAAAGGGCCGTACCGACGAAACACTCGGTATTTCCTGGCGGCGTTTGGAGTGAGCAGGTTTTCCAGTATATGGGAGCCATCAAGGGGGGGTAGGGGCAGGAGGTTAAAAAGGCCGAGTCCTATGTTCAGGATTAGCAGCCACATAAGGGCCTGGACATAGACCTCCCAGGGCAACAGCAGATAGCGGATGAGAAGTCCCGCCAGAAAGGCAGCGCATATATTGGCAAGGGGACCTGCGAGGGACATGATGATCGTATCTCTCCTTATCTCTCTGAAATACCTGGGATCCACGGGGACGGGCTTGGCCCACCCAAAGTTGAAAAGGAAGAGGCAGATCGCCCCCAAAGGGTCGATGTGGCTCAGGGGGTTGAAGGAAAGCCTGCCAAGGCTCTTTGCGGTTGGATCCCCAAGGGATAATGCAGTCCTCCCATGGGCATATTCGTGTATCGTGATGGCGAATAGCAAGACGGGGATTTTTACTATCCACTGGCCAATATCAAAAGACATAATAGGTACGCCTTTCCAAGATCTCGGATTTGAGATTACATATCAGTAAATAACTGCTGCAGCAAGGGAGAAAAACAGGACCATACGCTGCCTCGGGGAAATCAAAGAAGTGGGGGAGAAGGTTGCGCAATCCACTCATTTGACCATCAGCACGGGGCAATGGGATAAGATGCCAACCCTATAACTAATGGTTGCCCAGCCTTCTGCTGCATCGATTTTGTCAATTTTGTGAGAACTCAATATGATCAAGTCTATAGCATTCTCATGGGCAAAACGAACTATTTCCCTGACCCGTTTGCCGAAAACAACTCTTCTCTGGATAATTATATTCTTGTCTCCGCACCGATTGGCCATTTCTTCCATCTTCTTTTGAGCGCGGTTTTTCAACTTCCCATAAAATTCCTCAAACTCCTCATAGTCTGTGTCTTCAATGGTCTCAATCACATGTAGCAAGGTGATCTTACACTCATTTTCAGACCCTATCTTGGCCGCAATATCAAGGGCCTTTATACTCTTTTCAGAAAGGTCCGTAGGAACAAGTATGTTCTTAAACATATGGTTTACCTCCAAAGCCGCTTTTTCTATACTGGAGCCACCAGAGAGGAAGTCAAAAAAATATAAAGTTTGAAACAGGTTAGCCCTCTGAAACCGGGGCAATGGGGGTTTCCCGTTTTAATGATACTAAAGTTTTAATGATCCGTGTCAGGTGGGGATAGGTTTGTCAGGTGCCCATTTCCCAGGAAGAGAGGTATCTTTCCTGCTCCGGCGTCAAGGTGTCCACCTCCACCCCCATTGACTCCAGTTTCAGACGCGCGATCTCCGCATCAATTTCCCTTGGGACCGGATAGACCTTATTCTCCATTTTCGTATGGTTGCGGGCCATGTATTCGGCAGAAAGGGCCTGGTTGGCAAAGCTCATGTCCATGACACTGGAGGGGTGCCCCTCAGCCGCGGCCAGGTTGATCAACCGCCCTTCCCCCAGCACATAGATCCTTCTATGGTTCTCGAGGGTAAATTCCTCCACAAAGTCTCTGATGGGGCGATGTGAAACAGACACCTGGGAGAGGCCCGGAAGGTCCAGTTCTACGTCAAAGTGCCCTGAATTGGAAACTATGGCCCCATCCTTCATGTTTGTGAAGTGTTCTGCGCGGATGACGTTGATGTCTCCAGTCAAGGTGCAAAAGAAGTCTCCTAAGGGGGCCGCTTTTGCAATAGGCATTACCTGAAAACCGTCCATAACGGCCTCGAGTGCGCGTAAAGGATCCACTTCACACACGATGACATGGGCACCATGGCCTTTTGCCCGAAGGGCCACGCCTCTTCCACACCATCCGTAACCGCTTACTACAAATGTGCTGCCGGCTAGCAGTCGATTCGTAGCCCTGATAATGCCGTCGACAGTGCTCTGACCGGTCCCGTAACGATTATCAAAGAGGTGTTTGGTGTCGGCGTCATTGACAGAGATTATGGGGAACTGCAAGACCCCGTCTCTTTCCATGCTCCTGAGGCGTATCACACCAGTGGTTGTCTCTTCAGTCCCCCCTACTACGTGCGAGAGGAATTCGTGTCTTTCCCCATCCGGTAAATTCCTGGCCCACTCACTCACGGAGGGCTCCAGTTCATTCCACTTCTTGAGGGCGATGAAATGGAGAGAGCTTACCAGATCGGCACCGTCATCCATGGTCAGGTGAGGCCTGTGTTTGAGGGCGGAAAGGATGTGGGCATAATAGGTATGATGATCCTCCCCCTTAATGGCAAAGACAGGGATCTCGTCATCTGCTACGAGAGAGGCGGCCACATCGTCCTGAGTGGATAGGGGATTTGAGGCGCATACCACCACCTCTGCGCCTCCAGCCTTCAGGGCCTTAACCAGACCCGCAGTTTCAGTGGTGACATGGAGGCACGCAGATAGCCTGAATCCCTCAAGGGGTCTTTCTCTTGCGAAACGTTCCTTGATACTCCTGAGCACGGGCATGCTCATACCCGCCCATTCTATCCTTAGACGGCCCTTTCCAGCGAGATTGATATCCTTTATGTCATAGTCCATTTTTCCCCTTTTTTGCTATAAATACCTGAATCCTGAACTTAGCCCCCCTCGTAGCCAAATCTAAAGGCATGGTAGCACTTTAGCGTTTTGAAAGAAAGGCAGAAGACCGTGAGGGTCTTTTTTCCAATGGACGTAACCCAAATTCTTCATCCCGATGTAATCGGGAGTACGCCCCCTTACCTTTAAATATCCCGATGTAATCGGGACACAGGCAGGGGAGAGGAAAAAAGACCCTCACGGTCGGTCATGCGACTCATCACTGTTTTCAAAGCACTAAACTACTACAAGGCGTGGAGGCTTAGGCTACGATTGGGTTGTTTTATTGTCGAATCAGTTCGCGGTCGGCCTTATTTTACGGCCTTCCTGAGCGTCTCCACCATCTCGGTTTTTTCCCATGTGAATTCGGGGCGCTCGCGGCCGAAGTGTCCATAATTGGCGGTTTTTCTGTATATGGGCCTTAAGAGATCCAGCCTTTCGATCATTGCGGCGGGTCGGAGATCAAAAT
>JAZDES010000004.1:0-42559 GCA_043808585.1 Pseudomonadota bacterium | reverse complement strand
TCTTATACAGTTTAATCGCCCTTGCTAGGTGCCAATGGGCCTACTTCATAATTTGTAATACTTTAGCGCTTTTAAAACACTGAGGAGTAAGATGACAGACCGTGAGGGTCTTTTTTCCAAAGGACGTAACCCAAATTCTTCATCCCGATGTAATCGGGAGCACGCCCCCTTACCTTTAAATACAGTTTCTGCCAGGCAGGGGAGAGGAAAAAACACCCTCGCGGTCCCCTGCCTTTCTTTCAAAGCGCTAAGGTGTTACCATAATTTAATTGTTCGAGCCAGGATGTCAAAGGGCATAACCGTCTTCTGGACCGGAGAAGAAAAGGGTGGGTGTTTGAGTCAGGCGGGTAGGACTAACCCAGTCGAAATGTAAGGCTGATATCAGTTTCAGCTACTCCACTTGTCTCACAAGCCTGAAACCGGTGGTCTGATACCTGCTCATGGGATGACCGTAATTTCGATTTGCACTGCGGCAGAAATATCCGTATTTGAACCAGCTTCCCCCCCGACGTACCTTGGCCGTTCCTGAACTAGGTCCTCGGGGGTCGACCGCTCCACCCTTAGGGTAGGGGCCATATTGATCTTCACACCATTCCCAGACATTGCCGTGCATATCATAAAGCCCCCATGCATTGGGAGGGTAGGTCTTGACCGGCGCCGGGCCATCCGGTGCCACCCCTCTTGATTTAACGTAGTCTACACATTTTTTCGCCTTCTGGGTGTTGTTACTATACATGGCCTTGCTGCAATCGATGTCATTTCCCCAGCTATAAGGGGTGGTGCTGCCCGCCCTGCAGGCATATTCCCACTGCGACTCTGTTGGAAGACTATAGGTGCCTTCCTTGAGGGCATTCAACTTCGCAATGAAGTCCATGCAATCATGCCAGGAGACCTTTACCACAGGCTCGTTATCCGGTCCTTTTTGTTCGCCAAAAAGCCTCGTCCCCATTAGGGACCTCCATTGTTTCAGGGTGACCTCGGTAGTCTGCATATAGAATGGCTTACTGATAGTTACCTTGTGTAAGACCTCGTCTCTATTTCTGTTGGGTTCATTACTTGGACTACCCATGGTGAAGGTCCCGGCCGGAATCAAGACAAACTCCATCCCCAGAGAATTGGTAAAGGTCCTTTCTAAGGCAAAGGCGGGAATATTAGAAAGGAGGCCTGAAGTCAGGATCAACGAAAACAGAATGAATAACCCAAAGGATCTTCTCGGTGCGTTTCCCATTTCGATGCCTCCTTTTTTCGTTCAATGACATGTGATGGACTCGTACAAAGCCTCGTAGACCCTCACTCCCGCGAAAGCGGGAGTCCAGTCCCGCCTTCGCGGGAATGACGAAAACGGGTCATTTCGGACTTTTTACGAGATTGTCACATGTAATGAGAAAGATGTGACTCGGGATACCTTTCCCCAAAACTGCAATAGAAATATACACTAATTTACCAGGAAAAGCCCTTGAGAGAAAGAAGAAATTTCTTATAGAGAGTTAAACTCTCCTGAGCAACCATATCATGGAGCTGATAAGGCACTGGATCACCCTTGCCCTCACCCCCTCCATCCTCTCGGTCACGACTCGCCTGGTTACGGGTTCAACAAAGAGGTCCTGATTGATCTCTATCTGCAATGCCACCTTTCCCATCTTTTTTCCCTCTCGACCATAATGCCTTACTATAAACCCGCCAGAATAGGGCTCATTAAAAGCAACTGAAAATCCGGCACCCTGAAAGACCTGCTTCATTTTGTGCATGGCCTCCGCGGGACAGGTAGCCTCGCCCAAGGAGGGATCCATATCTCCCTCCAGATTCCCATTATTGCCCAGGATGATATCCTTTCTCTTCCTCCCCCTGTCCGGTGCCTCCGGGGGGCCGATCCCGTTGAGGGAATGGCAGTCCACCAGACCTCTGATGTTGGGCCGGTACAGGGCCTCCTTCAGTCGGTTATGATAGGGCCAGTAATATTTCCCGAGCCGTCTCTCTACCTCAGCCTCGCCAGGGGACAACCCTGTCTGGTACACCGGGCGGCCATAATAATCTACCTGGGCAATCACGCCCCTGGGCCCCCGTTGATGGGTACCCCTGTTTAGATCCACCACGATCCTGCTCCAAGGGGCACGCAGAACTTCTTCGGCCGGCAGCAATCCAAAAATCTCCCCTGTCCCTATGTCGGTCGACTCACATATCTCCCCGTCGCTCAGGGAAACATCCGACCTTATTGCCCTGGGAACCAGACTCGAACAATGGGGGAGTGATACGATAAGTGGGAGTTTCATCTGTCATAGACCCAATCGATAACACCTAGTGCGTGGGGCGAGAGGACCCCGTTCATATCAGCAATAGGGTATGAAAAGAGGAGGCGGCATAGCCTGTAAGGGGGATCTGTGGACCCAAAGAGCTCTCTTGGGGCTGGATAATCCATGCCTGACCGGGACTCCCTGCCCGTTTCATCTGAGGATTTGCGAAAGGGCGGAGGTCCTGTGGAGCTTATGGGACCGTCTATGACAACGAATTGCTTGTCATTCCTGATATCCTGGTAGTCATGGGCAGGGCTGACAAAAGATATCATTTTCTCTTTCTCATTATGTTCATATAGCCCTGGCCTCAGGCCCCTCACGGAGGCCTCCTCTATCTCGTCCTGGAGAAACAGCAAGAGGTGACTCCCTCTTATGGGCGTGGAGTAATCCTTATTCAAGGCCTCCACATCTATCTCGTATTTCACATCCAGGAACTCTAAGATGTGGAAGACTTCCAGGGGTATCTTGCCGGCTTTGAGGTAAAGGAGAGATAGCATGGGAAATGCGCCCGTAAACCTGGGATTGATTTCAAGCGGATATACCTCTTCATTTCCCTCATCGATGATGAAATCGATTCCCAATATGCCTTTATACCCCCTGTCCCATAGATATCTACCTATTCGTTCAACCTGGCGCCTGGCGGCCCGGACAATGCCTGAAGGCCACCTTCCTTCATCCCAGACATGGCCACAAAAGATGCCGTCCTCTGGAAAAGCCTTGCAATAAGATAGGTCAATTAGCTGTCTCTGAAGCCTTGAGGTGAGGACCCCATTTCTTGTCAGGCAGACAGCAACGCTAGCCGGTATCCCTTGAACATATCTGTGGATGGATACAGAGGCAACTTTGACCCCTCGCCAGATCTCCTCTTTCAGTCGTTCCTTTAGCTGCTCATACCCCTCTGGCGATCTTACAAAAAATGTCCCTCTCCCGCCCCCTTGACTTATGTCGGGCAGCTGGACCACAAACTCAGGCCCCAACCTTTTGGCCCAGTGATCATATCCCAAGCCGCGGAGCACCTCCAGGGGATAGATAGTCCCTGGTACCTTTGGGAGTCCAAGCTCTGTCACCATCGTCTCGAAAAAGGCCCTTCCCCCAACCTGAATTCGCAGGTCAGCGGGATTTGCCAGCAGCCTCCAGCCCTCCTTTTTCGCCAGGTCCACCAGACCGGGGTAATTCTGATACAGGAGGAGGGACCTTGGCATAGGGAGTTTTTTCAAGAACTGTTGCACCTGTGAATGGCCAAGGAGGAGTGCGGAATTGAGGCCTCTTCCCCGAACAGGTTTCCCTATTTCTTCTTCGAGGCAGAATATCTCTGCCTTGGCCCTCAGCAGGGGAAGATCAAGGGTCTTTCTTAGGCTCACAATGTGGTAAGGGGCCAGGAAGCAGGCGGGCGAGATCCGGGAGTAGGCTGTCATTCCCACCCCTATCAGTGTTCCGGGTAAAGAGCTAAAAAGTTCTTTTACATCTTCTAAACCGCGTAAAGGCATTCACTAATTCAGTAAAGCTCTAGCCGTCTACCTAGGCTAAGATCTTAAAATTTATGTCAAGTTTTTCGTAACAGCACCAATCTCTCTTCGTCTCAAGCAATGCTATCGCGTCAGACCTCAAACCCTTCTTCGACATAAAAGCAGGCTACGGAATGTGAAGAGGAGAGCTCCTTCAAATGAGGTCTTTCTTTGCCACATCTTGTGTCGCAGGCAACCCTGCATCTCGGGAAAAATGGGCAGCATTGACCATTCTCGTCTCCACGGTCGGCCTTGAGAAGGGTCCTGTAGCGCTTGACGTCTCCCCTCTGCCCGAACTTGGGGATGGCGTCAATGAGGGCCTGGGTGTATGGATGTCTGGGGCTCGTGATGATCTCCTCTCCAGGTCCAATCTCCACCAGGTTTCCCCTGTATATTACTGCAATCCGGTCACAGAGATACCTGGCCGCCGCGAGACTGTGGGTGATGAATAGCAGGGTCGCATCCATCTTTTCTCTCATCTCTAGCAAGATGTTGAAGATCTGTGCAGAAATGGACGCATCAAGCATGGATGTGGGCTCATCAGCGATAACGAACTGTGGTTTTGTGATCATAGCCCTGGCGATGGCAACCCTCTGCCTCTGTCCCCCACTTAGCCGGTGAGGATATCGATGCAAGAAGTGCCTTGGCGGTGAAAGCCCGACCGATTTCATAGCCTCCTCCACCGTTTGCAGCCTGGTCTCTGCATTCCCGATCTTGTGAATCACCAATGGCTCTGAAATCGTATCATAGACGGCGCGTTGGGGATTAAGAGACTGATAGGGGTCCTGGAAAATCATCTGCACCCTTCGGCGAAAGTCTTTTAGGGCTCGCCCCTTGAGTCCTGTGATTTCAACACCGTCTAAGAATATTTTCCCCTGATCGGTCGCCTCGAGACTCACAATCAGCCGGCCCACGGTGGTCTTGCCACTTCCGCTTTCTCCTACCAGACCAAAGATCTCCCCCTTATATATCCTGAGAGATATCCGGTTGAGCGCAACGACCTTCTTCCCCGGGCCTTTAAAGAGCGATCCCCTGGTCTTGTAGACCATACTCAGGTCTTCGATCTGAAGGATCGGGTTTGCCCTGTTATCCATTACGTCCTCAGGCCAACTTGGCTGGAAGACTGATTACATTATGCATCTCGTTTGCTAACAATGGTAGCAAAGGCTCTTGTGCGTAGGGCTTACATCCAGCCACGCCGGGCTTTCCTCTTTACAACCAGGGCCCGACCCTGGACAGCGATCAGAGAATCGGCACCCATCCGGGGGATAGATCAGGTTCGGTGTTTCACCAGGAATTGGTCGCAACTGGCTCTTTTCCCCTGCAAGCGTAGGATAGGATGAAAGAAGGGCCTTTGTATAGGGATGGACAGGCGTGTCAAAGACCTCTTCTCTTGGCCCGTATTCCACCAGCTGCCCTGCATACATGATCCCGATATAATGGCACACATCAGCCACAATGGAGATATCGTGGGAGATGAAGATGATACTTATATTAAACTGTCTCTGTAAGTTCTTGGTCTCTTCCAGGATCTGGTCCTGTACAATCACATCAAGGGCCGTAGTAGGCTCATCGGCGATGATCAGCTTAGGTCTGCAGGCCAAGGCCATGGCGATAATTGCCCGCTGTTTCATCCCTCCGCTATATTGGTGCGGATAGTCCCTCATTCGTTCCTTAGGTATCCCTACCATCTGAAATAGGCCTTCGATCTGTTTGATCGCCTCCCATTTTTCAAGGTCAGGGTTATGAGTCAATATGGCCTCAGCTATCTGATCTACCACCCGCTGCACCGGATTCAAGGCGTTCATGGCCGCCTGAAAGATCATGGCGATCTCTCCCCACCTAATCTGCCTCATTTCTTCGTCAGAGACCTGTAGCAGGTCTTCACCATCAAAGATGATCCGTCCATTGGTGACCGATCCGTTGGGAGGGAGGAGCCCCAACAGTGCCATGCCTATTGTGGTCTTGCCACAGCCGGATTCTCCCACAAAACCCAAGGATTGACCCGCCTCTAGTGTAAAGGAGACACCTTCCACCGCCCTCAGGTGGCCATCCTTGGTGTTATAGCCGATGCACAGATTCTCCACTTCCAAGAGAGCCATCCTATACCCCCCGGTCCTCGCTTCTCAGCCTGGGGTCAAGCACCTCATCCATGGCCCTTCCCAGCATATAAAACGAGAGCGTAATGAGAGATATGCATATGCCAGGGGGAAGAAGCCAATAGGGTGCCCTAAACATATGTCCGGTCTTCCAGACCCACTGCAGCATCATCCCCCAGCTCACTGTTCCCGGGTCTCCGAACCCCAAAAAGGCCAGGGCAGCCTCAATGATAATCGCAGATGTGACTCGGAAGGTCATGAATAGGAATGCCAGGGGCAACACATTGGGCATGATGTGCCTTCCTATGATCCTCAAGTGGGAGGCCCCGGACACCTTGGCTGCTTCAATAAAGGACCTCTGTTTAAGGGATAGAGTCTGCCCCCTGATCACCCGCGATACCCCTGGCCAGCGGAACAGGGCAATAATCACAACGATGGTCCAGATGTTGAGTTGCCCAAAGACCGAGGCCAAGATCAGCACCACAAGTAATGTGGGCATGACCATAATCATGTCCGCAAGGCGCATCAGCAGGGTATCCATGAATCTGCCCATATACCCGGCGATCATTCCTATGGTAGTCCCCATAAAAACGCTCATAACCGCCGCTGAAACGCCCACCATAAAGGCGACCCTTGCCCCTGCCAGGAGCTGGCTCAGTATATCTCGGCCCATGAAGTCCGTCCCCAGCCAGTGCCTCCAGGAAGGGCCTGCAGAGTAATGGATGTCCGGATCCACACCCGTCATGGGATTGTACATGGGGTTGATCAAGGGAGGTATAAAGCTGCAAATGGCCATAGCCGCGAAAAGGATCAGGAGGGTGAGGCCTATCTTACCCAAGAGGCTCTGCTTGAAGATAGACCATCCCTCCAAGAAGGGGCCTAGCCAGCGAAATCTTCGCGAGATATCTGGATCTGAATCCGATTTGTTGGCCTTCATCAGGTGCTACCCATCAGTATCTGATCCTTGGGTCCAGATAGGCATAAAGGACATCCACAACCAGATTGGAGATAAGGACCACAATGGCGATCAGCAGGAATGAGGCCTGGGCCAACGGGTAATCGTTGTGGCTGACTGAAAACACCAACTCCCTCCCGATACCGGGCCAGGAAAAGACCGTTTCAGTCAGGGCCCCTCCATTGATAGAGAATGCCAGGCTGAGGCCTACGCTGGTGACCACGGGGAGGGCGGCATTGGGTGCGGCATGATGGTCACGGATCACCTTTTCTTCCAGGCCTTTGGCCCTCGCGGTCAGGATATAGTCCTCCTTCAGGGTCTCCAGCATGCTGCTCCGCATTATGAGGAGATAGGCACCAAAATGTATCAGGAACAGGGTGGCCAGGGGCAAGACCATATGGTGAATGACGTCAAGGGCCTTGGCCAGGAAACCCGAGTCCGGATCAAGCCAGACATCCTCCGAAATCATGCCATTAATGGGAAACCAACCCAGCTTGTAGGCAAATACCCAGATCATTATCAGGGCGAGCCATGGCAGGAAGAGGGTATGCGTGACCAAGGCCCCGATGGTCATTCCCGCGTCGGTCTTGTCTCCCTTGTGCCAGGATGCTATCTTTCCCAGGAATACCCCCACCAGGGCCGATATTATGATGGAGGTGGTGAAGAGGATAATGGTATTAGGCAGGCGATTCCATATGATCTTGACCACCGGCTCTCCGTAATGGAAGGAATATCCGAAATGGCCCTCAAAAAAATTCTTGATATATATGACGTACTGGATCCAAAGCGGCTTATCGAGACCCAGTTGGGCAATAAGCCGCTCCGCATCCTCTGGCGTCATTTCCGGATCGACCATCCTCGAGACAGGATCCCCAGGGGCCAGACGGAAAAGCAAGAAGAGGACCGTGAGGATCACAAAGAAGATGATTATGATCTGGATAAACCTACGGGCTATAAATTTCCTCAGTTCCACAGATATGATTCCTGGTAATGTCCTGGAATAGGGTCGACTCCCCAGTGTAGAGACAGTCGCCTATTTCGGCTTCAACTGACAGTAAGACCAGATATTTCCGATCCCTCCAAGCATCTCCACCCATCCGCTGAATTCTCCCTTGCGGACTGCTTCAATTAGTTTCGGATTGTAAAGGGGGAAATAGGGAACGTCCCGCATGAGGATCTTTTGCATCTCCCATATCAATTGCTTTCGTTTGTCCACATCCATTTCGCTGGCGGATTCATCAGCAATGCGGTCATAATCCGGATTGCTATATCCGCTCATGTTCCAGCCGCGTGCCTTGTCATTCTTGGTTATGAAGAAGTTCCTCAGATAATCAGGGTCAAGGGATAACCTCCCATATCCCAGCACAAAGGCATCAAAGTCGTGTTTCATCTTCACCTGATCAATCAGGGCGCTGAAGGCCATAGGCCTTGCATAGGCTGGAATTCCAAGCTCTCTTAGCCATTCCTGCATCATCATACCGGCCATGGCACGGTGCGGGTCATAGTCTGCAGGGGGTGTCAGAATCGTTAATTTCTCCATGGGCTTTCCGTCGGGCATTCGGATACCTGCACCTTGCACTATCTGTCCGCCCTTGTCCACCGGTGGCACCTCCCATGTGTAACCCGCCTTTTCAAGGATCTCATAGGCCTTCTTTATGCGTTGCTCCCTGCTGCACCCATTACAGTATCGGGGTACGTCCGGGCAATACCAAAACTTGTTGCCCGGAGGCACAATGGAATACATACGGATCCCGTATCCCTGAAGGATGCGAGAGATGATGAAGTCCTCGTCGATTATGGTGACCGCGGCTCGCCTCAAGTTGGCATCATTGAATGGCGGCTTCCTCAGATTGAAGCCGACGAAATAGAGGGCGCTTTGCTCATTGGAAAACAATTCTATATCTGGGCTTGCCTTGAGATCGTCAATATAGCCTGGCTGAATGCCCCACCAAAACATGTCTATGCTCCCCTTCTTGATGGCGAGGATTGCGGCATCGGAGGTGCCGAAGATCTTGAAAATAACCCCGTCTATGTAAGGACCGAGTAACCTATCGCATATCTTCTGGCCCTTACCAAAAAAGAGATTGTTCCTTTCGAGGAACAGGTAGGCGCCCTGCCTCCATTCCTTCAGGACAAAAGGACCACAGCCAACTGGATTTGTTATCTTTTCGTTGAGTAGCCGTGTGAGTGGTTTCTCCGTCTTTCTGGCCTCTTCAACTATCTTGGCCCACTCCTTTTCTTGTACGATGGATGTTGTAAGTGTCGTGGATGTGAAAATGGCCATTGGTTCTTCGAGATAGAATCTCACGGTGTGTTTGTCCGGCGTCTCGATCTTCTTAACAAACTTCCATCTGGAGAGGTCCTTGGGGACCTTAAACTCCTGTATGACGCTTCCGGTAAAGGCCACATCAGCTGAGGTAAACTCCGTTCCGTCGGACCACTTGGCCGGCCTTAACTTTACCGTGTAAGAAAGGGTTTTAGGGTCAAATACGGGCGCTTCTGCCGCCAGCCAAGGGATAAGCTCTAAGGTATCCGGGTTCCTCAGGTAGAGGGGTTGATATATAAGGCCAAGGACCTTGCTTGACCATCTATCGGTTGCACGCCATATGTTGAGGGTCTTGGGCTCTTCCAGGAGCCCGATCTTGAGAATCTGGGCAGCCAATGCGGGGGTGCTCCACACATGAATGGTAAAGAGCATCACTATTGCGGTGACGAGCGAGAACGCCTTGCAACACGAAGCTGTCTTTCTAGTTGGATTTTTGCCGCTCATAGCCGGTTCCTTTCTCTTGTCTAATTGTTTTAAAAGAAAGTCACGCAGACTTCATCTCCCTCACCTTTTGTTCAATGAAGTCTATGACTTTGACATCCAGCTTTACACTGTCAAGCCTGTTTATACGAGGAATGCCGCCCGGGCTTAGACAGTTTATTTCTACCATCTTGTCTCCAATAACGTCAATACCCACAAAGTACAGGCCATCCCGTACTAAACGGTCTTTGAGTGTTGCACAGATCTCCCTTTCCGTAGACGTCACTTCGTGCCTGTAGGCCCGGGCACCCGCATGGATATTGGTCCTAAATTCACCTTTGCGCGGCTTCCTTCTCATTGCCCCCAGGATTTCCCCATTTAGCAAAAGGATCCTCACATCACCGCCTCTTTGTACCAGATCCAGATACTCCTGCACCATGATCGGTTCCCTTTCGGGGTAGGAGCGATAGGCCCTCACATAGTAATTGATCAGGGAATTTAGGTTCTCACGATCCCGCACACTCACCTTGATCACACCCTCGCCCCCGTATCTCTGCAGGGGCTTTACCACCATGGCGCCTCCAAAATCGTCAATTATCTTCTTTAATCGGGCCGGATCTCTTGAGACATGGGTCTCTGGAATTATGCTGGGAAAATTGAGGATGTAGAGTTTGCTGTTTGCCAGAATCTGACCGCTTGTGCTGTTAATCATAAAGACCCGGTCATTTACCGATGAAAGAAATTCCATGGTCTGGTAAACCAAGGGAGGGTTCTTTCGCAGAAAAAGGGCATCCAGATCCGTGATGGTTTCGAATATAAGTTCGTCCTTCTTGAGGCAACTGATCAGGCTCCGCCAATATCTTTTCATGGTAAGATCCGGAGGCACAGTGATATTTCTCATCCTGGCCACCACTTCATTGGTTCGGATGTACACATCGTGGGGTTCCAGAAAATAGACCGAATGCCCCCTCTGGTTGCATTCATACATCAGATGGCTGGTGGTCTCATTTTCCGGATTGATCGATTCCAGCCGGTCCATCAAGAAAGCTATGTTCATCAGGCGCCCCCATAATTCTTGGTCACATACTGGATGATCTGAGATGCAATGTCCAGCCCCGTTGAGGCCTCAAGTCCCCTGAAGCCGGGAGAGTAATTCACTTCCACCACCTTTGCGGTGCCATCGCTACCCACAACGATGTCCGTCCCAGAGATTTCAAGGCCCAAGGTCCTGGTTGAATTTATGGCAATTTCTTCCAGCCCTTGCCCCAATGCCACGGGCCTCCCGCGACCTGTCAGGTGGATGTTGGATCGAAAATCCATAGGTTTGGGCCTGAGTTCCATGGCCCCTATGACCCTATTGCCCAAGACAAAGGCCCTGATATCCCTCCGCCCATGCGATGGTATATATTCTTGAATCAAAAGGCCTCGACTCTTGTCCAGGAGGTTGTTTACGATAAACTCGGCCGTGGCGGGGGAGTCCACCAAAACAACTCCGGTCCCTTGCCTGCTTGTAAGTGTCTTTGCGACCACCGGGTAGCCACCAAGCTTCCTTACGGCCTCTTTGAAGAGCTCTAAATTACCGATCAGGTGGGAATCAGGTACAGGGACATTTTTACTGGCCAGGCTCTGAAGGCCCAGAAACTTGTTTCTGGCGAGGAGCACAGAGTGAAAGCCATTTACCACAGGGATACCCGAGAGCTCAAAATGCCGCACAAGGGAGAGGGCATAGTCGTTAATTGTTGCCCCTATCCTGGGCAAGATGGCATCCGGTCTGGCATCAATTCCCCTTATTTTGAGCTCCGGCCTATCAGCGGTAACATCAAAAAAACAATCCCTGGGATGAATGAGCAAAACCTTATG
The DNA here is from genome assembly GCA_043808585.1 of Pseudomonadota bacterium. GTDB lineage: Bacteria > Desulfobacterota > DSM-4660 > Desulfatiglandales > Desulfatiglandaceae > CAYVMN01. The sequence continues at coordinate 31,103 of JAZDES010000004.1, read as the reverse complement.
CCCCTGCTCACTCGCAGCCTCGATCAATCTCCGGTTAGGGTGGTATCTGTGGTTTCTTACACTCAGTATCCCGATGCGCATCACCTGACCAAGGATTCCAGTTTGACAAGGACTTCTTCGACTTTGGGCGAAAACGGTTCCCTTGAGCCGAACTCCTTTATAGTCAACTGCAGTTCCCTCTTCAACCTAAAAAGCTCCAGTATCTTATCGGGACGATAACCCTCTCCCCGGAGGAGTTTGTATATCTCCTCCACGTAGGTCTGGCCATCGGTAAAACTACTATCGATCGATGGAACCATCTGGGACATAAGATCTGATGCCTCTGCGGCATCCATGGTATTATGACGCCATGCCAGGCCTAGGCCCCGCATCCCGAACTCGTCTCTCATTTGGTGAACGAGTGTATTCGCGGTATAGTAAAAGAGGTAAGGGTGATAATACGGCAATCTGCTCTGCTTGATAAATTCTATAGTCTCGGAAAATGTTTCCTGGGTTTCCCCAGGGTAACCTACGATAAAACTCCCTCTGCCATAGATGCCGTGGTCATTGAGCATTTCGATCGCACTCAAGGACTGTTCACGCCGGAGCCGCTTATCCATATTGTCCAGTATGGTCTGGCTTCCCGACTCAAGCCCAAGATCCACAAACTCACACCCGGACTGTTTCATCAGTCTTACCAGCTCGGGGGTCACCGAACCGGCGCGTGCAAAAGACGACCACGTAAAGCCCCAGTTCTCTTCGAGCATCATTTGAAGCACCGCCTTAAGCCTTTCCCTGTTGGCGGTGAAATTGTCGTCTGTAAAGCGTATGTGCTCCACAAACCCTAGGCCATCTATCAACTTCAGTTCCTCCCTGAGAACGTCCACAGATTTGTAAAGGACGTCCGGAAACAACCAGTGATAGGTACAAAAGCGGCACCTGTAGAAACATCCCCGACTGCTGTTTACAGGGAGAATCTTCCTCAGATAACCCCTGGGAACCCGGTCCCACGAAATTGCGGCGCCATCCATGTTTGTGCCTTCTTTTTCCCGGGGGGTAAATACCAGCTTTCCTTTCTCATCAAAAAGGCCCAGATTGGGCACTCTGCTCAGATCTTCGCCCTTGCTCACTGCCTGGAGGAGCTTTACCAGGGTCTTCTCACCCTGTGCCTCGATAACGAAGGCATCGATCTTCCCGAAAAAGGTGGAGAAAAATCGCAGCGAATTGGCTGAAAGGTCCTCACCGGCATTCAAGGCCTTCTTGACCAGCATGCCTCCAGCAATTACGGCCACATCAGGCGCAAACTGTTTGATCTGGACGGCAATATCCTTTATATCTTCCATGTATATGAAATTGGATGAAATGCAGACCGCCAAGGGGCCTTCTCTAAGGAGATCCGATAGATCGACCGTAGAGTAGTTCTGGACAACGATGGGACAAAACCCGTGCTCAGCAAGGTATTGAAAAAGATAGATGCCGTTCAAGGTAACGGTATTGGCAAGGGAATAATATTGTTTCACATCGGCAGGTGTCAGTTCGGGAACCCGGCGCCCATTCTTGATATAGTTCATCAGATCAAGGAGGTCCATATATCGGCCATCAAAGACTAGCGCAGACTTCAAGATGTTCCGGTTCACTTCCCTCTGGATGGCATAGAGGTCCAGGCCTGGGAATCGTGAGGATTGCCTCTGGGCCCTGCTTTCGGCGGTTGCCATCTTTCGCCTCAAATGGGCATAATTGTCCAGTGGCTGGTTTTGTGCGATGATTATGACCTTCGGTACGTTCATAGCTGGAGCCATTGATCCTTTGTCAGCAGCGTGTCGTATCTTGGTCTTTGATCACTCGGGTTTTCCGCGCAACTTGTGACGAATATGTAACTAGTGCTTGACCGAAAACTCCGTTTTTTCGGTCAAAAATTCGAAATCCGAAGCACGAAATCCCTGGCCCAGACCTGGATTGATATGGCTCTGTTGTGAAGCAATGGCTTTCAAAGTCTTCCAAGCCAAGAGTCTGTTCAAGGTATGTCTCGCCAGGGCGGGCCGAAACAACGACCAAAACACCAATGTCCCAATGACAAAAATACCATATTTCGTATCATTTTAGTCCTTTTCCAATCTGGCGTTTATCCGGGGCATTGGGGGTTTTCTTTTTGAGAGGTGTAACCCTGTCTGAGCCCGTTAGAGAGCGTTAAGAAATCACGGAGAGCGCTCTCTCAAAAACGAGATGATGTTAGCGTTGGCACAGTTCCTTATTTTCAGTTGTGGCGCGTGATTACTTTACGCTCTCTTGCGGGCGAGTTTTACACCCGAAAAAGGGAAACCCCCATTGCCCCGGTTGCAGAGCGCTAAACTGTTACCAAATTTCAAATATCTTTGGCTAGGCATTATCATTTGCTTGCTTACAGGAATGTAGATTGAACCCCAAAAAACAATCTACAATTTTCAATATTCAATTGCCAATTGAGGTCAGCCATACTTATCACGAAGGAGACCGTTTCTGTCAAGCCAAAAACTCGATCCTAAGATCCCCTGCCAAAAAAAGCTTGACAAGTGGGAGAGCTGGAGATAAGGTCCCCATTTTTTAAGAGCTGCCTCGTCAGGGGATAGCGTAGTCTCTCTATATGGCTTCAAAGCGAGCGGTGTAAGGAAATGGCAAAAGAGACAAGAAAGGGTAAGATAGTGATCGACAGGGAACGTTGCAAAGGGTGTCACTTATGCATCGAGTTCTGTCCAAACCATAGGATCGAAGTCGATGAGTCGCTCAACAAAAAGGGCTACTCTCCGGCTCGGTTCAAGGAAAACATTAGTGAGGGCGAAAAGGGGTGCGTCGGATGCGCCCAGTGCGCTACGGTATGCCCTGATATCGCCATAGAGGTGTATCGTGCCAAGTGAAAAGATGTTGATGAGTGGTTCTCACGTGGTGGCAGAAGCAGCAGTACGCGCTGGCTGCCGATATTACTTCGGCTATCCCATCACGCCGCAGAACGAGTTGCCGGAGTACCTTTCTGCACGCATGTTGGATGTGGGCGGCACCTTTATTCAGGGGGAAAGTGAAATTGGCTCCATTAATATGGTGTTGGGTGCCTCGGTTGCAGGGGGCCGCGCCATGACCTCCTCCTCATCGCCTGGCATCTCTTTGAAGCAGGAGGGGATCTCCTATATGGCCGGAATGGAAATACCGGCGGTTATTATCAATATGATGAGGGGTGGTCCCGGCCTGGGCAATATCGCGCCTTCAGCCGCAGACTATTTTCAGGCCACTCGGGGCGGTGGCCATGGAGACTACCGGACACCCGTCCTGGCCCCGGCCGGATGCCAAGAACTGGCTGATTTGACCTTTGTTGCTTTTGACCTTGCGGACAAATATCGCACCCCGGTCTTGATACTAGGCGATGGTCTGATGGGCCAGGTTATGGAACCGGTCGTCTTCCCCGACTTCATCGATCTTGATGATCTGCCCAAGAAGGACTGGATCCTTGATGGCTGCGAAGGACGAGAACCACGGGCCATCTTCTCCATGCTCCTGGGCCAGAAAGGGGAACTCTATTATCACAACATGCACTTGCAGGAAAAATATGACAAGATAACGGCCAAAGAGCAGCGATGGGAGGCCAACTGCCCGGAAGAGGCAGAAATGTTTGTGGTCGCATATGGAACGGCCGCACGCATAGCCGAGAGCGCTATCCAAGAGCTTGAGGCCGAGGGAATGACCCTTGGATTGTTTCGGCCCATTACCCTGTGGCCCTTCCCAAAGCTGCCCTTACGCGAGCTGTCCAGGAAGGTTACGAAGGTAGCTGTATTCGAGTTCAGTGCGGGTCAAATGATAGAGGACGTGGTTCTTTCCGTCGGTGAGAGGGCAGAGATTTGGTTCCACGGTCTGCCAGGCGGCATCATTCCCACTCCAGCGGAGGTGGGAGACTTCCTGCTTTCAGCCGCGAAAGGCGATGGAAAAATAGGCCGGAGGATTGACGTATGAGCCAAGAACTTGCATTCAAAAAGATCTTTGGTTGGCCAGAATCTCTGAAGTATACCCTTACCCATTATTGCCCGGGCTGTGGCCACTCCATTGCCCACCGCCTGGTGGCTGAGTGTCTGGATGAAATGGGTCTACGGGGCAAGACCATAGGGGTCCCTCCGGTGGGATGCGCTGTGCTGGCCTACAACTACTTCAATTTTGACATGGTGGAGGCACCACACGGAAGGGCCTTGGCCGTGGCTACTGGCATCAAGCGGGTTCACCCGGACAAATTCGTGCTTAGCTACCAGGGTGACGGTGACCTGGCCGCCATCGGCACAGCCGAGACCATCCACGCAGGTAACCGGGGCGAGAGGATCTCAACCATATTTATAAATAATGCCATATATGGAATGACAGGAGGCCAGATGGCGCCAACCACGCTCCTGGGCCAAACAGCCACAACAGCACCGGGCGGCCGAGATCCCAGGTTACACGGACATCCCATTGATATCTCGCGGATGCTGGCAATATGCGACGGGGTGGTCTACATAGAACGGTGCTCGCTTACCAGCATCAAACAAATCCGCCGGGCCAAGAAGGCCATCAAGAAGTCATACCAGTGCCAGTTGGACGACCTGGGCTTCTCCATGGTGGAGTTGCTATCTCCCTGCCCCACAAACTGGAAGCTTTCCCCTAAGGCTGCCTGGGCATGGGTGAATGATGAGATGGTCAAAACCTATCCCCTTGGTGTCATCAAAGACACCACCGGATACGAGGATAAGAAGGGCGAAAAATGATTACCCGAACTACTTTTGCAGGCTTTGGGGGCCAGGGCGTTCTGCTTATGGGTTATGTCCTGTGCCACGGAGGAATGTATAAAGGTCTCAATGTTACCTACTTTCCATCATACGGAGCTGAAATGCGCGGGGGCACGGCCAATTGTACCGTTACCCTATCAGACAAGAAGATCGCGTCTCCAGTGGCATCAAGACCGGACGTGCTTGTGGCAATGAACTTTCCGTCTTTAGAGAAGTTCGAAGCCACCGTGGCTGAAAAAGGTAAGGTCTTCCTCAATTCCTCCCTTTTCAAAGAGAGGCCGTCCCGACAAGACATTGAAATACTTCAGGTCCCGGTAGTGGAATTGTCTCAAGAAGTAGGCTCCCAACGTGGAGCTAATATGGTCATGATCGGAGCGGTCTGCGCCAAGGCAGGACTTCTCAGCCTGGATGAGACCATAAAGGGGATGCAGGGGGCACTTAAAGGCAGAGAAAAATTCTTCGAGGAGAATCAAAGGGCCATTGAACGGGGCTTTGCCTTTGTTGCCAATGGCAAGTGATCACCCGCTGCCAGACTGATTTCCTACCTCAGATTTTCCCTTCTTGAAACTTGTTACTCGTTCACGAGTTCAGCAAAGAACTGAGAACGCGGAACGCCAAGTTTAGAACTGTAGCTCCTTTCCATTCACTCCCTTAGCAGCTCCCGTGAGATGATTAGCTTCTGGATCTCAGAGGTGCCTCCGCCTATCTCTATTAGCTTCGCATCCCTCATGTAGCGCTCAACAGGATACTCCCTCATATACCCATAACCTCCCAGGATCTGGATGGCATCCAGTGCCGCCTTCGTGCCCATGATAGAAGCATAGTATTTTGCGATGGAGGCCTCTTTAGTGAGATTAACCCCCTTGTCTACAAGGGGGCAAAGTGTATAGGTGTATTGGCGAATAATATCAAGGCGTGTGGCCATCTCAGCCAACATATTACGGATTAGCTGGAAGGAAGCGATCGGTTTGCCAAATTGTATTCGCTCTTTAGAGTATCTGACTGCCGTTTCCAGACATGCCTGGGCTATACCGATGCTGGTGATGGCACCCAATACACGCTCTTCGTCCAGGGCCTCGAACATGATCTGGAAACCCCTTCCCTCTTCTCCCAGGATCTGATCACCTCTGAGCGTAACGTTTTCCAGGAACACCTCGCCGGTGGGGGAACAGCGCATTCCCATCTTCTTGAAAGGCCTTCCTGTCGAAAGCCCTTCCATTCCCCGTTGCAGGATGAAGAGAGTGCCTCCTTCTGCACCTCTGGTTGAATGCTCCCGCGAGATTACCAGGAAATATTCAGCAATTGGGGCATTAGTAATAAAGGTCTTGGAACCATCCAGGACGTAGGTATCCCCCTCCCGTTTGTAGCTGGTCTTTAATGAAAGGGCATCTGATCCGGCAGCGGGTTCGGTAAGGCAAAAAGCGGCAACGGCATCTCCCCCGATCACCGGAGGGATGTAACGCCTCTTTTGCTCTTCAGTGCCATACTTGGAGACAAAATAGCAAAAGTTTGTGGTACACATATTGACGGACATACCGAAACCAGCTGCCACCCGGCAGAACTCCTCCTTTACGAGGGCATTGGTCAAAAGATCGGCACCTCCTCCGCCATATTCCACAGGGATTGTGGAACCGATCAGACCATTCTGCCCGGCCTTCTTATAGACCTCTGTGGGAAACCTTTCCTCTTCGTCAATCTCCTCGGCAATCGGCCCCAGTTCCTTCTCTGCAAACCTCCTTGTGGTCTCCCGGACCATTCGGTGTTCATCAGAGAGCAGCATATCCAACAGTATCTTCATCTCGGTTTCCTCAAGGTCTTAGCCTTTCGCGCCTCTCTTTGCCAAGAGCACCGTTGTTGTCCCGGTCTGAACCAGTTCCCCTGCTTGGTTCACAAGCTCCTTTTCAAAGGTAAGGACCCCTCTGTCCCCCTTGGATGTCTCGCGCATCTCTTTTACCTTTTGAACTACGTGTACGGTATCCCCAATTCTAATGGGGAGATGAAACTTCCACGTCATACCCAAGAAGGCCAGGATAGTCCCCTCCATTTCACAGCTCTTCCTCTCTTTGTCTACTCTTTGCCGTACCTGTCCCTCAAAACCCTCTTGAGGATCTTTCCCCCAAAGGTTCCCTTTGGGAGTTCATGAACGAAGATAATCGAGGTGGGCTTCTTGTAGCTGGCCAGGTGTTGGCGACAATGATCAATAACATCTTTTTCAGTCAGTCGAGTCCCCTTCCTGGGCACAACGATTGCCCGGATCGACTCCCCCCATTTGGGGTGGGGAACGCCTATAACGGCCCCTTCAGCTATGTCCGGGTGATAGGAAAGGACCTCTTCTATCTCCTGCGAGTATACATTAAGCCCTCCAGTCTTTATCATGTCCTTGAGACGATCTACCATGTAGAGGTATCCCAGGTCATCGTATTTGCCCACATCACCGGTATGGAGCCATCCGCCTCTAAGGGTGTTCTCTGTCTCCTCGGCATTCTTATAATACCCCTTGAATACCGTCGGACCCCTTACGATGATCTCCCCCTCTTCCCCCACCGGCATGTCCCGGTCATTTTCATCCACAATGCGTACCTCAGTGCACATGTAAGGGCGGCCCACACTGCCCCATTCCCTGGGTCTGTCCCAGGGCTTTAAGACGGTCACCGCCGGAGAGGCCTCGGTGAGGGCATAGGATCCATAGAGCTCCCCATTGGGCCAGAGATACTTCTCTACCTCTTCTTTGAGGCCCGGATGCAGAAATCCCTGGCTCGACAACCACCGCCTCATGGATGAGGTGTCTCTGGGGCGTCTCTTGTTGGCCTCGAGCAGCATGCGAAAGATGGTGGGGTTGCCGGTGATAAAGGTGGTTCGCTCCTTCTCCACGACGTCTAGGTATCTATCAGGGTCAAAGGTCTTACTTCCGATAAAGGTCCCCCCTGCATACATATAGGCCAGGAAGCGGCTTAGTGCCGCCGTATGATACATCTGCATGGGATAATAGATCTTGTCCTCAGGGGTCGGGCTCTGGTTCTCAGTAGTTACACAGATAATATTCCATAGGAGCCCCTTGTGTGTGAGAATGGCCCCTTTGGGAGTACCCGTCGTTCCCCCGGTAAAGATGATAAAGGCCTCATCCTCTTCTACCAGATCACTGAAATGCTCTTCGTCACTCGCCCTAGTAAGGAGTTCTTCATAGTCGAGGGCAAATCCAGGCGGCTTTCCTCCCATACAAACGAACCTCTTGATTCGTGGCAGGCGGTCATGTATCTCTTCTGTCTCCCCGGCAAAATCGCGGTGAAATACCAAAACCTCCGAGTCGGTAAAGTCAGCCTGGTAGCAGATCTCATCCAGAGTGCCCCTTGAATTCAGCGGCGTGGTAACAACACCCAGCTTCAGATGTGCCAGATACACCTCCATCAATGGGATGCAATTGTTTGAGAGGGTGGCCACATGGGTTCCTCTATCCGTCCCCAACCCTCTCATGGCGTTGGCAAACCTGTTGACCCTCCCATTGAGTTTTCCATAGCTGAGGGCTCCCTCATCGTCCATGCATGCTATCTTGGCTGGAAATTTACGTGCGGAGCGGGCAAAGGCCTCACCAAGAGTCATTTCCATGGGATGCTCCTTTTCTTTTGGTATCATTTTAGCCCTTTTCCGATCTGGCGTTTATCCGGGGCAATGGGGGTTTTCGTTTTGAGAGGTGTAACCCTGTCTGAGTCCGTTAGAGAGCGTTAAGAAATCACGGAGAGCACTCTCTCAACAACGAGATGATGTTGGCGTTGGCATTGTTCCTTATTTTCAGCTATGGCGCGCGATTACTTTACGCTCTCTTACGGACGAGTTTTACACCCGAAAAAGGGAAATCCCCATTGCCCCGGTTTCAGAGGGCTAAACTGTTACTTCTTTTATTTGTTCAGCAGGGGCAGGATCTCCCGCGCCTCTTCCACACTTGCTACTTCGAGGCCCAGTTCGCGTATTATTCGTGCCGCCTTTTCCACAAGTTGGGCGTTACTCTTTGCAAGGACCCCTCTTGAGAGATAGATATTGTCTTCAAACCCAACACGAATATTTCCTCCCAGAAGCACCCCCATGATGCCTAACGGGATCTGATGGCGGCCAATACCAATGCCCTGCCACGTGTAACCGGGTGGAGTACTCTCCTTCAGGGCCAAGAGATTCCTGAAGCTGGGCGGAATCCCTCCCATGACGCCCATAACAAAGCTAAACTGATACGGTGGCTCCAGTATACCGGCCCTGCGGATCCAGTGGTCCACATTTTGGATCATGGAAAGGTCATATATCTCAAATTCTGGCATCACCTTTAGCTCTTTCATTCTCCTGGCATACAGTTCCATTACCTCAGGGATATTGGGAAAGAGTTTCCTGCCAAAATTCATGGAGCCCGCATTCAGGGATGCCGAATCAGGCCTCAATTCTTCCACTGCTCTTAATCTTTGTTCAGGAGTCAGCCCCAGAGTCGTTGCTCCCCCTCCAGTGGTGATCTGGGCAATTATGGGACATGCATCCCTTACAGCGCCGAGATAGGCCCGGAAGACCTCGATATCAGATGTCGGCATTCCGGTGTCAGGGTCCCTTGCGTGGAGATGTACTACGGATGCGCCTGCATCGTAAGAGCGCCTGGTCTCCTCAGCTATCTCTTCTGGTGTAACGGGGAGATTCGGGTTATCCTCCCTTGTGGGTATACTGCCTGTGGGCGCTGTAGTTATGATTACCTTTCGACTCATCAATATCCTCCCATAATCAGTGGTAAGCGATCAGCAGTCAGTGGTCAGTGGTCCAGTCTAATCAATTGGTCGAAAATAGACATCTGTGATGGTTCCGTGTCTCTCTTCGCGAAAGACCGCCTCTACCCTTGTACCTACCTTAATCTTGGAGACATCTTCCACTTCCATATTGGTCATCATGATAAAGTCAGTGCCGTCCAGTTGCACATAGGCACAGATAAAGGGAAGCTTTTTAATAAAGGCGCTCGTTGTGAAATACTGGACTGTACAGGCCTTGATCACGCCAGTGCCTTTGAGTGGGACCCACTCTGTAGGCTCGTAACATTGGGAACAGTGTGCACGGGGCGGACAATATACCTTCTGGCATTCCGGGCATTTTGCCCCATACAACTTCTTGTTTTCCCTGAGCTCGCGGAAAAACCGGGATTGTTGGCCATAGGAGTACTTGTAGAAGACGTCCATCCTGTCCGGAATCTCTAAGGGCGCATCCATTGGCACGTTTCCCGACAATTCTTTCTCATATTCCCTTCTCAGATATTCCACGGGGATCCCGTATTTCTCGTGATGATACTGATACCATTTCTCGCGTTCTTGTTCGTTCACGTCTATCCCTCCCTTTCTAGAACCAGGCACACAGTCCACGTGCAGAGGGTCCCGCCAATGCTCTGTATCAGACCCCGGCGTGCGTTTGCTACCTGACGTTCTCCGGCCTCACCCCTCAGATGGAGTGCGACCTCATAGGTCTGCATGATCCCGGTAGCCCCCACTGCATGTCCGCACCCGATGAGACCACCGCTCAGGTTGACCGGCAGTTCGCCCTCAGGCATTACGGTACCGTCATCAATCAGATCGCCTCCCCGGCCTTCTTCACAGAAAAAGCAGTCCTCATAGGCCATTATCTCAGTGCCCGTAAAGGCATCGTGTAGCTCTGCCATATCCAGTTCCTTTAGGGGGTCTGTAATCCCTGCCATCTCATACGCCTTCTTTGCCGCCACACGTGAAGATTCGAATGTATATATATTGGGCCGATTCCCCGGCATCACGTAATCGGCAGAAGCCCCCAGTCCGACAATCCAGACCGGTTTGTCCGTGATATCCCGGGCCACCTTTTCGGATGCCAGGATTACTGCGGATGAACCTTCTGTATACAAACAATTGTCGTAAAACCTGAAAGGCTCGACAATCTTGCGGGACTTCATCACATCCTCAATTGTGATCACCTGGGGAGATTGGGCTATGGGGTTCTTGGTGGCGTTGAAATGATTTTTGACCGACACCTTGGCCATCTGTTCTTCCGTGGGATTTCCATATTTTTCCATGTGGGCGATCACCGCCAGCGCGAACCCCGAGGCCGCCGTTCTGCCTGCAGGGTTGTCATAGGTCATGTCTGCCGTGTAAAGGATGGCCCTCAATACCTCAGGTGTAGCGGCCTGGACCTCATAGTTGTAAGTGTCTGCACACTTCTCTACCCCCAGGACTAGGCAGACGTCATACAGCCCGCTTGCCACCTCTGAATAGCCGATCCTCAGGGCCGCTCCGCCCGTCGCGCCTCCAGAATTTACCCTCACCATAGGCTTCAGCCCCAATCCGAGGTAGTCATGCACAAAGGCGTCTGGTTGATACTGGCGCTGAAAGAAATCGTTGTATATGCCGTAGACGGCGCAATCTATGCGATCACGACCGATCCCAGCATCTTCCATGGCCATTCTGGCTGCATCAAAGGCCAGTTCAAAGTAGGTCTTATCCAACCACCTGGCCTTGAACTTGGTTGTTCCCATCCCCACAATCGCTACCTTTTTCATAGAGAAATCCTCCTAGGGTCAAAAACCCGGTAGAACCGGTGGAAAATTTAATTAATTATGTAATTACATTCTCCGCTAAATTGATTGTCAAGAAAAAACAGGATCATATCCGGTGAAAGCTCACGGATGCCCTCAGTACTGCAATTTTTGACTTGACGGACCCTGCACTTGCCCCTAAGCTTTCCGCCAACAACAGCGCGATCAAAAGATGAAGCCATATGGACCGCAAGCAGACCGATATCAGGTTGAAAGCGGAAAGAACCTGTGCCCAAAAATTTTCTTTGACAATCGCTGTAGTATTTAATCATATAGGCAGAACCATACTATTTGGAGGAAGGATTCCTTTTTTGGCTGGCGGCAAACCTATTAAGACAAAAGGGGGTGATATCAAGTCAAGAACGTCGGGTAAGATTTCCTTAGGCTTCTAAACTCTCCATAAAGAAAGGAGGAACAAGGATGAAGAGATCAATCTGTGTCGCATTTGCTTTGGGTCTTCTATGTATGACCCTTCTCCCCCAGAGTATCCCTCCGGCTTCAGCCGGCGAGCTCCCCAAACTCATCACATTCACCTCTTACAAGGTCGGATCGCTAGGCTATACTATCTCCAGCGGGTTCCGAGAGGCCATTGAGCAACTGACTCCCATGAAAGTAAGGGTCGAACCATATGATACGGACGTGGCGCGAGTCCTTCCTTTAAAGACCGGGCAGAGCGAGCTGAGCATTCTAACCGGTGCGACCGGAACGTGTGCGAGTTATGGGATTGCCGAGTTCTCGGGAAAGGACTGGGGACCACAGCCTGTACTGCAAGTGTGGCGGGGACTGACTTTATACCTGAGTTTACTCACCAGAGGAGATTCCGGCATCAGATATCCGGAAGCAGTAAAGGGAAAAAGGGTCCCGAAGGTACCCGGGTGGCCCGCCGGAATGTTGAGTATAGAAGGGATCATGGCCTTCGGTAACGTCAGCTGGAACGATGTGACCGCGGTTCCCATGAGCGGTTATGTGGATCAATTGAAGGGCGTTATTCAGGGCAAGGTGGATGTTTGCTATGCGGCTACGGTCACTCCAACCGTCAAGGAACTGGAAGCAGGCCCCCATGGGGCCGCTTGGATTCTATTGCCCCATGATAATAAGGCCGGTTGGGAAAGGCTCCAGGCCAAGGCCCCCTGGCTTACCCCGGCGGTCTGCAAGAGTGCACCAGGGTTGCCAAAGGGTGAGACCATGCAAGTGGGGACCTATCCTTACAGCATTTGGTCTTATGCACAAACGGACCCTGATGTGGTCTATGCTGTTGTAAAAGCCATGGACAAGGGTTTCAATATTTACAAAGACATGCACAAGGCTATGCCGGCCTTTAATATCAAAGGAGCTGTCAGTAACCCCAGCCCTGTACCGTATCACGAAGGCGCCATCCGTTATTTTAAAGAAGTTGGTGTTTGGACGCCCGCGTTGGACAAGTGGCAGGCAGAGCAGTTGAAGGCCTTTGAGGAGAGACTTGCCAAATTCAAGAAAGAGTAAGATCCCCTCTTGAAAAAGAAGGGGTTGAGATGTCCGGCATCCAACCCCTTCTTTTCACAACCTGAGGCATAGAAAAATTCCGGAGGTTCAAAACAGCTCGAAAGTTCTCCGGATAAGACTTTAATCCGGCAAGCGTTAACATATCTGCGAGTTTCAAATTTCCAGTTTCAAGTATCAATCATACGGAGCTATTCATTTCCGATCTAGTGCAACCGATTATCACAGCAAGATTTTTCCCTTCTTGCCCACAAACATGAGATCTTCACCATGAACAAAGAGGATAGCACTGAAAAACAGAAGCCCCTGGGGAGGTACCGGGAGCTCCAAGGCGTTCACAAGTGGTATTTTCGCTGCGCAACAGCCTTTGCCGCCTTGTTGTCTTTTGTCTACGCCTTCAAGATTGTGATATTCGGATATGTCATGCCGGAGATGTCCTACTTCTCTGTCATGATTGCTGCGTTCGTCTCCTCAACCTTCTTGATCTTTCCGGTGAGCGGAAAGGTAACATCAAAAAGAGTTCCATGGTATGATAATTCTTTTGCCGTTGCATCTCTTCTTGGGCCTATCTACATCCTTACCCATAATATAGATATCATCCTTGGTGGATGGGAGGTAGTCCCTCCACTTACTGCAAAGGTCCTGGCCCTTATTACCTGGGCCTTGATAATCGAGGCCGTTCGGAGGGCCGGAGGGGCCATGCTTGCCGGGGTCATCCTCGTGGCATCCCTATATCCTCTCTTCGCCCACCTCTGTCCAGGCATCTTAGAGGCAAAGCAGTACAGCCTCTCACGCATCCTGGGGTTTCATTTCCTGGGGATGCAGAGCATTTTTGGACTTCCCACCCAGGTCTTTTGCAGGCTTCTGATTGGATACATGATCTTTGCAGTGGCCCTCCAGACCACAGGCGCAGCCAATTTCTTCATTAATTTCTGTCTCGCCATCCTGGGAGGGGTAAGGGGTGGAGCTGCCAAGGTCTCAATCCTATCGAGCGCCTTCTTCGCGACCATGTCCGGAAGCGCCATCGCTAATGTGGTGACTACGGGCGCAGTTACCATCCCCACAATGAAGCGTCTGGGGTACCCCCCTCATTACGCCGCGGCCATAGAGGCCTGCGCTTCCAAGGGAGGGGTACTTACCCCGCCCGTCATGGGGGTAACCGCCTTTATCATGGCAGACTTTATAGGGGTGTCCTATGCCGAGGTCTGCGTTGCAGCGGCCCTCCCCGTATTTCTCTACTGGGTCTCGTTGTTCGCCCAGACCGACTTCTACGCAGCGAAGATGGGGCTTCGCGGACTCCCTCGGGAAGAACTGCCTTCCCTCGGTCAAACTCTCAAACAAGGCTGGTTTTACATCGCAGCCCTGGCGGCCCTTGTATACTTCATCTTCTTTGAAAGGTTAGAGGACCTAGCCCCCTATTACGCCACAGGAGTTCTCTTGATTTTGGCCAACCTACGAAAAGAGACAAGGCTGAAGTGGAACAACATCCTCCAACTCACAGACGGGACCGGAAAGATATTGACAGAACTCATGGGTATACTGGTGGGTGTGGGAATGATTATCGGCGCCCTTTCCTTAACGGGGACCGCCCACGGTCTTTCAGGGTCTCTGACAAGGCTGGGGGGAGACCACATGTTTCTTCTCCTCGTCATAGGAGCTGCCACAAGTTTCCTTCTGGGGATTGGGCTGACCATCTCTGCGTGTTATATTTTTCTGGCAATGCTCTTGGCCCCAACCCTTGTCAGCCTCGGAATATATGAGATGTCAGCCCACCTGTTCCTGGTTTATTGGGGTTCAGTATCATATATAACGCCCCCTGTTGCACTGGCGGCGTACGCCGCTGCGAGCATTGCCCAGGCGAATCCCCTCAAGACGGCATTTCAGGCCGTCAAACTGGGCTTTGTATCACTCTTGGTCCCCTTCTTCTTTGTCTATAACCCGGCCCTGGTGGGTTATGGCAACGCCTGGCAGATCCTTCAGGCGATGAGTACGGCTGCATTGGGTATTATCCTCTTGAGCGCCGGCTTTGAAGGTTACAGTTTTGTCCTGCAAAGGATCTCCATCCCTGTCCGTGCACTATTTATGGCATCAGGACTCCTCGTCTTCCACCCCAGGCTGACGACCGACCTGATTGGTCTCGTCCTGCTTATAGCAGGGATCGCATATTACTACATCGAAAAAGGTATCATAGAAAACCGGGCCCCTAAAGCCGTTAGTGAAGTCGGTAAGAATTAGCAGCGGGACGATCACTGGCCTTAGTCTGACTTCCTGACGCTAAAACCCACGGCCATATCCGCACCTTGTTGTAACTGCCTGTGGTGCCGAAATCGATGCGATTCTCAGGAACGGGCGGCACCGGTTACTGTCCGCTACTAGAACCCGTGCCTCTCCATAATCTTCGTGACCGTTCCATCTTCAAGGATCATTCGGAGGCCTGTGTTGAAGTCCTCCATTTTTTTCTTGTTGCCCTCTTTCCTCCCAAATATCAGGTGCAACTTTCGCAATTCAAGAGGGGGCTCCATAAACTCTAGGACCGCATTTCCCTCCGGCACGAACTTATTGATAGCGGCCTTGGCAGCGAACTTATCGGTGATGAAAAGGTCGATACGTCTCCTAAGCAGTTTCCTTATGTTCGCCTTCTCGTCTCTTGCCACCTCTTTTTCCAAATAGTCTGCTCCATCAAACTCCTTCGGGTAAGCAAAGCCGAGACAAACACCGATCTTGTAAGGCGCCAGGTCGCGCAATGTGGTATAAGAGATCCTTAGATCTTTTCTCTTGTAAAAACCCAAAGGGCCCTCGGCAAATGGCTCTGAATAATCGAACCTCCTTGCCCGTTCATCCGAATAATATGCAGGATAGCCAGCGTCATTCAGGCCTGCTTCAACGTCTGCCATGACCCTTTTGGGCGGCTTGAAGCTAAATATCACGTCATATCCGACCCTCTTGAAGGCCTCGGCTATTATTTCTGAGGTAAAACCGTAGTTCTTCATCTTCTCGCCAACATAGGGTTCCCACTCAGTGGTGGCAAGAGAGACAATTTTGTCTGCTCCCATGGCATAAGTTGCAAAGAGCAGTGTCAGGGCTACCATGAAGAAAATCCCGCGTTTCATCTCCCCTCCTTATCCCGGCCCTCATCTTCAGAATGCTTTTGACCTATCCCATCAATCCGGATGAGGCGTTATAACGTGCTGCAAACAGGGAAGGTCTTCCCGAAAAGATGTTGCATTTAGTGAGGACGTATTCGGCCACTTCTTTCCTTTTTTCTTCTTCAAGGCCATTGAAACGCTCGATAAAAATGGCCTGATCCTCAATCTCTAACAGGGCTGACCAGATCTCTTCCGGTAACATATCGGGAGTAAACCCTTTCTCATCTTCGCGAGGTGTGCCCTCCAGCAGGCTTTTACCCTCTTCAACAACTCGCTTAAGTCCATCTTCTATCTTTGCGACCTCTGATGAGAGCTCTTCATAGGTCCTGCAGACCCCCGAGATAGGACACGGGATCGTGCGACCCACAATCTGGAGATCAATTCCGATAGAGATCCCCTTCTTCTCTCCCCCCTCTTCATTCTGCGCGATGATCTTAAAGATCTCACTCATAAGAATCTCCACGTGTATCAGTTTGTACAAGACATTCCAAAGGGCTCACTTAAGACGCATGGGAATGCCTGCGATCATATAAACCACCCTGTCTGCCAGGGTCGCAAGTTCCTGGTTGAGGATACCTGCCAAGTCCCGGAATTGTCTCCCCAAAGGGTATTCGGGTACGATCCCAGCGCCCACCTCATTTGAAACTATAGTTATTGCCTGCTTCCTCTCGGATAGTGCCTTCAGGAGACGTCCCTGGTATTCCTGGGCTTTTTCCACCCCTCTTTTCAAGAGCAAGTTGCCGAGCCACACAGTCACGCAGTCGATCAGTACGGCATCCACATTGCCACATCTAGTCTCCAGTGCCTCGGCAACCCTTATGGGCTCTTCCAAGAGTCCCCATTTCGGACCACGGGATTCTTTATGAAGTCTCACACGTTTGGCCATTTCTTCGTCCGTTGCCTCGGCTGTGGCCAGGTACAGGTAGGACTGGTAGGTCTCTTCCACATGGCGCAAGGCCCAGGAGCTCTTACCGCTCCTTGCGCCTCCCAGTACCAATACCAGTTCTTTGGACGATGATGTTCTCATTTGAGATCAGTTGTGATGGGAAAGGCCTCTGGGCTTAGACAATTGATAGCTGATCAAAGGGAGATTTCGGTCCCTTCCCTGGCGGCCTCAACCTCGATTAGGGAGTTATTCCCTAAGGCGAGGTCACCGCACCTTGCTTCTATCGAGGACAATTCCCGGTCCTTACGGGAGGGGTCATGGTGAAAAAGGACAAGTCGCTTGACGCAAGCCTTTTGGGCCAGCCCAAATGCGGACACATAATCCGAATGCCCCCATCCACGATGTTCCGCGACCTCCTCAGGTGTGAACTGGGCGTCGTGAATCAGGATGTCCGCACCCTTGCAGAACTCCACATAATCATCTGGGTGTCTCCCCTTCCATGCCTCTTCTGTTAGTTCATTGTCGGTTATGAAGACAAGGGTCTTTTTCCCTTCTCTAAAACGAAACCCATATCCCCCCTGCGGGTGCTGAAGGGGAACGGTGTCGATAAGGGTGCCATCAATATCCAGTGAGCCATGACTTAAGGCGTCAAGGTACTCGATCTGGGCCTTCAGGTCCTCAAATTTGACGGGAAAAAAGCCGTCACCCATCTTGTTGGCAAAGATGGCCTTGAGCCCTTTCATGCATGTGGGAAAGCCATCGATGTATATATTGGAATTGGCCTCAAATATGGGTCTGAAGAAGGGAAACCCTAAGACGTGGTCCCAATGAATATGGGTAAAGATGATGTGTAAATCAACCCTTTGAGACAAGCTGGAGAGATGCTCACCCAAGGCCCTAATGCCTGTTCCGGCGTCAACTATTACCTTCCTGCCACTTCCCAGGGTAATTTCAAGACAGGTGGTATTTCCCCCATAAACGGTAGTGTCTGTTCCAGGAACCGCAATAGAACCCCTTGTTCCCCAAAATCTACAGTTCATAATCTTCCTTATTCATAACTCTCTAGGTCGGCTCTGTCCCCTGTATTCCAAAAAAAAGAGCGTTTGCCGAACCCCTAATGGTTGCCCACTTTATGTTAGCCCTGTCACCGTGTCAATCCAAACAAATCAATGATAAGGATATGATAAGACCCTCATCCGACACCTATTCTTTGCCTTTCTGCTTTTTCTCCACCACGCATTACATCTAAAGAACGAGGTGAAATCTTTGAAGAAAGTTATCGAAGACAAGAGGAGGTCTAAGGACTTTCAGGGATACTGAAGAATCCCCCAGCTAAAACTCATCGCCCTTTGAAATTAGGTGCACGCTTTCCAAGGAAGGCACTGATACCTTCACGACCGTCTTCGGTGCGGGTCATTTCAGCGATGGAGCGGCTCTCGTTCTTCATCTGGGTCTCGAACGACTCGGTTAAACCGCTTTGAAAGAGTCGTTTGGTCGCTCCGAACGTCTTGGTCGGACCTGCGGCCAGCTGTCCTGCCAAAGCCTTGGCCTCTGTGATCAGGTCCTTTTCCGGCACTACTCGGATCACGATGCCCCAATTGAGCGCCTCCTCCGCGGATAGTAGACGGTTGGTCAATGCCAGCTCAAGGGCTCGCTTGAGACCCACAAGGCGAGGTAAGGTATAAGTAGAGCCGCCGTCTGGCGTCAACCCTGCTCTGGTATAGGCCATGGTGAACCTGGCGGATTCAGCCGCTAAGACGATGTCGCAAGCACAGGCAATGCTGAGCCCCGCTCCTGCGGCACTGCCGTGGACTGCAGCGACCGCGGGTGGATCCATCCGCACCAAGTATGACATCGCAACATGAAGATAGGTGGTTATGTCTTTTAAGTGGCGCGGCAAATTCTCCCCTTGATCGCCAAAGCTCTTGAGATCCCCACCGCCGCAAAACATGGGTCCCGCGCCGGTGATCAGCACTGCCCTGATCAAAGGGTCCTCGTCACACTGCATTGCAGCGTACATGAGTTCCCTGGCCAGTTCTATATTAATCGTGTTTGCCGCTTCAGGCCGGTTAAGAGTGATGTGGGCGACACTGTCCTTGACATCGAAAAGAAGAGTTTTGAATTGCATAGCCATTTTCCTCCTCATTTATGAGTATTTTCCTTCATTTTCTTAACAGATAGTGTAAAATTACTTATTCTACCGTGGAAAGCCTGGTCCTCCCTCCGGGCGGTAGACCTCTCCTAGCAGGATGCCTATGGGCCGGAGGCGGGGCCAGGATTCCTTACTTGGTTCTTCGGGCAGGCCTTCTGGCACTCGTGGCACTTGATCCACGCGTTGTAGCCCGCAGTGTTGAAGATGGTCTCGATGCTTTTGCGACCTCGCTCGTCCCGGAGGGCAAGAGGATAAATTGCGTGTCTTATAGTATGGGCCATGCAGATGGCCTTGTTGAAAAGGCCATTTTGAAATGCCTCTGCGGGGCATGCCTCCTGGCATGCATTGCATTCTGGAGGGCATGCCTCTTCAATGATCGGACCATCGGGTATCTTTGCGTTCGTTACCACGGCCGCCAATCTGAGAAGAGAACCATATCCTGGACCATAGAACAGACCATTTCGGCCAAATCCCCCCAAACCTGCAAGGACCGCCGCATGCTTCAGCGAGAGGATACCCCAAGGCTTTTCCCCATGATAGACAACAGGCGCATAAGAGGGGATTTGAACAGCCAAGTAACCCTCTGCTTCGATCCGGTTGGCAAGTTCCATAGCCAGTTCGTCCAGGTAGGGATATAGGGTATGATAACTTCGGTGAAGAAGATAGAGGCCATACTCTGGAGAATTTAGGACACCTTTTGATACCGGTCGTCCGAATACGATCACCGTTTCTGCATTCTTGCAGACCAGGGAAGGGTGATGCCTCACTGGAGCCTGGTGAAAACGTTCCACAGGAGCAAAACCCACGGCATCCGCGCGCCCATTAAGCCATTCCAAAATGTCACTCTTTAAAGTCTCATCCATTTGAATTCTCTTTTCAACTCATAATTGGTTACCGCGCCATATCGGGTTTCTGTGACGTAAATGGTCAACGCGTCAAAAATATTTTTCTCTTTCATCTTCTTTCCAACGGCTTCCAGTAATTTATCATATCTCAAGGCATAAGCCTTCTCAATGAATCGATTTAACCAAGAACCACCCAAGCACTTATGCGGAACAGGTTGGCGCCTCAATGCGGAAAATAACCCCCCATAGGGATGTCCCACCAAGGCGATTCCACAACGTCCTTAAACCAACGCCAACGCTCTGCTAAGGTGTGCGGCCGTTAGACGATCCTTATCTCTTGAGTGATAATGAAGGGTAACGGCTCAGTGAGAAAATTCCTCTCATCGGCGCGAGTAGCAGCGTACTCAGGCGTAGCGGCCGAAAGGCGCATGGCAGCAGTGTATGACATTGCACGTAGCGTCGTATTCCGGGAACCTGGCGGACCAAATCGGCATGTATCGTGCGCCAGTACTCCTGAAAGTCTTCTACAGAGAGGTCCTGTCTTTTGTGGAAAAAATAGATTGCCTTGATCACTATATTATTCCTCCCTAAGCACCCTGCATACCAGGCGGGCATTCGATATTCAAAATAAGAAACACGCCAAAACTATTCGCCTTAAAGGCGAAGGGTTCAAACCTGGCAAATGGAAAAATAAGCTTTAACGTTGCCACTTGTCGCTTACCTTTGGATATAAATGGGTCTCAAGAGTCTTTTCCATAAAGAAAAGGCCGGCGCCACGGGCTGGTCAGGCGGTAGGATTGCACTTTTCAACCTTGCACAACAGTCCTCGGAGTTGAGTAGAGGATACCGCAGGATCATGCCGTTGTTGATCGGTAAGAATATTGTCATTTATTATCTTCCATCCCTCATCAAAACCGTACCAAAACCCATGATAGACATGGATCACCCGAGGATGAAGGCCTGCAAATGCTTTGACCTTTGACTTCATCCTTCCCCGGGGTGTAATAATCCACACCCACTCATCTTTTTTAATGCCCTCCTTTTCTAAGGTGTGAGGATGAATTTCCACTGAAGGGTCGGAGAACCTCTTTCTTAAGGAAGGGATATTGCGATGCGCAGAATGAAGGTAGGCTATATTCCTCCCCCCGGTCGTCAGAATCAAAGGATATTCCTTTGCCAGTGCAGGTGTATTCAATGGGCTTTCCGGAGGCTCAACATAACCGGGTAAAGGGGGCAGACCTGACTTTGCCAGTCTTTCAGAGTAGAGTTCCACCTTGCTCGAGGGCGTCCGAAACCCTCCCTCTTCTTCATATTGCTTATAGGCGATTGGTATGGAGAGTTTGCCTATTTTCTTAAGTTCTTTATAAGTTACTCCAGCGGGTTCTAATCTATAATCCAATGACTCCTCAATGGAAGACCAATAGCCTTCAAGTCTGACCTCCTTTGCCAACTCGATCAAGATCTTTTTTTCGTCCCAGCAATCTCCCGGTGGGTCAACGGCCCTCGGCTGGCAAAAGACATGGTTTTTCATCATCAGGTCTTCGATGTCGTCACGTTCTGTCCAGTGGGCGGCAGCCCCCGGGTAGTACCCTGCCCAAATACTACCGCCTCTGGCCCATGAATATTCTTTATCTTAGATAGTCTGGATGCAATTTCGCCGATTGCCTCATCCCAACTTAGCTCTACCCACTTTCCCTTTCCCCTTTCTCCCACTCTCTTTGTTGGCTTGGTTAGTCTTTCGGAGTGATATATAATCTCTTCTGTTGCCCTGCATTTGGGACAAATAAAACCCCTGCTTAATGGGTGGGCTTTGTCACCCTTGACCCTGACAATCACCCCATCCTTAACTTCAATTAGGACGTCACATCTAGCATGACATTCAAAACATAGACTTCTGACGATCTGAGGAGCGCTCATATGTTTCTCCTTACCCAATAGAAAAAGAAGATCTCCGACTCCGGAGATCCCTTTAGAAAGAACCCATTCAAGACTCTGTATAGGCTTCCTAGTACATCAACCACTGGTCGGTATCAACCAATGGCTCTCCAGAAGGTCGATCGCCTTCCAGGGAGAGGAATTTCTGGAGGGGAGTGCCCATTCCCCAAATTAAAGCACCATCTGCTGTGCAACAAGCTCTCGATGGAAATTCGCATCACCAAAGGCAAGCTCGGCGGCCTTAGCGTGTTTGAAGTAGAGCTGGAGATCATGCTCTTCCATGAAACCGATCCCTCCTATGCACTGATGGGACAGTGCCACTGCCTGCCGATAAGAATCGCTTACCCAGGCCTTGCACATGGAGGCCTCGGTTTCAAATGGGAGCCCTTCGCTAATCCGCCATGCTGCTTGAAAGGTCATGAATTTGGACGTATCAACATAGGTAAGGATATTGGCGCAGTGGTGTTTGACGGCCTGAAAGCTTCCAACCGGACGACCAAACTGTTCCCTTTCTTTGATATAGGGAACTACAAGATCGATTGCCCGCTGGGCCCCTCCGCTCATCTCAGCGCACTTGGCAACGGAAGCCTTGTGAAGCACGTTTCTTAAAACAGACCAGCCCTCATCGATCTCTCCCACGAGATTTTCTCCCGGGACTTTCACTTGGTCAAAGGTGATCTCACACTGTTTGTCAGCGGCAAGGGTGCTAAGAACACGCAGACCCATTCCAGAGCTTTCGGCATCGACGATAAAGAGGCTCACTCCCTTTTCATAATCGTCCTGGGGCTCCTGGGTCCTGGCCGCACAAATGATTTTGTCAGCTACATGTGCGTCCGGGACAAAGAGATTTGTCCCTGAAAGGACATAATGGCCATTGTGCAACTCTGCTTTGACTGAGATCCCTTGAGCAGAATAGGTACCGCTTATCTCTGTCCATGCCAGGGTCAAAATCTCATCCCCACTTGCAAGCTTTGGAAGGATATCTTCTTTCTGGGCCTCGGTGCCCGCCTCGAGCAGGGTAATGCCGCCAAGAACAACGGTTGAAAAATAGGGACCCGGAAGACAAACATATCCCATCTCATAAAGGAGCACCGCCAGATCGAGAAAACTTCCTTCATGACCCCCATATTCTTCAGGGAATAAGATTCCCATCCAACCGAGCTGTGACATTTTCCGCCACAGATCGGAAGTGAAACCTTTTTCATCTTCTGCCATCTCCCTAACAAGACTCCCAGTGCATTCCTTAGCGAGAAAGCTATGTGCTGAATCTCTCAAGATTTGTTGTTCCTCGTTTAGGGCATAATTCATCTTTTGCTCTCCTTTCCTGACTACCCCCTCGGAAGGCCTAATCCCCTTTCTGCAATAATGTTTCTCTGGATTTCAGATGTCCCTGCGTAGATTGTCTCCACGACACTCGAGCGATAGAAAAACTCCACCTTCCCGGCAAGGGGTGCCCACTTATCCCCCTTCTTCAGTTGACCATACAGACCGAGAATCTCCATCCCCGTACTGCAAATTCGCTGCGCAACTTCGGTGGCAAACATCTTTTCCATGGAGGACTGATAATTGGGAATCATCTCTCTGTCCAGCATGTACGCAAGCTGGTAGTAAAGGAGTCTTGATACTTCTAGTTCAATAGCCATCTGTGCCAGTTTTTGCCTGATCAGAGGGTCCTTGGAAAGCGGCTGTCCGTTGACAATCGTTTCCCTTGCATAATCAACAATCTCTTCAAAAAGCCTTTTATAGGCGCTGGGTGCAAACATCCTTTCGAAATCCAGCGCCCCCATCAAGTAGTAGAAACCCTTGTTTTTCTCACCCATCATGTTTTTCTTTGGCACAATGACATCGTCATAATAGACCTCATTGGTCCTCCAACCGGCCATGGTGATGAGGGGGCGGATCGTGATCCCAGGGCTTTTCAGATCCACAATCATGATGGATATCCCCTTGTGTTTCGGGCCATCGAAGTCGGTCCGGGCTGCCAGCCAGTGGTAATCGGCCACATGCGCATGGGTATTGAAGGTCTTCTGGCCATTCACTACGAAATGATCTCCCTTATCTTCGGCCCGTATATTCAGGGCTGCAAGATCAGAACCTGCCTGAGGTTCTGTGTAACCGAGCGCAAATTCTATTTCCCCCCTGGCGATGGGAGGAAGGAACTCCTTTTTCATCTCCTCGCTCCCATCCCTCAGGATCATGGGCCCCGCATTGTAGGCAGCCACAAAATATAAAGGTAGCCCTGCATAGGCCATTTCATCGCGGATCATATAGGTGACCATTTCAGAGGAATCCAGGCCGCCATACTCCCTGGGCCACGCCGGGGTTAACCAACCCCTGACTGCAAGCTTCTTAATAAACTTCCTTGCTTCCGGACCCCCGTAAACTCCACCAAGTCTATGAGTCTCTTCCACCAGCTCCGGTGTTACTCCCTGCTTTATGAATGCACGAACCTCCTCGATTAATTCTACTTCTTCCTTCTTAAATCCAAAATCCATTCGCTGTTCCCTCCCTCTTTTTCAATGGGCAATCAACAACGTCAGAAAATGTATTGAGACAAACGGTCTTCCGAACTACAAGGTGATATGCTGCTTTACCAGACCTTCATTTTTCATGAGATCTTCGATGGTACCTTCAAAAGAGATCTTACCACCGTCGATCAAATAGGATCTTGTGGTTGTCTTTGTTGCAAATTTCATATTTTGCTCTGAAAGTAAAATGCTTACCCCCTGCGCTCTTATCTCATTGACAGCCTCTGCAAGCGCAGATACTACCAGCGGTGCCAATCCCTCAGAGGGTTCGTCCAGGAGGATAAATTCGGGATTCCCCATGAGGGTCCTGGCAATGGTCAGCATCTGTTGTTCACCTCCGCTCATATTGCTCCCCAGCCTCCCTTCCCTCAATGCCCTGAGTTGAGGGAATAACTGGTAGACCTTTTCGAAGTTCCACTTATTCTCCCCTAAACATGGCTTTATCTGAGCGACTTCCAAATTCTCCTTCAATGTTAGGTTAGGATAAATTCTCCTATCTTCGGGTACGTAACCCAGCCCTATTCGTGCGATCTGATGGGGCTTCAGACCGCAAATCTCTGTTCCCTTGAACTTAATGCTCCCCTGTGCAGGCCTGACAATTCCCATGATGCTCTTGAGAGTAGTCGTCTTCCCTGCCCCATTTCTACCGATAAGGGATACAACTTCACGCATTTCCACGTTGAGGGAAACACCCTGCAAAATGTAGCTTGAGCCGTAATAGGAATGGATGTCATTAATCTCAAGCATCAAAAATCCTCTCCCAGGTAGGCGTCGATCACTAGCTTATTTTGCCTTACATCGTCAGGCTTACCCTCAGCAATGACGGTCCCTTGCTGAAATACCGTAATATTATCGGAGATTGAAAAAACCGCATCCATATCATGTTCAATTAGAACGATTGTCAGGTTTTCCCTTCCGGCAATTTCCTTAATCAGATTTATAATTGATTGTTTCTCTTGTGGATTTAAGCCTGCGGTTGGTTCGTCAAGAAGTAGAACCCTGGGGTTTCGGGCCAACCCAATCCCTATATCTAGCTTCTTCTTATCCCCGTGGGAGAGGTTTCCGGCTGCTGTATCAGCTTCTTTTTCGAGCCCTATTTCTTTTAGAACCCTAAAGCACTCTCCTCTGATATCATCCCGAAACTGCGGGCGAGAGAATAAGGCCATGTTTTTTTTGTGTTTATTCAAAACAGGGAGTGCAATATTTTCAAGGGCCGTTAAGCCACGAAAGATATTAATGATCTGAAAAGTCCTGGCAATTCCGTACTTAGTAATTTCATGCGGCGATTTTCCGGTAATTTCTTTTCCGTCAAGATATACTGCACCTTCTGTCGGTTTAAATTTGCCCGTTAGCACATTAAAGAATGTGGTCTTACCCGCGCCGTTTGGACCAATAATGGACCGGATTTCCCCTCTTTTGACTTCCAGGGAAATTCCATTCAGAGCTATAAATTTTGCAAATTTCTTTGTTATCCCTTCGGTTCTTAGAGTACTCACAGTTTAACACCCCACTTTTCTTCAATAAAGCCCATGACACCCTTACGAAAGAAGAGCACCATGATCAATAGAACAATACCAAGGAAAAGTACCCAATTTCCGATAATGGTCATCAAATAGGTTTTCAGGAATATATAGATTACGGCGCCGAAAAATGGTCCGCTAAAGGTATAGATTCCGCCGATCAGCGTCATAATAATAGGCTCAGCAGAGGTGGACCAGTAACTCAGTTCCGGATATGCCATCTTCGTCAGTGAGGCATGTAATGCACCGGCTATGGCGCAATAAATGGATGATATAACGAAAGCGATCAACAGATACCGTTGTGGGTTAACACCGATAAAGCTCGTCCTTTCGATGTTATCACGAATGGATCTTAAGGTGAGGCCGAATGAGGAAGTCACTAATTTTCTCAAAACAAAAGTTAAGACGATAAATATGAGCAAAGTGAAATAGTAAAAATAAACAGGAGATTCCAAATCAATTTTGAGAAAAAAAATATCAACAAGCCCCCTTGGAACTCCCGTGAGGCCGTCATCGCCGCCGGTAAGGCTTGTCCAGCGAAAGACAATAGCATAAATCATCTGGGCAAACGCCAGGGTGAGGAAAGCAAAATAGAGGGTCCCGAGTCTAACACTCAGAAAACCCAGGACAATGGCCACAACCGCCGCAACTATAATGACCGCAAAAAAAGGAAGCCATATGGTGAGGGTGACATGTTTATACATGAGTGCGACCGAATAGGCTCCCAGAGCAAAATATGCGGCCTGACCGAAAGACAGATAGCCGGCTTGGGAAAAAAGTAGATAAAAGCCATAAGAGAATAGCCCGTATATAAGCGTTTCATTGAGCAGATAGAGGGCAAAGGATGGAAGAAAGACAGGACAAATCCACAATAGAATAATAAAAAGAATCGTTAAGAACAAAACCCATCGGCTTTTCCGGTTCATTGCCTATTCGTGCCTTCCGAATAGCCCTTGTGGCCTTGCAAGGAGGATGAGGGCCATTATGACAAATGGTAGAGCCATGGCGACCTGTGGAAAATAATGATCACCGAATGCCTCGAAAATCCCCAAAATGAGTGCTGCAATCAAGGTCCCCGTCAAACTCCCAAGTCCTCCTATTACGATAACGGCAAAGCAGGTTACGGCTATATGGGCGCCCACACCCGGGGTAAGGGAACTCATGGCCAAACCCAGGCCACCGCTAAATCCGGCCAGTGCGACGCCTATGGCAAACATACCGCAATAGACATAGGGGACATTGATACCTAACGCTGATGTGATTTCAACATCTGCGGCGGCTGCCCGGGAGGCCTTGCCAAATTTCGTCTTGTATAAGAAAAGCCATACAAGAACAGCAATGGCTGTTGAACCGAATAATGTGAAGAGTGAATATTTTGGAAAGGGTTTGCCGGCTATGAATACTGCACCCAAAAGATATCTTGGGAGGAGGATGGACCGCGGTTGTCCTCCCCAGATTTCAAGTACAAGGCCGTCAATAATCATTATCAGGGCAAAGGTAAGGAGAAGTTGATAGAGGTGTTCGCTCTCATATATTCTTCTCACAAAGAAAGTCTCTATCAAAATCCCGATTGCGCCGACAGCACAGCCGCTCAGGATAATAATGACAATAAACGACCAGTCTCCGCTAATAACCTGGAGTAGGGTCCACGTAAAATAGGCCCCCAACATGATGAGAGAGCCGTGGGCGAAATTGATGATCCCCAGGACACTGAAGACAAGGTTCAGCCCGGATGCCATAAGAAAGTAAAGCATGCCCCGAGATAGGCCGTTCAATAAATCAATCAACAAGATTCCCGGATCCATTGTCCTTTACCATCCGAACATAAAGGAAGGTTGCATAACAGCCAGAAAAATTGCAACCTTCCTCCTCTCAACCTACCTCTTCAGTGCTTCTTCGACAGTGACCATATAATCCTTCCCATTGAGGGTCTTATACCATTCTACCCTCCATCCGATCTCTTCCTGGGAATCAGGGACGATATGAATAAAAGGCATGTCAAAATAGGCCTGATGATCCCCACCCCGGATCCATTTTTTTCCCAGAGGGCTTTCAATCGTAAGATTTTCCAATGCCTTGCGAATGTCTGCCACTTTGAAGCTCTTGGCCTTTTCTATAGCGGCCTTGTAAGCGTAAACGGCATCAAAGGCCGGGGTGGCATGACCCTGGGCAACCAAGAAATAATTTTTCCCATAGGTCTTTATGAAGGCCTCTTCATATTTTTCGGAAATAGGAAGATTATAGGCCTTATCATAATAATGTTCGCTTAACCAAACATCCGCCATGCCCTTTTTGACAGCGTATGGGATATCCCAATCTATGTGATTGCTCGTGAAGACCTTAATTTTGTCAAACAGGCCCCATTGTTTTGCCTCATTGATGAAGGCGATCATATCTCCCCCATACAGCACGCTATATAAACCCTCCGGCTTGGCCTCCATAATAGCGGTGATATGGGGTCCATACCCGCCGCCGGCACCAAATTTCGGCCATCTATCTGCCACGACCGTAAAGCCTGGATTCAACTCCTTCATCTTCTCGGAAAAATTTTCCCAGCAACTGTGACCGTATTCATAATCCGGGGATATGTTGGCCCATCTTGTTACCTTTGGAAATTCCTCGTGGATGATCTTGGCGAGTGCGTAGTTTCTTGTACGAGCATCATCAGTTATTCGAAATACATTCGGGCTGAACTCCTTCCCTGTAATCTTTGTACTGTGAGCAGCGCACGTAATGAGAAGGGAATTGAGTTCCTCCATGACGGGCTTGAGAGCCAGAGCTACCCCGCTGCTTATTATGCCCAGGAACAGGTTGACCCCCTGTTCCTTATGGAGTTCTCGGGCCATTCTGACAGCAATGGCCGGACGAACTTCACTGTCTCTTATCAGGATTTCCACCTGTCTCCCTAAAATGCCCCCCTCTTCATTTATCATTTTGGCAGCCAAAAGAGCGCCTTTACTTTGAGGTTCTCCAGTTCCTGAAAAAAGCCCGGTTATAGGTGCTATTACACCCATTTTGACCGTTTCTTTTTCTGCTGCCGCGGAAATCGTTGAAAAAATAATAAGTATTCCCATACAAACAAAAGGTGCAACTATTGAATAATAAATTCTGTTCCTTTTCATGACAATAATCCTCCTTTCTACTGCGTTTGGTTCTTCAGGTTGAAGTTTATTTTCCTCCTTTCTTTTCTTTAGGATTTGGCCCAAAACCTACTTCTCCAATATAATTGCCGTACCATTTCCCCCCAAACCAAGGGTCTGGAGCAAACATGATTTGGCCCCCTCAACTTGCCGCGGCCCGGCTTCTCCGCGTAATTGCCACACCGCCTGGGCGACTTGAAAAAGTCCCATTGCCGTAGTTGCTTCTCCAAAAGATTGAAACCCGCCACTGGGATTTATAGGCAGTTTTCCATTGGGATAGGTTTCATCTTCCTCCACCAGTCGGTCGCACTCCCCGGGCTCGCAAAGGCCCCACGCCTCGGGCATAAATAACTCATGTCCAGCGCAGTTGTCCTGAAGTTCTATGAAACCTATCTCCCTGGGCTCCATGCCGGCCATTTCAAAGGCCTTCCTCACAGCCAGGGTTACCTCGCTGGTAAAGGGCACGGATGGGGTGGGCTTGCTGGTAGATACCTCGGGGATTCGAAACTGGCGGTCTCCGAATTGCATGGTCGCCACGGCGCTGGAAGCGACCCATACCGGGTTGGCACCGATCTGGCTTACCTTTTCTTTTGAGCAAAGGATGGCTGCTGCGGCCCCATCGCTTACGGCGCAGATCTCATATAACCTGAGGGGGTAATTAACCATGGGTGAATTCAGGACTTCTTCCAAGGTGAAGACCTTTTTGTAACGGGCCAATGGATTTTTTGCTCCAACTTCGTGAGCCTTCACCGCCACCTTGGCAAGATGTTCCTCTTTAGTTCCAAAATCCTCCATCCGCCTGGTCACTTCTAGCGCCCAGTAGCCAGGATTGGGGATGCCGATGGCCTTCCAGCGAATGTAGTCAACATCAGTGGCGTCATCCGCTGCACCTGGAGTTCTGGGGATAAAGCCCTTGGGCATCTTTTCCCCAGCCACAGCCAAGACAACGTCGCAGGCGCCGCTTGACACCAAATTATGCGCTACATTGAAAGCGTTGGCTCCAGTAGCGCAAGCCGAGGAAACGTTGTAAATGGGGATACCGCTTCGCCCGACCATCTGGGCAACCTCGTTGCCTGCCAGCCCCCAGCCCATGCCCCCAGAAAAACGGGAACTTCCGGCAGCAATTCCTTCTATACTCTTCCATTCAATTCCAGCATCCTTTAATGCCATGTCGACCACTTCCGTCAACATATTGATCAAAGGTTTATCGGGAAATTTGCCCCAGGGGTGCATACCCACCCCTACAACAGCCACGTCTCTCATCTTATCTTCTCCTTTCTTTGGTAGAACAGTATCTTTCTAAATCTTTCTAACAATCCGAAGATCAACAAGGCACTAAACAGGTCTGAACTTCCAAGTAACCGACTCTTCTCCATCCTCTTCGTATAGCTTGTCTAATAGGAGTTCCATTTCCATTCCGATCTTCAGTTTTTCAGGATCTGATTCGGTGAGCATTCCCGCGACTCTTATTTCCTCTGGCAGTTCCACCACACCTATGCCGTACGGAACAAAAGGCTCCTGCGCTTTGAACGGAGGAGGAGGTGGATAATATTGAACCGTAAAACTCCACAGTTTGCCGCGTCTGCTCAAGAACGCCTGCTCAACTTTTTTTTCATTACAGTCCGGATTGCTGCAGGAAATAGTCTGAGGAAAATAGTACGTCCCGCAGGATGTGCATTTGGAACCAATGAGTCTTGGTTCTTCCGGATCCAAGGTAAACAACCCTTCAATAACAGGGATTCTTTCTGAGTCTGCCATTTCCTTTGTCCTCCTTATCTTTTGAGTACGATTCCCAATTCACTTCTGTTAATTGCATTTGAAGGTATTCCTTCCTCTCTTAATCTATATTTTTCTATTCTTAGGGTACCGGTTTTGGGTAGCTCTGATCGTGTGACCAAATACTTAGGGACCATAAAATAGGCCATATTTTCATTGCAAAACTCAAAAAATTCCTTAGGATCGATGGATGTTCCCTCCTTCGGCACCACATGAGCGACAATCTCATCGTGTCCCAGTTCACCTTTTTTATCAACAATGGCAGCTTCCATAACAGACGGATGATTCCTGATGACCGCCTCCACTACCGAAGAAGATACATTTTCTCCTCCCACCCTCAAATAATCCTTGATCCTGTCTGCAAATTTGAG
>JAZDES010000003.1:0-13323 GCA_043808585.1 Pseudomonadota bacterium | reverse complement strand
AGATCCCCGTTACACGGTTCTTAGGATTTAAAACTCCGGATTTGTTATGAAAGTTTTCGCTCCCAACAGGAAAAATAGCTCCTGTCAGGAGTTGGGTAGGCCCATTTTCTGGGGCTTCGCTCAAGACGGAGAGGTCGAGGTTCTGCCACAGCGCATATTTAACCGGGTAAAGATTATGTCCTCAGGTGAAAACTGGATGAAACAGGCAAAGGCGTCCCCCTGAAACGCTTCCATGGCCGCATGACCAATCCTTTTATTGCCATCAACAAAAGGATGATTCATGACTAAGAAAAAACACAGAGCCGCTGCTTTTGAAATAAGGTCTGGATAAAGATCGTTTTGGTCGAATGTGAGACGAGGTTCATTGATTGCAGATTCAAGTGCTCTAATATCTCGAATCCCGCGTAAACCGCCTGAAGAAGAAATGAGCGCTTCATGAAGCTCAAGAATTTCTGGGAGGGAAAGATGGCGCATCATGCAAGGCGCTCATAAAGTTCCTTGTTCTTAGACAACACTCGATTCATTGCGGCTTCGAAGTCTGGTTGCGGATGAGCAATGAGATCCTCGATAGATGCTGTAAGAAATTGATCCGGCAAAAGACCAAATTTTCTCGCTTTTTCCCTGAGAAGCGCGGCTTTTGAGTCTTCAATTTCCACAGTGATTATTGCCATAATTAATTCCTCCAATTACCAAGGTATATACAGTATAGCGTAATACTATTTAGCCTTCAAGTTGTTCTTCGTGCTGCTCACGAGTGAGAGTTTAATTGTCGATTCTTGGAAATCTTTGCCCTCATCCTTTGTACCACACCGCTCACCGAACTGCATCGGTTCATATTGAATTCCCTACGTACCTCCTCCAGGCTGTCCTCTTGTGCATGCGGATGTTCCCTGCATTTAAGCTACTTCAAGACGGAGTTCCTTACCAAGAGCGTTCGCGAATTTTTCCAAAGTGGAAAGCTTGATATCCTCCGCGAGGTTGTTTGGCCTGATAATTTGACAGAGGGTCGATTATCAGGTAAAGGTGCCGTGGGGCAACCGTAACATCGGGGTAAGAAAGAATGGAGGGTTGGGGGGACAAAAGTGCATCCCGTACTTGATCTCACAGAACTTGACGCCAAGGTAGGTCGGCTCTTTATGGCCGGAATGCCGGGGACTGAAATGGACCCCGAGACTGAGGCCCTCATCCGGGACTACTGCCTGGGAGGGGTGATCCTTTTCAGCAGGAATATTGCGGATCCAATTCAACTGGCCCGCCTGTGCCGGAATTTGCAGAATGCGGCAATGGGCAGCCATGGCGTTCCCCTTTTCCTGGCAATAGACCAGGAGGGGGGGCGTGTCTCCAGGCTGAGAGAGCCCTTTACCCAGTTTCAGGGAAATGAGGCTATTGGATCAGATCCAAGCCCGATAGAGAAGGCGGCCGAATTCGCCCTTACTACGGCCAGGGAAATGACCCTGGTAGGATTGAACATGGACCTTGCCCCCGTGGTGGACGTGCGTAAGGGGGAGCCGGAAAAGCACCTCGAGGGCAGGACATTTGGGGATGACCCCCGGTTGGTGGGGGTATTAGGAGGGACCGTGGTCCGGGTCCTTCAGGAAAATGGGGTCATGGCTGTGGCCAAGCACTTCCCTGGTTTGGGAAGGACATCGTTGGACCCCCATTACGAACTTCCTACGATAGATGCGGATGGCGAAGAGATGGAAGAGGTCAACCTTCCACCCTTCAGGTCCGCGATAGCAGAAGGCGTATCAGCGATCATGACATCCCACGCCATATATCCAGCAATGGACCCCGGCCTGCCGGGTACCCTTTCAAGGAAAGTCTTAAAGACGCTCCTAAGGGACGAACTGGGCTTCAAGGGTCTCATTATTACTGATGACCTGGAGATGGGTGCCATCTCACGGGCGTGGGGAGTTGCCAATGGGGCTTCCCTCTCCTTTGAGGCAGGCGGCGATATCCTATTGATTTGTAAGGATCAGGGTTTCGTCCTGGAGGCCATCGAGTCCATTAAGGGTAGACTTTTAAAAGGAGAGGTCCCGTTCCAAAGACTTCATCGGTCCATTGAGCGGATCATGGACGCCAAATCGAGGTTTCTGAAAGGGCGTAAGAAGATCCTGTTAAAGGAGGTACGTTCCTATTTTTCTCTGTGAGCGACTGGGACTCTGGGATAGGAGAAACAGACAGGAAGGGCAAGCCAGCGGCAGGCCTTGCGCGGGAAAGTTATCGGGTTAAATGACTTGGCCCCGGGGTATTTTTGGGAATGTTGGATCTGATTATCATTGTGGCGTACTTCTTGATTATGCTCTATGTGGGGTGGAGGAGCAGGCATCAGTCTGCAGACTCATACTGGGTGGCAGAACGGAGGTATTCAACAGGCAGGATCACCATGTCCCTGGTCGCCACCATATTCGGGGCATCTTCTACCATGGGGATTATTGGGCTTGGGTATTCCCGCGGGCTGACCGGCGCCTGGTGGTCACTCATAGGCGGGCTCACCCTTATCCCCTTTGCCCTTCTCCTTGCCCGTCGGGTTCGCGCACTCAATGTCTACACCCTTCCTGACATCCTAAAAAGGGCCTACGGCGAACGGGTGGCTGTGCCTGCCGGGGTCATGATCGCGGTTGCCTGGTGCGGGGTGATAGCAGCCCAGCTCATTGCCGGGGGCCGCCTTGTGGCCGGCCTTTTCTCAATTGATTACGAGGTTGCCCTGTTTATCGTGGCGGTGGTCTTTACCCTTTACACCTTCTGGGGAGGGCAGCAATCAGTGATCAGGACGGACTCCTGGCAATTTTTCCTCTTTGTCGGAGGACTCTTTCTGGCCCTCATCTTTCTATTTCTATCACAGTATTCAACACACCCATTCTGGGAGAATATTCCAGGGGATCACTGGCGATTTCCCGTCTCCCAGACATTCGGGTGGTATCAGGTCCTGGTCTTTTATCCCCTTATAGTGGGGCTCCCATACCTAGTGGGGCCCGACATCTATTCAAGGGTCCTGTGTGCCAGGGAGACAGGCGTGGCCCAGCGGTCTTCCCTCTTGGCCGCAATGATCGTTATTCCGCTTTCGTTTCTGCTTGCATTTTTCGGGCTTATGGCAAGTGCCAAGTTTCCGGGCATCCCGGCTGAGGCCGCACTGCCCAGGACCGTCAGCCTGCTTATCCCCGTCGGCCTTAAGGGGCTGATCGTGGCTGGCTTCTTGGGGGCTGTTATGTCTTCGGCAGATACCTGTCTCATTTCTGCATCCACCATATTGGCGTTGAACGTAATCCGACCCATTTACAGGGGAGAAGGGGAGGGGCATCTCAAAATTACCAAAGCTACGGTTCTCCTATTAGGGGCTGTTGCCTGGTTCATTGCCAGCCAGCAGAGGGGTATCATCTCATCACTGCTTCTGGGTTATACTGTATTTGTGGGGGGGGTTGTGATGCCCACGCTCGCCACATTCTTCAGAAAGGGTCTCACAATCACACCCAACGGGGCCCTATGGGCCGTTATTGTAGGGGGAGGTACAGCAATACTGGGAAAGATCCAGGGGGGCGTAATCCTGAAACTAATTATCACCAGCCATGGCCAGAACTTCCTTGGGCTTATCCTGGGTCCGTACTACCTGAGCATCTTGCCTATTGTCTTATCTGTCTTGATCATGTTTATTGTGAGCAGGTTTAGGTAGAAAAGAGCTCAAATCGCTTGACAGTAAGATTTATCGGTTTAAAATATACCTACCGGTAGGTAACTTCATAATATTAAGTCGTTCATATGATAACAGGCGACCCATTGTGAGAAATAACAGATTATCGGGGGAAGGGAAAGATATGGACCCTGTCTTGGCCAAAGAAGGGACAGCAAGGGCGAGGCTCCTTGAGGCAGGGATAAACCTCTTTGCCGAAAAGGGATACGCCGGCACCTCGGTCAGGGAAATCGTGTCGCGTGCCGGTGTGACCAAGCCGGTCCTCTACTACTACTTCAAGAGCAAAGAGGGGATGTTTCGATTCATCCTGGACTGGGCGGCAGAGCGGCAGGAGGCCATGCTAAAAGAAGTTCTCGAAACCCCTGGGACTGTTTTGGATCGGCTCATATACCTCTACCGGCGCATATATCAGGGAGTGCTTGAGAAGCAGAATCTCTTCAAGATGATCCACAATTTGATATTTGGGCCCCCTCGAGGGGCGCCCGAATATGACTACCAGGCCTACCAGGTACGCCTGGTCAAGGCCATAAAGGCCATTTATGCGGAGGGGCTCGCCGCGGGAGAGGTAAAGGCAGCCGACCCGGAAGAGGTGGCTGTCCTGGTATTGGGTCTGATCGATTTCTGCTTCCATCTGGCCCAGGCCCAACCGGAATCGTCGGATCCGGAACTGCCCGATCGATTGCTGCGCCTTGCATTTCGTGGACTTGGCCGCGGAGAAGGGGATTAGGTGAAAGGTTTTCTGTACCACCTGTGTGCTGCTTTTTCGGCGTTCGTGATCATGGGTTCGGCCGCCGGGTGCCGGGATCAGGCAAGCCAGGCGCAGTCAAAAAACGAGATCAAAGGTCCGAGGGCCGTCAATGTCTCTATCATAGAGATTAAACCTGTGACTATCCGCGATATCCTGGTCCTACCCGGTGAAACCGAGGCCTGGCAGGATGTGCTCATGGCGGCGGATACGGCCGGGCAGGTGGAATGGATTGGTCCCCGTGAGGGTGATCCTGTAAAAGAGGGGGAACTCCTGGCAAAGATCGATGTCTCATCCCTTAAGGCGGGCCTGGACCGGGCCGAGGCAGCCTTTAAGCTTGCCGAAGATCTCTATCAGCGCCGAAAGCAACTCTTTGACCGCAGGATCATTCACCAGGAAGAACTGGAACGGGTCCTGACCGAACAAACCCTGGCCCAGGGCACTCTTCGCCAGGCCAGGATCGAGTATGAACGGGGCTTTCCCAGATCCCCGATCAAGGGTTTGGTCAATCACCTGTATGTTGACGCGGGGGAATTCGTGAAGCGTGGTGACAGCCTGATGGACCTGGTCAACGTGGATAGGATCAAGGTGAATGTAAACGTCCCTGAACTGGACGTGCGATACATGCGGGTCGGCCAGGAGGCCAAAGTCACGATTGATGCCTTCCCCGGGAACGAGCTCACCGGAACCATCGACTTTGTTTCGTTCAAGGCTGCACAGGAGACCAAGACCTTTCTGGTAAGAGTCCTGGTAGAGAATCCCAAACATACGATCCGGCCGGGAATGATTGCACGAGTGACCTTCTTGCGACGGGTCATCCCGGATGCACTGGTGGCCCCACTTTTTTCACTGGTGGATAAAGGGGGAGAGCGTATCCTGTTTGTGGAAAAGGATGGGGTGGCTCATGCCCGAACCGTCTCCACGGGCGTCATAGAAGGGGACCGCATTCAAATAACCCAGGGTCTGAACATGGGCGACCATCTGATTGTGGCAGGCCAGACCGAGGTAGAAGAAGGAACAAAGGTTCAGATCCGATGATCGTTAATGAATTCGCCCTTAAGCGCCAGGTCACCGTCCTGACGCTCCTGGTCCTGATCGTCATAGCCGGACTATACTGTTATGTGACCCTGCCGCGCGAGTCCTTCCCCGATATCACGATCCCATATGTCTTTGTGACTACCACTTATGAAGGAGTGGCCCCTGAGGATGTGGAGAAGCTGATCACCATCCCCATCGAACGAAAACTCAAGGGGATCGCCGATGTGGAGGAGATCCGTTCTACTTCAGCAGAAGGGATCTCCACGGTAGCCGTCAAGTTTCTCCCCACCGTAGATATCGACAATGCCGTTCAAAAGGTGAGGGACAAGGTGGATCAGGCCGAAAACGACCTTCCATCAGACCTACCTGATGACCCGGTCATCCAGGAGGTCAACTTCTCTGATCTCCCCGTTATCCGTGTGGTGCTCTCCGGGCCTTTCGGCCTGCGTCGCCTGCAGAAATTCGCGGAGGAGCTGGAAGATCCAATCGAGTCTATCCCTGGGGTACTGGATGCCCGGTTGACCGGCGGCCTGGAAAGGGAGATCCATGTGGAGTTTGACCTGGACCGTGTGGCTGCGTACAAGGTTCCATTTTCAAGTCTTATCAATGCCGTATCCAGGAGCAATGTGAATATGCCGGGCGGTAGCATGGACATCGGCCAGGCCAGGTATCTCGTCCGTGTGCCCGAGGACTTCAAACACCCCTCCGAGATATTCTCCATAGTGGCCTTTGTGCGGGATGGTAAACCCATATATCTGCGTGATCTGGCCTTCATAAGTGACAGTTACAAGGATCCCCTGACCAGGAGCCGGATCAATGGCGAAAAGAGCGTTACCCTGGCGGTTCAAAAACGAAGCGGCGAGAATATTGTGAGGGTTACTGATGAGGTGAAGCGGGTGGTGAGGGAAATGATGCCTCTGTTCCCTCCGGCCCTCAAGATCGATCTGACCTCGGATATGTCAAATGACGTACGTCTGATGGTAGCAGACCTGGAAAACAATATCCTCTCGGGCCTTATCCTGGTACTGGCGGTCATTATTGTCTTTATCGGCGGCCGATCGGCCATATTTGTGGCCCTTGCCATCCCCTACTCCATGTTTATCACATTTATGCTGTTATCCGCCTTTGGCGTTACCATGAACATGGTGGTGCTGTTTTCCTTGATCCTGGCCCTCGGCATGCTGGTCGATAACGGGATTGTCATCGTGGAGAATATCTACCGGCACATGCAACAGGGAGAATCGAGACAGGAGGCGGCCCTGGTCGGAACCAACCAGGTGGCCTGGCCCGTTATTACCTCGACCCTGACCACCCTGGGGGCCTTCTTCCCCATGCTGTTCTGGCCCGGGATCATGGGCGAGTTTATGGGCTACTTGCCTCTCACCCTGATCATGGCCCTCTCCGCCTCCCTGTTCGTGGCCCTGGTGATCAACCCGGTGCTTTCTGCCCGTTACCAGACGGCCAAATTGCAGACAAGGGAGAACGGGTCAAGGGAGCCGATGGTCAAGAGGGCCTATCTCCATCTCCTCGAATGGGCCCTCAGACATCGCCTCCTGGTTCTGGCAGCCTCTTTTGTCCTCTTGGTGAGTTCCATAGCCCTCTTTGTCATGTACGGAAAAGGGGTCGAGTTTTTTCCTGAAACCGAACCGCGGCGGGCCTATGTCCACCTCAAGGCACCCGAAGGGACCAATCTGGATGCCTCGGATAGGCTGGTGGCCATGGTGGAGAAGATAGTTTCCGGATATGAGGATATACGTTACACGATTTCCAATATTGGCGCCGTAGGCGGAGACCCCTTTTCCAGGGGTGGGACCGGGACCCATCTCAATCGTGTGGCACTGGACTTCAAGGATTTTCACGACAGGTCCAGGCCATCCTCGGAGATCGTAAAGGAGATCCGGCCGGAGCTTCTCGACAGCATCAAGGGGGCTGAGGTTCAGGTGGAGAAAGAGAAGGGGGGGCCGCCCACGGGCCTGCCCGTCAATATTGAGATCTCTGGCAAAGATATCCTGGTGCTGGGTGATTTGGCAGGCCGCGTCAGGGGTTTGATCAAGGATATCCCCGGTCTGGTGGACCTGAAGGACAACTTTGTAAGGGGGAAACCCGAGATCAGGATTCGTGTAGATAAGGAGAAGGCCGCGCTCCTGGGGGTGGACACCTTTACCCTGGCCTACACTGTGAAGGCAGCCATCAACGGCGCCAAGGTTGGTGTCTTCCGGGAGGGAAAGGACGAATACGACATCATCGCCAGGCTCCCGGACCGCGATCGCCACTCAATCGAAAGCCTCAAGCGAATTACAGTCTCGGGCCCCAAGGGGGAGCCCATACCCTTGACGAGCCTGGCCAAGGTCTCATTAACGAGCGGGCTGGGGGCCATCATGAGGCTGGATCAAAAGCGGGTGGTGACCATTTCGGGAGACGTTGCCGGTCGCCTGGCAAACGACGTGATACGGGATATAAAGGTCAAGCTGACCGGCAATTTCGACTGGCCCCGGGGGTATTCCTACCGTTTTACAGGCGAGCAAAGGGAACAGGAAAAGGCAAAGGACTTTCTTGTAAAGGCCTTTGTGGCAACCCTGTTTCTCATCTTTCTTGTGCTGATAACCCAGTTCAATTCCTTCATTACGCCCTTCATCATTCTTACATCCGTCCTTCTATCTCTCATCGGGGTCTTTACCGGTCTCTTGGTCACGGGTACGGCCTTTGGCATCATAATGACCGGCATCGGGGTTATCAGCCTGGCAGGCGTTGTGGTCAACAACGCGATCGTCCTTATCGACTACTATAACCAGCTTATGGCCAGGGGGCTGAGTTCGGATGAGGCCCTGGTTCGGGCGGGTCTGGTAAGATTCCGGCCTGTAATGCTGACAGCCCTAACCACCATTTTGGGACTACTTCCCATGGCGACGGGAGTCAGTTTTAACTTCCGGGAGCTCTCCTGGGACATAGGCGGGGAATCATCACAGTGGTGGGGACCCATGGCAGTGGCCGTGATCTTCGGCCTTGCAGTGGCCACCCTGCTGACCCTTGTTGTGGTGCCGGTCCTCTGCTCTCTGGCCCGTAGCCTGAGGGGTCGCCTGAAGGTAGCTACTCTTTCAAGGTAGCCTTGAGGATGACAACGGGCTCCAAAGGTACGTTCTGGTATATTCCCTTTGTGCCGGTATTGACGTTGGAGATGGCGTCAACCACGTCCATGCCCTCAATCACTTTACCGAAAACGGCGTAACCCCATCCTTCCGTTGTCTTGGCCTTATGGTCGAGGAGCTTGTTGTTTTTGGTATTGATGAAGAACTGGGCCGCAGCACTATGTGGGTCCTGGGTGCGGGCCATGGCCACGGTCCCTCGCTCGTTTTCCAGACCGTTGTCCGCCTCGTTAGGTACCGGCATCCCCGTAGATTTTTCTTTCATATCCGGGGTGAGTCCCCCTCCCTGGATCATGAAGCCGGGAATCACGCGGTGGAAGATGGTGCCATCATAATGTCCCCACCTGACGTAACCGAGGAAGTTGTCCACGGTCTTGGGGGCAAGGGCAGGGAAGAGCTCAAGGACGACCCTGCCCTTGGACGTCTCAAGGATCACCTGCGGGTTCTTGGAACCCGCTCCTTCAACACTGAGGGGGATGGTAAGCGCAATAACCGTAAATGCCAGAATCAAGTGGTTCTTCATTGGAGACCTCCGTTAGCGAGATTGCCCGGTGAATTGCCTCTTTCTGCCATGCATGCCATATTCCGCACCTATCCAGCATTCCCGCTTACGCTTTGCTTCAGATCCCGATGAAATCGGGACTACGCTCCGACCGGCATCCAGCACTGGGACTCCGGTCACCGGTCAAGATGGGTGCGGACCGCCTGCAAGAGCGTTTCTATATCGTCCTTGTTCAGCTTGCCGTCTTTTCTGAAGATAAGCCGTCCTTCCTTGTCGAATGCGAGGACATCACTGTTGTCGTCTGCTATCCCCCACTTCTTGACCAGGACCTTCTTGTAGTCGCGCACATAGATGGTCGTGGGATACTGCTTCTGTTTTTCCTTTAACGAGGATGAAATGGCAAAGTTGGGGAGCCATGTCGCGTCCATGTTGATAATACCGTAACTCTGAAATTTCTCCCTGGGGAAATCTGCCGCTTTCAGGGCCTCACTGGCTTCATTATTGAGATCTTTTTCGTCAGGGTCTACGTAAAAGATGACATGGACCTTTCCCCTTAGCTCGTCACTG
Organism: Pseudomonadota bacterium; assembly: GCA_043808585.1. Lineage (GTDB taxonomy): Bacteria > Desulfobacterota > DSM-4660 > Desulfatiglandales > Desulfatiglandaceae > CAYVMN01. Next base: position 3,640 of record JAZDES010000003.1, on the reverse strand, counting down.
CTCCAGGGGGTGTCATCAAGACGACCACCAAGACTGTCTTTTAGCTCAACCCTCGGTGGGGCCTGCCCGATCTCCAGGCCGGCCCAGGCGCCCTCAGCAATAAAAAATACCAAGACCAACAACTTGACTAAATGCTTCATCTCACCTCTCTTAAACGGATAAACGGAAAATTTGATATTGACAAAGAGTGGCTGTTGATGGGTTTTTACGGAAGCATCAATATTCAGTCTTCAATCGTCATTATTATCGCGCTGGGCAAAGGAAATCTCGATCCCGGCTCACGCATATGCTTACGCACTTTGGTGAGAGCACAATAGGTAAATTATTTTCTTATGTCAATAGGTTGAATCCAGTTGGGCCTTGACAGGGGAGGTTAAGGAACCTATAGTCACTCGCAAAAATGCGGTCCGCATCTCCAGTCACATTTTCCCGCCTGTCTTGACGCGTTGATTTGATCTGCACACATGAAGGGCAATGAAGGAGGTTCAGGCCAACCGAGCTAGCAAATCCAAAAAGGGGGTACCTGCACAATGAGGAGCTTTTTGATCAGACCTTATGCAGTCGGTCCAGTCACGTTCTGTTTAAGGATCGGCTGGCTTACGGGTGTCTTGTTGGCCCTCACGGTCAACTCTGCCATCGCTGACGAGCTGATTATGAAAAACGGCGACCGTCTTCAAGGAAAGGTCCTGTCCATGTCCCTGGGCAAACTGGTCTTCGAGACCTCCTATGCCGGAACGATCACTATCGACTGGGATCAGGTGGCGCGTCTCACGACGGAAGGCCCTATGGAGGTCTACCTTCGGGATGAGAGGACCATTAAGGGTAAGGCAGTAGCGGCTGAGGGGGGGGAGATGGTTCTTCAGCCGGAAACCGGCCCACCAACACCCCCTGTTGCCATGGCCCAGGTCAAGACCCTGGAAGTCCCCAAGCCGCCTGAGGGGTGGGAATTCCATGTCCGGGTAGCTGCAGGGGCCAGCCAGGAATCTGGAAATACCCGGACCCAGAAGTATAACCTGGATGGTGATATGACACTCTCGAAACTGCCTCATGAGATAAAGCTGTATGGGGAGTATCACAGGGAACTGAGCAAAGAGGAAGTTACAAAGGACAACGCGCTTGCCTCACTCACCTATAAGCGCTTCATTTCCAGGAAATGGTATCTATTCGGCAATAGTACGGCCCAAATGGACAAATTCCAGGACTTGAACCTCCTTGCGAGCGTGGCCGTTGGCCCGGGTTACCAGATCTGGAGGTCGCGGGAGAAAAACCTTTCTATAGAACTCGGCCCTGCTTATGCCATAGAGAGGTACACCAAGCCCATGCAGAATTTCGACAATAAGGACCACCGGGAATACGCTGCGGGATTCTGGGCCATGGACTTCGATATGTGGTTTTTCAACCGCTTTCTCCAGCTGTTCCATCACAATGACGGCCTGGTGGACTTTAAGAAAACCAATAACTGGCGGGTGCGCACACGTACGGGAGTACGCATTCCCCTGGTATTTAGTTTTTTCGCATCCCTGCAGTACAACTATGATTATGACAATACCCCCGCAGACGATAAGAAGAAATACGACATGGCCTATATGTTCAAGTTAGGCTGGGAATATTAGATGAAAGGCGTTTCACCATCGAAAGCTGGGCAAGTATTCCAATGGCTTAGGGCGAAAGGCACACGGCTAAGGGAAGAAATAGGAGGGGTTAAAAAAGTCCTTGACAAAGAAAAGGCCAGTTGTTATTATTCGAAATATGTCGAACTATCAAGATAACAAGATCGAGAAATTTGCTGAAATATTCAAGGCCCTTTCCAACCCGAACCGGCTCAAGATCTTCCTTCGGCTGATTTCATGTTGCCAGCCAGGGACCGTGACTAGCATCAAGGAAACCGTAGAGCCCGAAGGATGCGCCTGCGTCGGTGAACTTGGCCAGGACCTGGGTATCGTGCCGTCTACGATTTCGCATCATATCAAGGAACTTCGTCGAGCCGGTCTCATCCGGATGGAAAGAAGCGGCCAGAAGATCGAGTGCTCCGTGGACCCGGAGACCCTGGTGGCGCTGCAGGGCTTTTTCTCGGAATAGGGGCGGAGTGTTTTTTTGGCCTAACTATTCGATAGTTGTCGAAAAATAGGAACAATTTAATAGACAAATGGAGGAGAAAATGGGGGCAATAGACAAAGAAGAGATAAGGGAGAGCGTTCGTGACACCTACGGGAAAGTTGCCATAGCCGGAACCAAGGCTTCCCGAGTGGGTTCGAGTGCAAGGTGTTGTGCACCGTCGGACATCGGCGACGAAACAGGGATTTCTTCGTCGTGCGGCTGCGGCCTCCCGGGCTTTTCCTTGAAGCAGATGTCCACAGCCATGGGGTACTCAAATGAAGATATGGATAGCATTCCTGAAGGGGCAAACATGGGGCTGGGCTGTGGCAACCCGGTAGCCATTGCCTCCCTCAAACCAGGCGAGACGGTCGTGGACCTGGGAAGTGGCGGCGGGTTTGATTGCTTTCTTGCTGCAAAGCAGGTTGGCAAAACCGGCCGCATAATCGGAGTAGATATGACACCTGAAATGGTGAGTAAGGCCAGAAAGAACGCCGAGGGGATTGAGACAGGTAATGTGGAGTTTCGTCTGGGAGAGATTGAGCATCTGCCTGTAGCCGATAACAGTGCGGACATTGTTATTTCCAATTGCGTGATCAATCTTTCGCCTGAAAAACTCAGTGTATACCGGGAGGCCTTTCGGGTATTGAAGCCGGGAGGACGGTTATCGATCTCCGACATCCTGGCCATGGCCCCGCTACCGGAAGGGATCAGGAATGACCTGGGCCTGATCGGGGCCTGTGTGGGAGGTGCTGCCACGGTCGAGGAGACCGAGGATATGCTGAAAAAGGCGGGGTTCATTGATATAAGAATCGCGCCCAAGGATAATAGCCGGGAGCTTATTGGGCAATGGGATTCTGGCAAGAGCCGGGAGGCCCTGGACTACGTGGTCTCTGCTTACATTGAGGCCATAAAACCCTCGGAACTGGCCCAACAGACCTCATGCTGCGGCTGATCGGTTCAGGAGGGGGTATGGAGTTCGAGGAGATCCATGATCTTCATTACCCGCCTGTGAGGACATTTACCTGGAGGTGTCTATGTTATTGAGAAGTTACCGAAAAGAGATCTTCAGACCGAAATGCAATCCGGGCTTTCAATCTTTGCACTGTATTGCACATCTGGATCAAGACATAAGGGGGGTCTTGCCATATCTCAATACCTCACTGGGAGGGTTTGGCTACGTGAAGGACCCTCCGGCCTTGACCTTAAGAGGGCAAGGCAAACTCATTTCCCTCCATCCACGAAGAATTGCGGTCAACGCCCTAAAAGATGAACTCGAGGCCGATAAGATACTTGAATGGCTTAAGAGGGAGATCAACGAGGCCTGGGAAAGGCGGGAAGAAATAGAGCCAAGCTATGAATGTGCGCGAAAACCAAAACTCTTGGAGATCCTCAAGATCTTGCCCAGGACAAACTGTCAGGAATGCGGCCAGCCTACCTGTATGGTATTCTCCGTCCTAGCTGCAGAAGGAGTGAAAGGGCCTGAGGATTGCCCATCACTGGATAATCAAAGCAGAGAGCGGTTGAAGCGTACCTCGGACAATTC
>JAZDES010000002.1:0-42666 GCA_043808585.1 Pseudomonadota bacterium | reverse complement strand
AAAACGTGCGATATCCTCAGGAGGGAAGTTTAAGCCCTCGCTGTGATATGTCATGGTCACATCAAATGTGGGGGTCTGAGAACCTGGCATCACTTGCCTACCCCGGTAGAGTATTTCCGGATGCCTGTCTCTTGCATGAAGAGAAAAATGAATTCGGGAAGAGAGCGAACCAATTTCCAATGCAGACCTTCGGCCGCAACCAAATCAGTGCCCAGTGTTCAGGTTTCAGCAAACCCCAAATCCTGACACCCGACACTTGAAACCTTATTGTCAATGAATCAAAAGGGTTAGCTTTGACAAAACATCTTCACATCTTGCATAGAAGCCATAAACTAAGATTCTAACCGAAGGGTTCTGCCTGCCGGAAATCGGGCAGAAACCGAGAAGCCACATTACCGCGCCCAGGGGCTTTTTTGGGAAACTGCACAAAGAGATGTTCAAAACCAAGCTCCTTTGCATGGGTGTAGACCTCCCCAAATTCCTCACCGGTAAGCGGGCGATTCAATGACTTGTCCTCCTGTTGCAAGGCCGGATGGTATTGCGACATAATACTGACAGGAAGCCCCCTTCCAAATTCCACAAAGAGGCTTGTCAAGGCCTTTATTGAATTGTCGATATTTCCCGGCAGGATCAGATGTCTCACCAGGACCCCTCTCATCGCAATGTCGCTGCCTGTCAAAAAGGAATCCAGAAAGCCCTTCTGTCTGACCATCTCTACAATGGCTTCAAGGGCTACCATCGGATAGTCCGGGCACCTTGACAGCTTAGCGGCCAGGGACGAATCAGAGTACTTGTAGTCGGGAAGATAGATATCTGCAAGCCCTTCGGCCAGCCTCAGCATCTCTACTGACTGGTAGCCCGAGAGATTGTAAACCATAGGGAGATCGAGGCCTTCTTTTCTCAACAAGGATACGAGCCGGAAGACATGCGGATAGAAATGGTCGGGGGTCACAAGATTGATATTGTGGACATGATAGCTCTTGACCATGCCCAAAACCCTTTTGACCACCTTTTCAACACTTGTCCTCGTGCCAAGCCCCCCACGGGAGATCTGATAATTCTGACAGAAGGAGCATCTAAGGGTACACCCGCTGAAAAAGATGGTGCCTGAACCTTTACTGCCCGTAATCGGTGGCTCTTCTCCAAAATGGGGGCCTACATACGCGACCCGAATCTGATCCTCTTCGCCGCAATACCCCAGGCGTATCTTTTCACCCCCCTTTGACCTGGAGACGCCACAGGAACGGGGGCAAAGGTTACAGCATTCATAATATTTGAAAAGGTCCATAATCAATACAGCCTATCACTTGAAGTGCCTGTGGGCAAGAATGAGGCTTTTGCCCATTTGACTTTAGTAATCAACCGTTTTAGTATTCCGCCCATTCCAGGCTTGCTTTATTCTCCCTGGCAGATAGTCCCAGAGACAGATCCGAGATAATGGAAGACCAAATACTCCTTGTCCAGAAAAAACAAAATGTTTGTACCCTGGTCTTAAACAGACCTCAAAAAAGAAATGCCCTTTCACCGGAGTTACTCGTAAGGCTTTCCAGGACCTTAGTGGAACTTTCAAGGGACGATACCATCCGGACCCTGGTCATCAGAGGAGCCGGGGATAAGGCGTTCTCTTCCGGATACGACATCACCGCCCTGCCGACCAATATCAGCCCCGAAATCAAGAAAAATCTGAAGGACCGAATCCCCTTTGAATCGGCCATTCAACACATAGTGAACTACCCCTATCCGGTCATAGCGATGTTGAATGGATCGGCCTTCGGAGGGGCGTGCGATTTGGCGGTCTCATGCGATATTCGAATTGCGGTTGATGATATCCGGATGGGTATGGTTGCTGCCAAAATAGGGCTGGTTTATTCTCCTGTAGGCCTGAGGCGATTCATCCAAACCATAGGACTATCAAGTACCAAAGAGATATTCTTCTCGGCTCGCACCTACGATGCTGCAAAACTCAAAGAGCTGGGACTGGTGGATTACCTGGTCCCCAGGCCGGAACTTGAGTCATTTACCTATGAGTTGGCAGAAGATATCGCAGGAAATGCCCCCCTATCCCTCAGGGGTATAAAGAGGATCTTGAATATGGTTGTCGGTTCAGAGACCATGAGAAAAGAGGATCGACAGGAGGCCGACCAACTCATTGAAGAGGCGATCAGGAGCGAAGATTTGAAGGAAGGGCAAGCGGCCTTTATCCAGAAACGAAGGCCCTTGTTCAAAGGCAAGTAATGCTTGAGTTAGAATTGATTGCGTAGCTACTCAGGTTCAAAGTTCCAAAGTTCATGGTTCAAGGTTGATGGTTTCGGCTATAGCAAAGCATTCATCCCTATTTATTGAGAAGATGGTAACACTTTAGCGTTTTGAAAGAAAGGCAGAGGACCGCGAGGGTCTTTTTTCCAAAGGACGTAAAGGACGGCATCACTTCATGGAACGGCAGTGAGGTCTTGAAACTCGTCACGGAACAGCCCCATGATAGGATGTCCCTATGAAGAAACCTCTCGCCTGCCTGTGTCCCGATTACATCGGGATATTTAAAGGTAAAGGGGCGTACCATAGGCTGTGAAGAATTTGGGTTACGTCCATTGGAAAAAAGACCCTCGCGGTCGGCCACGCGACTCACCACTTTTTTCAAACTATTACAGAAGATGCAATTAAGCTGAAAGGAGTGTCTTATGGGAAAGAGAGTACTGAAGACCAGATTGTGTGATATTTTGGGCATCGAATACCCGATCCTGAGCGCAGGAATGGGGCCAACTTTGATCGGAGAGAAGACCGGGGCGCCGGTGGAATTGGTCGTGGCCGTCTCCGAGGCCGGCGGGTTAGGGGTCCTTGGGGGAAGCGGATTCACGGTCGATGAGCTTCGAGACGCCATTCGGGAGATCAAGGCACTGACGGACAGACCATACGGGGTTGATCTGCTTCTCCCCAAACGCTTGGACACCCGCAAAGGCATGGAAGGGGAAGGGGTTACGGAATTGCCCCTCAGCCAGGTCCTGGAGATGCTCCCCAAGCCCCATCTTGAGTGGATCAAAAAGGTGAAGGAGGAATTGGATCTCCCGGACGTTGATGTTATGGTCAGATTGAATACGACCACCATGCGACCCCAGGAGTCCATCAAGGTATGTATCGAGGAGAGGGTACCCCTATTTTGCGCGGGCCTCGGAAATCCCGGCTTCATGGTTGAGGAAGCTCATAGCGTGGGAATGAAGGTGCTGGGGATCACAGGCAATGTAAAGAATGGCCGTCGCATAGCAGAGTCTGGGGTGGATCTCCTGGTGGCCCAGGGTCACGAGGGAGGTGGGCACACGGGTAGAATCGGAACCATGGCCTTACTGCCCCAGGTCATCGATGTAGCGTCTCCCGTGCCGGTCTTGGCCGCCGGTGGCATCGGGGACGGCCGGGGACTTGCAGCATCATTGGCCATGGGCTGTGTGGGCGTCTGGGTTGGCACCCGCTTTCTGGCAACCGTCGAGGGCGGTGCCCTGGATACCAATAAAGAGCGTATACTTCAGTCCAACGACGAAGGGACACGCGTCAGTACGGCTTACACCGGTAAGACCTTACGAGCGAGCCTAAACAAATTCCATCGGCTCTGGGACGAATCGGGGCTTGAACCCATTCCCTTCCCCAACCAGGTCCTGATCTCCTCTGCGCTTCTCTGGAGCTTTATTGAGGCCAATATGACAGACTATGTGGGTGGCCTCGCAGGGCAGATCTCAGGGCTCATTACAGAGATTAAACCCGCCCGCCAGGTTCTCGAAGAGATGGTAGAGGAAGCCGTGGATATCCTCACAAGGAGGCTGCCGCAAGAGGTCGTTGCGAAATAAAGGCGAATTCAGCGAGGGTTTGGGGGGTGGGGTTTTCTGTTTTGTGACCATTGAAAGAGATGTGCCAATGCCCTTGCTGCCCTCTTGAGTGAGGGGAAGGCCGGGATTCCGGACTCGCAAAACTGCCTCCTCATGACCGCCCCCTGCGCCGCCAGATCCGGGTCCCCACCTCCTGATTCAACAATAAATACCGTCGGCTTCTTGTCATGCCTGTCTTTCAAGTATCTGATTATCTCGGGTGTTGAGTCCGGCAGATCGGGAAGGTGGAATGCCTTTCTGGGTATAAGCCGATCCACTATGACCATGGAAACGTTGGGGTCCTCATAACCAAGCTCCAGAATCCCAGCCAGATAGGCAGAATCCTGGAATGTCCTAAACATGTCGAGGGGGTTACCCGCTATGGAGCCTGCAATCGGCACCCTCTTCCGGAGCTCAACCATGGTGTCATCCGAAAGCCGGGGCACATCAAGTCCTTCCCGGATGCAGACGTCGCTGTAGGCCACACTATTCCCTCCCCCACCGCCTATCAGAAAAACACCCTTCCCCCCAGGCAAGGTAAGCAGGGTCATGGTCATGACCGTATCCACCCACTCCTCCATTGAGCGCACCCGAATTGCCCCTGTCTGGCGAAAAAAGCCCTCCCAGGCCCTCTCCTCTCCAGACATCGCCCCTGTATGTGAGGCCGCAGTCGCAGCCCCCGCTTCGCTCTCTCCCCCTTTCCAGAGGACAATGGGCTTTTCTTTCGCCACCTCCCTTGCAAGACGCAAAAATTTGCGGCCGTCCTGGACGCTTTCCAGGTACATGGCGATCACCCGTATCTCTTTTTCTTCTGCCATATACTCAAGATAATCGCAGCTATCCAGGACCGCTCCATTACCGAAACTCACCGCCTTGCTCACACCGATTCCCAGCGAGCAGGCATATTCGGTAAGGCGCTGTGTGATGCCCCCGCTCTGGGAAATAATGCTGAGAGGCCCATCGAGACCGGGTATGGCCCCCCACGCGGTAAGACCGGAGGATGGGCAATAGGGCCCCATGCAGTTGGGGCCTATTACCAGCAATCCCCTTTCCTTGGAAATAGACCTTATCTCTCTCTCAAGCCTTATCCCCTCCCCTGTCCCTGTCTCCTTGAACCCTGATGAGAGGATGTGGATATGTCTCAGGTCGATTCGGGCACATTCCTCCAGGATGGAGGGTACCAACCTTGCGGCAACGGACACAATGGCCAGGTCAGGCGCCTCGGGCAGGGCCGAGAGATCTGGATAGGCCTTGAGCCCCTGGATCTCGCTTGCCTTTGGGTTTATCGGATAGAGCTGTCCCCTAAATCCGGATTCCTGAAGCTTCTTCAGAAAACTGGTTCCCCCGAATCGGTAACCCTCCCTCGGTACACCAACGATGGCGATGCTCCTGGGATTGAAGAATTTCCCAAAATCGTACTTTCTAAGTCCCATGACTCACTCCCATGCCACTTGGTGCTCCTTGCTCCTCCAAGCACCCCTCCTCCCCTCCTGATTCACTACTGATGATTGACCATTGTCAGAAATTGTGAGGCCTTGAACCTGTAGACCAACAACCCGGTCAGCAAGGCAAGGGCCGCTCCAAGAAAAATCATCCGGAAGCCTGCCCACTCCCCGACGTAGCCCAGGAGGACGGACCCCAAAAAGGCCCCTGCATCGATTCCCCCGGTAAAGATACCGGTGATCTTTCCACGGATGCCGATAGGCTCTTTTCGAATGGCCAATGAGTTGAGGCAGGGAAAAAGGAGGCCATGTCCACAACCGGACATAAGACCGGATACGGCCAGGATCGTCTTTCCCCCTAGAAAAACCAGAACCAGAAATCCTGCACCTGTCAGGAAAAGCGCATAAGGGATCACCCGTTCTTCCCCCACCCTGTCTGCAAGCCTGCCCCCAAGAAACCTTGTTATTATGGCCGCTGAAGAATACGAGATATAGTAAAGAGAAATAAATGTAAGATGTCGCTCGTTGGCAAATGGGGAGACAAAATTGCCCGAGGCAGCCAGGCCGAAGCCAAACAGAACCGAGAGTAATGCCACGATCAAGATCTTTCTCTTCATTAGCACAGAGAAAAAACCCTCCCCGGAATCGTTGGAGGTACGCACATATGACTCTCTCAGGGGGAGCTGAAGCAAGAGCCCAGCGGTAGCCATTACTGCGGCATTTAAGAAAAAGCCTGTAAAGCCGAGTTCTCTGATGATGATCTCTGCAACGGCGGGCCCGACGGCCATCCCGACAAGGGCCGTGACGCCGAACATCCCGATCCCTTCATTTAGACGCACCTTGGGCACGATATCTGCAATATAGGTAAACGCGGATGTGAAACAGATGGCCAGCCCGATACCGTGTAAGAGCCTTATAAGAATAAGGGGAAAGTAAAAGTGGGCCAACTCACCCCTAAGCATGAGATAGGAAAGAGGCAGGAGGCTCATGAGTATACACCCGATGGTATAGCACCTTTTTCTCCCAATTCTATCGGTCATCTCGGAGACCCAGGGACGACACAGGACTGAGGATAGCACGGCTGTCCCCATAATAATCCCTATGTCTGCTTTGGTGCCACCGTGGCTCGTAATGAATAGGGGAAAGAGAAAGAAGCTGCCGAAACTGGATACAATAAACAGGTTAGCCGCGGCCATTAAGATGAAGGATGGGCTGTATAACGCGCATTGCTTTTCTGAATTCATTTCCAATCAAAAACCCAATCTAAAACAAAACCCCACTCACTTTGTAAAGGCGGGGTTTTGGTCCTCTTCGGCGGGTACCGCGATTACGAAAGGATAAGGGGCAAGCGGGTTACAGCGTAGCGTAAATCAAATCTTCCGAGCGGATATACTTGGTCTCGTCGATTGATAGGCCCTTATCCAGGATGTTCAGGATTTCTTCCTTCCTCTCGGGAAGTTGGTAGCCGTCATAGGCCTGAATGAGCAGGGGCACAGCGCTGAATTCAGACCGCCAGCAGGGATTGAGTGCATGGTCGAAGCAGATTCTAGATCTGACGGTGAGGTCACTCACCAGCATGCCGATCTCCCGAATGATGCTGTGGGGCGACAGGAGCCTGAGAGTTCCCTCCCTGAATTCATCTAACATGGGAGTCCCGGGTCTCGGGACAAAGGGTCTGGATCGGATGAATGCGGGATTGATCTCGTTTAGTACCTGCGCCGTATGCCTTGCATGTTCCATCGATAAGTCAAGGCCACCAAGGCCGGGCATTACGTAAAGGGAGAGTTCCATCCCCGCGTTGACCACCTTTCTCCCGGCCCCTATCTGCTCCTGTGCTGTTATCCCCTTCTTGACCTTTTTTAGTAGATTATCATCTCCTGTCTCGAGACCCACATGAAGCCTCGTGAGACCTGCCTCTTTCAGTTCCTTCAACTCCTCGGCAGACTTCTTAAAGGCGGTCTTTGCCCGGGCGTAGGAGGTGATCCGTTCGATGGAAGGAAAGGCCTTTTTCAGGCAGTCCAATACCTCGATCAGCTGAGGTGTCTTCATGATCAGAGAGTCCGCGTCCTGCAGGAACACGGTCTTCCCCCCCGAGGCCAGCCAGTAAAAGACGGTTGCAAAGGTGGGGCTCGATGTGATGCCTTTCCCACTCTTAGTGATGAACCTAAGAACTGATCCATCTATTCTTCCGGCGGAACCGGATTCTGTTGACGCCTCCAGGATCATCTCTTTGATCTGACCGACTGTATCTATGTCCCTCTTTATCTCCTCAACAGTGCGCAGCTGGAACTTCTCGTGATTGTAGCTTGATCCATAACAAAAGGTGCACCTGTTCCATGGACAGTTTCTCGTAGCCCGTATGAGGAGAGAGTTGCTCCCTCCTTCGCTCGGAGGTCGTATGGGACCCAGGTCTATTTCCCGAACTAACATCGCTTACCTCAACCTCTTTAAATCACCAATTGAAATCAAGATCCAAGAAGGACTCATGTTAGAAAATCGTAACACTTTAGCGTTTTGAAAGAAAGGCAGAGGACCGCGAGGGTCTTTTTTCAAAAGGACGTAAAGGACGGCATCACTCCATAGAACGGCAGTGAGGTCTTGAACCTCGTTACGGAACAGCCCCATAAGAGGATGTCCCTATGAAGAGCCCTCTCCCCTGCCTGGCAGAAACTGTATTTAAAGGTAAGGGGGCGTGCCACAGGCTGTGAAGAATTTGGGTTACGTCCTTTGGAAAAAAGACCCTCACGGTCTGTCATCTTAGTCCTCAGTGTTTTCAAAGCGCTAAAGTATTACATAATTTGTAAATTCGTTTCAGGTCTGCAACGGAAAATCAGCGGCAGGCTGCTGGATTTGGCCAGGGATTAAATGTTGAGGATTTTTCTCTATTTGACTTACCAAGAACTTATATGATAGTTCAACGAACCAAGACGGGTCGCCTCTTTGTCAGACGACATCAATTACTTGCTCATGAAAAGGCGAAGCCAGTCCCGCCGATCGCCAATCTTCAATCTTAGATTTTCAATTCTCCGGTTTACGGGTTAGGAGATAGAAACATGGAAGATATATACGTTCGTCTTGCCAAGCACCTCGAAGACCTCATAATGGGATATCCATATAATGAGGCCCTCATCGACCTTTTAAAAGAGATGTTTGACCCGGTCGAGGCCAGGGTCGCCCTAGCCATACCTAACGATCTGATCCCCCTTGAAGTGGTGGATATGGAGACGATAGCCTCGCGCTCGGACCTTTCAAAGGAAGAGGTTAAAAGGGCACTGGGGGCCCTTTCCAGCCGCAACATGATCTTCACAGGCCTTACCAGGACCGGGTCCAGGGGCTATTCGCTGCTGCAGGTGGGTTACGGTGTGCCCCAGACCTTTTTCTGGGGCGGCAGAAGGGATGAGCGTGCCAGGAAGATGGCCGAGGTGGTACTCAAATATTTTTCTGTGTCTACTACCGGGAAGGTCTACGGCGGAGTTCCTACAAAGACCTATAAGTACAGTCCGGCCAATCTGGCTGTAGATGTGCCGATGCAAGGGGTCTTGCCCCACGAAGAGATAGGACCAATAGTGGATGCTGCGACAAAGATAGCCCTGGCTCACTGCCCCTGCAGGATGTCAGCCACTATCCTTGGGAGGACAGATTGCCGGCACAGCCTTGAGGTCTGCATCAAGTACGACGAGATGGCCGAGTTCGTGATATCAGGAGGGCTTGCCCGTCAGATCTCCAGGGATGAGGCCAGGCACATACTTGAGAATTGTGAGAAGGAGGGTCTGGTCCACATGGTGGACAATGCCCAAGGAGGCATCAAACATACATGCAACTGCTGCGGACACTACTGCTGGAACGTTGGCATAATAAGGCGACGAAGGATACCTCGCGACACCTTGATGGCGGTCTATTTCACACGTGAAACAGATCGGGAGGAATGCATAGGCTGCGGGGCATGCGAGGAAATATGTCCTGTGGATGCCGTGAAGTTGGTGGATGATAAGGCACTGGTGGACCTCAACTGGTGCATAGGCTGCGGGGTATGCGCAGTCTCTTGCCCTGCAGGGGCCATCTCTATCAGACGTCGCTTTGAGAGGAAGGCCCCGGAAAGCTTTGCCGGGCTTCATCGTCAATTGAGAGAGGAGCAGAGACAATCTATCAGATTGAACGGGAAAGAATCTAAAAAGTAAAGGAGTACGATATGGAAAAAATTATCAACAATTACTGGAGGACCCGCCTGGCCGATCTAAAGGGTGAATTGGAGGAGAATCACTTTGAGGTCTATTTGGCAGATAGCGCCTCTGAGGCCAAGAGGATTGTACTTGAAGAGATCCTTCCAAAGATAGGGCCCAAGAGTGTCTCCTGGGGCGGCTCCATGACATTCTTGGCAACAGGTCTCTACGAGGCCATCAAAGAGGATCCCGGTATCGAGATCCTGGATACCTTCGATAGGACCATCCCCCGGGACGAGATGCTAGAGCGGCGAAGGCGGGCCCTCCTCGTGGATCTGTTCATTACTGGAACAAATGCCATTACGGAGTCTGGCCAGCTCGTCAACCTGGATATGACCGGCAACAGGATAGGGGGCATAACATTTGGTCCAAGGTCCGTAGTAATCCTGGTGGGGAGAAACAAGATCGTTGGAGATCTGGATGAGGCCATGATGCGCATCAAGAACTATGCGGCACCGGTCAATGCCATGCGGCTGAATATGAAGACGCCCTGTCTCAAGACTTCATATTGTGAGGAGTGCAACAGCCCCGAGCGCATATGTAACACCTGGACCATTACCGAGAAATGCTTTCCCAAGGGGAGGGTAAAGATCGTCCTGATAAACGAGGATCTCGGTTTCTAGGAAGGGGTTAGGCCCAGGGGCCTCAATATGCGCCTTTGGATCTCATCCTGTGTCCATTTCATGCCATTCTTTTCTTTTCCTTCCTGGAAGATGCTGCAAATGGCATCGGCATAATATCTGGCAGTATTGAAGCTATCAGCAGTAGCCTGTTCAATAATCTGCCAGTCACGCGTTAGAGTAAACTGTCTGAAGGCGTCTATCAAGTGAGGAATCAGCTCTTTTCTCAGGCCGTCGAGAAAGGCTACATAGAATCCGAGGGAGGCTGTCTTACGTTCCCTTACAATGTGTCGAAGGGTACCGTATTCATTGGTATCGGCAAGGATATCCTTCACGGTCCGGGCCAGTAGTTCGATTGGCGTGTGAGGGAAAGTAGCGATAATCTCCCTCCAGGTCTCACGGTCAAAGATGGGGTCCTTAATTTCCCCCAACTCGTGGTATATGTAGGTTTCAATTTGGTCTTCAGAGATCCTTGTAATATTTCTCTGTAGCTCCCCTGGGTCCTGGCCGTTGACCCCACAATGTTGCAGGGCGAATCTGAGGGCATCTCTACCTGACTTCTTGATAAAAAACATCTGATCCCATAAGAAGAGCCTTGCAGACTCCTTTCGGATGAGTATGCATTCACCCTGAGTTAAGGCTGGGACGGTTATCAGGTCACGGGCCAGTTCCCGTCCGAGGATATATACAGGCCGTCCGTCTATCTCTTTCTTGTCTTCAAGGGTGGCCAAGAAAAAGGTGGGTCTCATGCTGTAGACATACCCGGCGCCATAGAAAAGACTATGTGGCTCCAGGACGGCGTTGATGCCCGAGGAATCGAACGGGGCGTAAGTGTTGCCAAGGATTGTTATTTCAACAAAGTCCTCTCCTTCGACCCTGTCCCACTCTTCCTCCTTTTCACCGATCCATTCCAGGATCTCAGAGGAATCCTTTTCTACCCACGGATCTAACCCTTTTTCCCACTTATATAGATCACGCAGCCGAAGGGCGAGGCCACAGACCGAGTAGAGACCCGAATGACGTGAATCGCATATGGAGCAGTTCTCAAGTACCTGGTTGACTATGTCATTTAGTTGAATCATGGCATAATTAAATGGGGCTTGTGCACTTATCTTTTATCTGGGAGAGTCTCTTGATCTAAGACTCTAACCCGATCACATCCAATAAATAGCTACATCAAGGAAACTCTTTTCCCGATCACTGCCTCGATCTCTGATATGAGCTTCTCGGAGGGAAGGACCTTGAAGCGGTTGTGGGCGGAGATTATTACCTCTTTGCCTTCGGGCATATCTACCTTGAAGAAAAGATTTGAGTCTCCCGGATATCTGAATACCACATCCGCCAAATCTTTCAGGAGTTCCCTGGATATGCTGTCATAATCAAGAGTGAGTTGTATTGCCTCTATTGCCTTTTGTCGGACTGATTCAAGGGTAGCAAGGTCTTGGGCAAGTATCTTCGCCGAGTTCTCGCCTATTTCCACTGTTCCGGTGATCAAAATAGGGTCGTCACCCTTGAGTATGGGCGCGATTCGATTAAAGAGGTCGGGAAATATGACTGCCTCAATAGAACCTGAGAGGTCCTCCACATTTATGTTGGCCATCTTGTCGCCTCTCTTGGTTCTTTTTATCTTCAGGCTTTCAACCACGCCAACGATTTTGACCTGGCTCCTGTCTTGTAGTGAGGAGATATCCTGAATATCCGTTGCATTTAATCTCCTTATCTCATTGCGCAGTCTTGCCAGGGGATGACCTGTGATGTAAAAGCCGAGGGCCTCCTTTTCTCTCCTCAACCTGTCCCTTTCCTCCCATTCGTCAATCTCGGGAAACTCGAAGAAATCCCCGCTTACTCCATCTCCCGAATCAAGGGACCCGAATATATTCAGCTGATTGGGATCATGGTTGGCACCGCTGATCCTAAGCGCGTCATCAAGTCCAGCAAAGAGCCTGGATCTATAGATCCCGGTAAAATCAAGTGCCCCGCACTCGATCAGGCCTTCAAGGACCCTGCGGTTGACCTTTGATCCCTCTATCCTTTTGCAGAACTCCACCAGGTCACGAAATGGCCCGTGCCTCTCCCTCTCCTCAATGACCGACTCCATGGCCTTCAGGCCCACATTCTTGACCGCAGCGAGCCCAAAACGGATTTTCCCGCCTACTACTGAGAAGTCTGCCTGGCTTTCGTTAATATCCGGGGGCAAGATCTCGATCCCCATCTCCCGGCACTCCGCAATGTTCTTGATGGTCTTGTCCTGGTTGCCCATATCCTGGGTCAGGAGGGCGGCCATAAACTGTACCGGATAGTGGGCCTTTAGATAGGCAGTCTGATATGCGATCATCGCGTAGGCGGCAGAATGGGACTTGTTGAACCCGTAACCGCCAAATTTCTCTATAAGCATAAAGAGCTTCTCCGCTCTTACCGGGGCAACGCCATTTTCGGTCGCCCCCTCGATAAAGCGGGCCCTGTGTTTGGCCATCACCTGAGGTTTCTTTTTCCCGATGGCCTTTCTGAGCTCGTCGGCCTCGGCTAATGTATACTTGGCCAGTACCTGGGCGATTTTCATGACCTGTTCCTGGTATAATATTACGCCATAGGTCTCTTTCAGGATGGACTCAAGCTGGGGAAGCAGATACTTGGCCTTGGCCTTCCCGTTTTTTCCATTGATGAATTCGTCAATCATATTGCTGCCCAAAGGGCCGGGCCTGTAAAGGGCAACCAGGGCAATCATATCTTCGAAGACCTCTGGCTTTAGCCTCCTCAGGATATCTTTCATCCCTGAACTCTCCAATTGAAATACACCGGTCGTCCTTGCCTCGCTTACAAGTTGGTAGGTGGCCTCATCATCTAGGGGGATTCTCTCAATGTCGATCCGCTCCCCTGTGGTCTCTTCTATAAGCCTGAGGGCGTGTTTGATGACCGTCAAGGTCTTGAGTCCCAAGAAGTCGAACTTTATGAGGCCCAACTTCTCAATCTGGCCCATGGTATACTGGGTCATTATCTCGTCTTTTGAGCCTTTAAAAAGGGGCAGGTACTCTACAAGGGGCCTGTCAGAGATGACTACCCCGGAGGCGTGGGTGGATGCATGCCTGGCCAGTCCTTCAATGGACCTTGATATCTCAAGGAGTTTTTTTGTCGGACCATGCTTTTCCTCAAGGATTTTCAGCTCAGGTTCTTCTTCGACGGCCTTTTCCAGGGTCACCCCCAGCCTCTCAGGCACCAGCTTTGCAATGCGGTCCACCTCCGCTAGGGGTATATTGAGGCTTCGGCCCACATCTCTAATGGCCCCTCTGGCCTTCATGGTCCCGAATGTTATGATCTGACCGACGTTATCACGGCCATATTTCTCGGAGACGTATCGGATGACCTCATCCCTGCCGTTGATGCAGAAGTCGATGTCGATATCAGGCATGCTTATGCGCTGGGGATTGAGGAACCTCTCAAAGAGGAGGCCGTACCGGATAGGGTCAAGGTTTGTTATATTCATACAATAGGCCACGAGAGAACCGGCCGCTGAGTCTCGGCCAGGGCCCACAGGTATGTCACAGCCGCGGGCGTATTCGACAAAATCAGCAACGATCAAAAAATAGCCTGAAAAGCCCATGTTCTGGATGATATCCAGCTCATAATCGAGCCTTTCCTTGTATTCGCGAACGACTTCTGCGGAGAGGGTGCCTTGCTCTTCCTCCATCTCAGATAGTCTCTTTTTGAGCCCGGCTGTAGATTCTTCGACCAGGATCTCATTTAGGGTTCGGTTCTCAGGTACCTGAAATACCGGATACTTGTACTGGCCAAATTCCATTCCATACTGGCAGAGACGGGCAACCTGTAAGGTGTTTTCAAGTGCCTCTTCAAATCCCTGGAGTGCCTCTGCCATCTCATCGGGAGACTTGAAGTAGAATTCTTTGTTGGAAAATCGTAATCTCTTTTCATCATCAATGGTCTTGCCCGTCTGGATGCAGAGGAGCACGTCATGTGCCTCCGCATCTTTTTGCTCAATATAGTGGCAGTCATTGGTCGCTACCAGAGGGATGGAGAGCTCCCTTGACAACTCTTTGAGGGTCCTGTTCACCTTGATCTGTTCGGGCAAGTTATTGGCCTGGACCTCCAGGTAAAACCGGTCATTGTCAAAGATAGAGGACAGTTCTTTTGCCCTTTCAATGGCAGTCCCTGTTCGTCCAGCCTTGATGAAATAGGGTACACTGCCCTTTAGACAGCCCGAAAACGCGATAAGCCCTTTGTTATGTTTCCTCAGTAGTTCCATATCGACCCGAGGGTGATAATAGAATCCCTCAATATAGCCTAAGGTTACGAGCAGGCTCCGGTTTCGGTATCCTTCTTCGTTCATTACCAATAGGACCAGGTGGTAGGCGTTCGGGCTTCCATCGGAAGATGGGGTCCTGTCTCGCCTATCCCCTGGGGCAACGTATATTTCACACCCGATGATAGGCTGTATGCCGGCCTTGTAAGCGTGGTCATAAAATTGGACAGCCCCGAACATGTTGCCGTGGTCTGTGACCGCAACGGCATCCATGCCGAGGCTCTTAGATTTCTCCAGCATCTGATCAATGCGAATGGCCCCGTCCAAGAGGCTATATTCGGTGTGGACATGAAGGTGAACAAATGGTGAGTGCTCTGTCACTTTATCCTCGCAGAAGGCCTCAGCCCGTTTGGAGCCACCTTGGAGAAATGAAGGGTAACCTCCAGAGTGTTATCCGCCTTTTATCATGGGTCTATTACCCCGCGTGAAACCTCGACGCAGGTTACCGGTTGTAAGGCAATCAAAAGTTATGATACCCTATAGGCGTCTGATCATCAAGCCCGTTTTCCATTATGTGGTAAGTACAATCTTGCCACCGGGCTATTCATACCGTATATATGCCCTATCCAGATGAAGGCCTTCAAGAATGGGGCAAGAGCGTTCCCTTCGAGGGAGAGGGCCTCGCCACTAGGGTCACCTATGGGTACCAAGCAAGACATGATTCTAAAGGAAAGGGTTGAGAGGCTTACGAACGAAATAAGGGGCCTCCGAGAGGAACGGGCTGCCCTTAGGAAGAAAAAAAGGACCTTCAGGAAGAGCCTCCGGGAGACCGAAGAATTGCTCGATCTAGTCCCAGGGGCTTTGGTCCTGATCCAGGAAGGCAAGATCATCCTGGCCAATCAGGCCGCAAGAGAGCAACTCGGATACGAAGAGGAAGGACTTTTGGGTCGAGATTTTGGGGAGCTCCTTCAACCTGATTCGACCGAGCAAATGACGGATCTTAAGCGGGGAAGAATATTGGCAAGAACACTAAAGGACCACTATGAGGTCTACCTGGTGACAAGGGAAGGAGAAAGGCTTTGCTATGATTTACGGGTCAGAAAGACCAGGTACCGCGGACGCAAGGCATTCCTTGTCAATATGTTCAGGGTGGACCAGAGGAAACAGGAAGAGATGAGGCTCCGGCGAGCCCAAAAAACCGACTCACTGGTTCGCATGGCCTCAGGTCTCAATAGGGAACTGAAAGGCCTCCTCACGGCCTTGGGTGATAGTGCCACGCTCTTTAACGGGAGCCCTACCAAGGATAAGAAGGAGGTTCCCTTTGCTAAGAGACTTGAGGCGGCCTGGGAAAGGGCAAGCCTAGTCTCCACTCAACTGGGCAGTATTACAAAAACCAAAAATGAACCATCTGAGATTTCCCGCTTCGACATGAGTAAACTCATCCAGGATGTGGTATCTCTGAATAGGCCCAAGTTGAGCAGGACTGCCGAAGCGGGTGATGGTAAAATCAAGATCCATACATACCTGAGATCCCTCTTGCCAGTAGAGGGCAATCCCCAAGAGATAGGGGATGCGGTTTTAGCTATTATCCTGAATGCAGTGGATGCCCTGCCAGATGGTGGCGAAATATATCTGACCACAGAAGAGCATTCCGGTTTTGTACACCTCTACATTCAGGATAATGGAATAGGGATTAAAGAGGATATCAAGGAAAAGATATTCGATCCTTTCTTCACCACCAAAGATGGATCGTCACGAGGCCTTGGATTGAGCCTTGCATTTGGTATTGTTACTCGCCATGGTGGAGATATTGAGGTTATCAGCCGCGAAGGGCAGGGGGCGACCTTCATCGTGAGGCTGCCCATTGCTCAGCCAAGCCCAGAGTACAAAGGCATCAAGGCGGGGATAAAAAATTCGCGCGTCCTGATCATTTCAGACCAAGGGGTCTTACAAGACCTCCTTCTCAAGTCATTCCTGAACAAGGGGGCCAGGGTAGCTGTTGCCACCACGCCTAGGGAAGGGCTCAAACTTTTGAGGAGAGACAAGTTCGACCTTCTAATTGGTGACCTAGGTATGCGACACCTTCAGCCCTCAAGGATTATTCCAAAGATCAGACAACTGGATCATGATTTGTCCGTTGCCTTGGTTCATCCTGAAAAGGAGCGGGGGGCCGTGGAGGCCTTAAAAAGGCTCGGAGCGGACCTGGTGGTTTCCAGACCGATTCAAATGGACACGATCTTTTCCTTTTTTGCCAATGCATTAGCAACGAAGGGACACCCATGACCGGCAGTTCAGCAGGGGAATTTGAGGCCCCTTTGGCCGATAGGCTGAGACCGAGAAGGCTGGAGGATGTGGTGGGGCAAGACCATCTCCTCGGGCCGGAGTGTATTCTCCCAAGAGCCATCCGGGCCGGTCGCATATTTTCCGTCATTTTTTGGGGTCCTCCCGGTTCCGGCAAGACCACACTTGCCAGACTGGTTGGCCAGTATGCCAGGCTTTCATTTTTTTCATTTTCCGCAGTAACTTCAGGGGTAAAGGATCTGAGACAGGTCATTGAGGAGGCAGAAAGGGTCAGGATGGTTTCAGGTAAGCCGTCTATCCTTTTTGTAGATGAGATCCATCGATTCAACAAGGCCCAGCAGGACGCCTTCCTGCCTCACGTGGAAAACGGGCTTATAATCTTGATTGGAGCCACCACGCAGAATCCTTCTTTTGAGATCATTTCGCCGCTCCTTTCAAGGGCCAGGGTCATGATACTTCATCCCTTGGGAAGAGAGAACATAAAGTCCATCCTGATCCGTGCTCATAAGGACAAGGAACATGGGTTGGGGAACCTCAATATAGAGATGACGCCAGAGGCGCTGGAGCACCTGGTTTCCGTCTCCCACGGGGATGCCAGAGTGGCCCTGAATAATCTAGAAGCAGCGGTTTCCTACGCCTTTGATAATCAAGGCGGTGATTATGCGAGGGTTGATCTAGCCCTTGTAGAGAAGGCACTCGACATCAAGGCATTCCCTTATGACAAGGATGGAGAGGAGCACTACAACATAATTTCCGCCTTTCATAAGAGCTTGAGGGGGAGTGACGCACAGGCATCCATTTACTGGCTTTATCGAATGCTGGAGGCAGGAGAAGACCCTTTGTTTGTCGGACGAAGGATGATCCGATTTGCCTCTGAAGATGTTGGCCTGGCCGATCCTAACGCCTTGCAGGTCGCCCTGGCCGCCTTTGAGGCCTGGAAAAAGGTGGGGCCTCCGGAGGCGGAGCTGGCCCTGGCAGAGGCTGCTCTATACCTCGCATCTGCCCCCAAGAGCAATGCCCTTTATCTGGCAGAAAAGGCTGTCAAAATGGAAATCGAAGGCTCAGGCCCCCTGGCAGTGCCTTTGCACATCAGGAACGCCCCTACTCAATTGATGAAAAGTCTGGGTTACGGCCGGGGTTACCGGTACCCCCACAACTATCCAGGTGGCTGGGTGGAGCAGGAATACCTGCCAGAGAATATAGGGAATAGGGTCTTTTACAGACCTACCGACAGGGGATTTGAGCAGGAGATACGAAGGAGGATCAACAGACTGAAAAGGAAATAGGGCTCGAGATCTCGGTGGCGATCATAAGGGGGGCGACCAGCGGTTGGTAGAGCCGTCATATGACCAGCTGGCCCGAAGCGCCTTTCTGGATGTATAGTGTGGATTTTGTGCCCATAATAGCATCTGTTGGTGCGCCTCGGTTAATTGCCTGAATTTTTCCGCATCCCCTCCCACGTCAGGGTGGTAGAGCTTGGCCATTTTCTTGTAGGCCGCCTTTATCTTGAGCTCATGACCATCAGAGGAGAGATCTTTCCTCTCGAGCCTGAGAATTTTTAGACAATTGTCTTCATGTCTCGACAGCCTGGGGCGGGCCCTGGTATTGGGCTTGATGGTTCGGGGATCAATGCCTTTTATATGATTCTTTGTGAGCAGAAAAAGGGATGCGTAACTCTTTGAGTTTCTGTTATCCACCATGTGATGCCATTCACGCCCTGACTCAAGGATGAGGTTCTTGAGGTCTTCAGCAGGCTTCTTACCATTGTTCCTCCTGCAAATAAAGCGGGAAATCCCGTTTGACCAGACCGGAAGTACATCCAGGACCACATGTCCACGGGTGAAAGAGAAGGCAGCATACCTGGCATTAAAGGTCTTGAGCAGGCCTTTTGAAAGGGAAAGAACCCAATTGATTTGTTGACGGCAGGCAGTTGAACAATATCGCCTCCCGGCCTTGATCGGAGATTCCCCGCAAGAGAGACATCTCCTAGGTCCTGAAGGCTTTTTGGGCGTTTCGACCTTGTTATTGGGCACCGGCTGTGTCGAGATTTCCACAGAATCCATTTGTCCACTCTAGAATACAACATCCGATGTACTTGCCCCACAGGTGACGGGCGATGTGCATTACAGATATATATTGTTTAAACCTCTTATATCCCGAAACGAGGCATTAATCAAGCAAATCCTATACCTCTTCCGGTGTGAAGGCTACGACATCGTCTATCTTGGGCCTCCCGGCGAGTATCATTGCCAGTCTATCCACCCCCAGGGCGATGCCGGCAGCCTCAGGCATGTGTTCTAGGGACCTTAGAAACCTCTCTGGCATTGGATAGACGCGTTTTCCTAAAATGATCCTCTGTCTCTGCTGTTCTTCGAATCTCTCTGTTTGCTCCTTTACATCAGTCAGCTCAGAGAAGCCATTGGCCAGTTCGAGCCCGGCAATGTAGATCTCAAACCTCTCGGCAAATCCGGGAGCGTCAGATTTCAACCTGGACAGGGCAGCCAAGGAGGCCGGATAGTCGTGGAGGAAGGTCGGGCGGGTTACCCCGAGGTTGGGCTCAATCTGGTTTACCATAACCTCATCGAAAGATCCCCGTTCGAGCGCTCTTTCCAGACTCATGTCAGCATAACGAGCAAAGGCCTCACTTACCGAGAGTCTCTCCCAACGATCTTTCAGGCCGATTTGCATGCCCATGTACCCTATGCTTTGCCCTGCGCCCATGTCGCTGAATACTGCCGATATCAGCCTCTCACATTCCTCCATAAGGTCCATATAGTCTATCCCGGCCCTGTACCATTCCAGGATGGTGAATTCAGGCAGGTGCAGGTCCCCCCGCTCCCCATGCCTGAAGCACCTGCTAATCTGAAATATCCTGGAATAGCCGGCCGCAAGCAGCCGTTTCATGCACAACTCAGGGGAGGTATGGAGGTAAGAGGCCCCCGAACTCATCGCATCGATGTGGGGCTCAGGGGCGGGGGCAGGAATTAGGTAGGGAGTTTCTACCTCCAGATATTCGTTCTCAACAAAAAAGCGCCTTATTGATTGAATCATTCGGGCGCGGAGCCGCAAGTAGTGTCCCCTCTTGGCCAGTCTCTGTTGCTCTTGTGAAAATTCATCCCTTGACCCGGGTGACATACTCTCCGGTCCGCGTATCAACGGTTATCCTGTCCTCCTCCTCAATGAATGGTGGGACCCTAAGGACGTAGCCTGTCTCCAACGTGACCGGCTTGGTGTCGCCGGCAACAGAATCGCCCTTGGCCCAGGGATCGGCCCTGGTAACGGTAAGGTTTACGAAATTGGGTAAGGTGATCCCTATGGCCCTATTGCCGAAGAGAAGGACTTCCACCACCAGGTTATCGGTCAGAAAATTCTTGGCATCACCCACTTGGTCCGCTGAAAGGAAGGCCTCTTCATAGGTCCCCATGTCCATAAAACAAAACTCATTTTCCCGGCTGTAAAGATACTGCATCCTGCGCTGTTTCAGGTCGGCCGGCTGAAAGGTGTCTCCGGAACGGTAGGTGGAGTCGAAAATGGCCCCTGTGATCATATTTCTGAGTTTGCAGCGATAAAGGGCCTGGCCTTTTCCAGGCTTTGCGAATTGAAATTCTATAATTATAAACGGCTCGTTGTCGATCTGGATTTTTAGACCCTTTCTTAAATCACTGGCAGTGTACATATTACTGATCCTTCCAAAAAGCCTGGGCGATTGACGTGAGCTGCAAGGCAGCTATCCAGAGAACTCATATAAAGAAAAGAGGCCTTGGTCAAGAGAAAATCGGAGCCCGAAAGAGCGAAAGGCCTTGAAATATTTGCGCTTGGGGGTTACGGCGGCCAGGTGGGCCTCGGGAAGGCCCGATGTTTTTCCTTTAGCCGGGGCAGTCTGGGTCTCCTGAAATCCTTCCTTGGCTACTTTGGGATCCTGCCATTCAGGATTGACTCGGATCTATGGAAAAGCGTATTTTGAAGAAGGCATGAAAGGAGAATGACATGAAATTAGCTGCGTTTAGGCAAGATCAAAGGAAGGGCCTGGGCATCGTATGGGGAGAAAGGCTCATTGACTTGAATAAAGGGACTCATCTATTTAGGAAGCAGCAAGGCCAACAGGGAGAACCGCTTCCTGATCTAGACATGAAAGGCTTTTTGTCCCAGGGCCCCAACGCCCTGGATGAGGCCCGACGGGTTATGACCTGGGTTCAGGGTCAGGTGGGAGAAAGA
This sequence comes from Pseudomonadota bacterium, assembly GCA_043808585.1. Lineage (GTDB taxonomy): Bacteria > Desulfobacterota > DSM-4660 > Desulfatiglandales > Desulfatiglandaceae > CAYVMN01. The sequence continues at coordinate 21,762 of JAZDES010000002.1, read as the reverse complement.
TCAGAGGCTCCGGCCGAGCTACGTGACGTCCTATTGGACCTGGATAAGGCAAAGATCCTCGCCCCGATCTCAGATCCTCCGAAGATTCTGTGTCTCGCCCGCAATTACGTAAGTCACATACGAGAGGTCGTGGAAGATGCCCCGCTGCCCAAGAGCCTTCTGATCTTCATGAAGCCTTCCACGGCCATCATCGGTCCAGGGGATTCGGTGGTAGTCCCTCCTGATTGCAAGAAACTGGATCACGAGGTGGAACTGGCCGTTGTTATTGGTAAGAAGGGACGTCATATCCCGAAGGAACTGGCCATGGACCATGTGGCCGGGTATACGGTCTTCAATGACATATCGGACCGGGGGTATCTATTTCAAGAGGAGACCCAGCGGGTGAACTGGTTCGCCATGAAGGCCCAGGACAGCTTTGCCCCCATGGGGCCATGGATCGCCTTGAAAGATGAAATCAGGGACCCGCACCGCCTCAGGTTGCGTCTCTGGGTAAACGGCGAGCTTCGCCAGGACAGCACCGGGGAGGAGATGGTCTTTAAGATCCCGCAGATCGTTTCCGAACTCTCACGTCTTGTCACCCTGGAACCCGGAGATGTCATCGCAACAGGCACGCCCACAGGGACTTCTTTCAGTACAAAGAAATACCTTGCCGCAGGAGATGTCGTGGAATGCGAGATAGAAGGGATCGGATTATTAAGAAACTCGGTTGAGGTCCAAGAACCCGTCTATAGATAGCTATAGATTCTAAGGCTCATTCATGCCCTGCACTCTCTTCTTGAATCCCTCGATAGTGTCCTCCATTTTCTTGATGGCCTGATAGGCCTCCTCCAAGGAGACCCTGAAAAAACGGGCCGTGTCTCCGGGTTTGAGTTGCCCCAGAAGGGGGAGGTCGGCCGAAATTACGGTGGCAATCTTCCGGTACCCCCCGGTTACCGTCTCTCCCAGCAGGATGATCGGCTGTGCATCCCCCGGCACCTGGATGGTTCCCGTGACAACCCCCTCTGAGATGATCGACTCCTTCAGGCCACTCTTGGTCTCTAAGGCCGGGCCCGAGAGCCGGATGCCTGCCCGATCGGAGCGTGGCGTTACTTTGAAAGGAGAGTGGAGGAACCGCTCTATTGCCTCAGCGGGAAAATCATCATCCTGGGGACCCAGGATTACACGTAGGGCCCAGTCCTGAAGTAGAGGAGGGATCAGTTCCCGATCGAGGGCGGCCCCTTTTGTCTTTAGATGAAGGTGAGGCGATTCGGAGAGGAGCACGTCTCCCGGGCGAAGGGGTCTCCCTTCGAGGCCCCCGAACTGGGCAGAGAGGTTGGTGGACTTGCTCCCCATTATGCTTGTTACGCTTATACCCCCGCCTATGGCCAGGTAGGCACGGCAACCGCTCCTGAGTCCTTTGAAAGAAAGGACTTCCCCTTTGCAGAGGACATGGGAGCGCCACATCTCCAGGGGCTCCCCATGGATCAGGGGTTGAAGATCGGCGCCTGTAACAGCTATTGCCGTGTCGGTAAGGGCCTTTATCCTGGGCCCCATCACGGTGATCTCCAGGCAGGCCTCGTCCTGCGAGTTGCCGACGAGGAGGTTCCCGATCCTCAGGGAAAAGGAGTCCAGCGCCCCGCAAGGGGGAACCCCGTAATGCCCAAATCCGACCCTCCCGCGGTCCTGGACCGTGGTCAGAGGGCTCTTAGAGAGGACTTCCAATGTCTCTACTGCTGCCAACGCCCCGTTTCCTCCTCTTTGATGGCGAAGAACCTCACCTGATCCCCCATCTCCAGGGCTGCCGGCGGCCAGTTCCGGGCATCAAACAGCCTGAATGGGGTCCAGCCTATGATCTGCCACCCCCCCGGGCTCCTGGAGGGGTATACCCCTGTCTGCTTTAGTGCCAATCCCACGGATCCCTGGGGGACCGAGGTGCGAGGGGTTGATCGTCTGGGGGTATTGAGGGCCTCCGGCAGTTCTCCCATGTAAGGAAACCCTGGCATAAATCCGATCATGTAGACCCGATAGGTTGATCCTGTGTGCAGCCGAATCACCTCTTCAGGGGTGATGTCATGATACCCGGCCACCCACTCCAGGTCAGGGCCAAGTTGACCTCCGTATACCACCGGGATTTCCACAGTCCTTGGCTCGGGTAGCTGAGAAGGGTCCATTGTTCCCAAGAGGTGCTCGACCCTCTCCTGGAGCAATGGCAAGGTGAGCCTGAGCGGATCAAAGATCAGTAGGAGGGATCGGTAACTTGGAACGGTTGCCACCACCCCTTTGATGGGATGAATCCTCAGCGAGATGAAGAGTTCGCGGACCCGCTGGTTGACTTCCGGGCTGATCTCGTCGCCCAGTTCAACCAGGGCGGAACCGTCTCCCATGATGCGATATGAGGGGCTCTCGTACAGCACGCTGAGGGCCTATAAGAAGGTGCCGACAGGGGCTACCGAAATTCCCGAGGAGGAGAGGGACTCCCTTATGGTCCTGATGAGGGCAACGGCAACGGGATTGTCTCCATGGACACAGATGGTGTCTGCCTCAAGGCCGATCTCGCTCCCGTCAATGGCTATCACCACCCCTTCGGTGACCATCCTGATGACCCTTTCGGCTACCCGCTCATGATCGTGCAGCACGGCCCCCTCCTTTCTGCGGGATACAAGGGAACCGTCCGGGTTGTACGTCCTGTCGGCAAAGAATTCAAAGGCGATGCGAAGAGAATGGCGGCCGGTGATGGCCTCAAGTTCCCTTCGGTTGGGCCCTGCCAGGGCCACAAGAATAAGGTCCTTGTCGAGACCTCTAAGGGTTTCGGCGACGGCCTCCCAGATCCCGGTATCCTTAACCGCCATGTTGTAAAGTGCGCCGTGTGGTTTCACATGTTGGACCTTTACCCCTTGCAGGGAGGCAAATGCCTGCAAGGCGCCAACCTGGTAGGTCACATAGTCTTTGATCTCTTCTAAAGTGGCATCCATATTTCTCCGGCCAAATCCCATGAGGTCGGGAAAACCGGGGTGGGCACCCACCCCGACGTTATTTTCTTTGGCCAGCGAGATAGTGCGCTTCATCACGGCCGGATCACCTGCGTGGAACCCGCATGCGATGTTGGCCGAACTGATCAGCGGGATGACCTGCTCATCCAAGCCGAGCTTGTAAATTCCAAAGCTTTCTCCTACATCTGAATTGAGATCAATCTGCTTACTCAGGGTCATTTCTTACCTCCTTAGCGGTTTGAATTCTCCTTATTGATCCTTTCCCAAAGGAAGGGAATTTGTGCCCAGTGTAGTAAGGAGATTCGCTTGTGTCACCTATTAAAAACCTTGACCTCAGGTTCCTTGCCTTCTCCGAATATATCCTAGTCTTTTAACTCCCGTTTATGTCCTCACTTTCCTTATTGATTATTACCGGCTTTCATAGTAATAAATCAGGACTAATTTCTTGTGGGAGGCCATCCATTAAACAGAGGAATCAGGAGTGCCAGGAGATTCCGCGACCTGGGATCAAAGGGAAGATGAGGGTCCGGATTTTGATGAAATGGGATAAGGGGCGATTCAAGACGCTCCCTGAGATTGCCGGCCGTTGCGGGGAGCCTCCGGACAGTAATGGGTCAAGAATTTCGCCCAATATCCGGGGGCTTTTATTGACGTTGCTGCTCCTCGCGGTGTTAGGGGGGTGCAAGAGCAGCCTGCCCGAGTGGACTCCAATGAAATACGCCCCCCCCGCCTCTGGTAAGGTGTGGAAAGCCCTACCGGATGCCCGTCCGGAATCGTTGCCTTCGGAAGAGCTTCCAGGGATCCCTCCCGAGTTACAGCCGGAGGCAAGCACGCTCACCCTGGTGCAGCTTGTGGACGTTGCACTCCGTACCAATCCGAGCACCCGGGAGGCCTGGGAACAGGCTCGAGCGGCGGCGGCAGACTGGGCCATCGCCCGGGGAAGCTACTATCCAACCCTGGAGGCAACTGCCACGGGCGTCGGAGGTAAACTCCCCCAAACGGCCGGGCTGAGCTCCTTTAGGGGGGTCTACGGGGAAGTGGGTCTCAGCCTCAGTTATCTTCTCTTGGACTTTGGCGGTCGGGCGGCCAGGGTGGAGGCGGCCCATCAGGCACTCATTGCCGCAAACTGGAACCATAACCAGATCATTCAGGATGTCCTGCGCAATGTTCCGCAGGCCTACTACACCTATCTGGGGAACAAGGCCCTCGTAAGGGCCGACGAGATCAACCTCGAAGAGGCCGAGACAAGCCTCCGGGCCACAGAGATGAGACGTAGGGCAGGCGTGAGTACCATTGCAGACGTGCTTCAAGCCAAGGCCAATATGGAGGAGGTCCGCTTCAATCTGGTATCCGATCGAGGCTCCGTTGAAATCGCCCGCGGGAGACTGGCCACGGCCGTTGGGTGGCCCGCTAACCAGACCTTTGACGTGGCTCAGGAGCCGGAGGGCCTGCCCCTGGACAAGATTGATCAAAATACAAAGAAGTTGATAGAACTCTCACAGCAGGAGCGTCCAGAACTTACGGCAGCCCGGGCTGCCGTGAGGCAGAGGGAGGCGGAACTCCGTGAGGCGGAGGCTGCTCTCTGGCCAAAGCTCATGGCGACGGGCAATGTCGGGGTGTCGGGCGTTGACGGGAAGGTTGACATAGGAGACATAAACGCAAGTCAGAGCAATTACTACGGAGGGCTTCAGCTTCAAATTCCCATTTTTGAGGGAATGGCCCTGAGAAATACCGTCAAAAAGGCCCAGGCAAACCTGGAGGCTGCCCGCTCTGCACTCAGGCTGAAGCAGGAAACGGTCATTGCAGACGTTTGGGATGCATACCACAACTTCCGCACTGCGGCCCAGCAGCTGGAGACGAGCGAAAGTCTTGTGGCAAGCTCCAAGCAGTCCTATGATGTCTCGCTGGCGCGCTATAAGGCAGGGGCGGCAGAGATTGTAGAACTCCTTAATGCCCAAAGCACCCTTGCCAAGGCCAGGGCCCAGCGGGTCAAGGCCAGGACAAGCCTCTACACCTCCTACGCAGAACTCCTGCATGCCATCGGATCAGAGCTTCCGGTGAATACCTCCGGTAAGAGTACAGGATCGACCGGTGAAGGGGGAAACACCTAAGATGGGAAGAGATGAGAGACGCTGGTTCTCTGCATCCAGGAGAATCGCTGCGCTCGCCTGTGTATTCGCGATTGTCCTGCTCGGGAGTTGCAAAAAGAAGGGTGAGGCCCCCCCCAAGACCGAGCCCCCGCTGGTCACCGTGGCACCGGTTGTTCTGAAGACGGTACCGGTCCATATCAATTATGTGGGCACTATGGCTGCCGTAATGACCGTGGATATCCGGGCGAGGGTAGAGGGCTTTCTCGAGAAGCGGTTTTTTAAGGAGGGAGCGGACGTCAAGAAGGGCGAACTAATATATATTATAGAGCGGGAGCCTTACAAGGCCGAACTTGAAAAAAGTCTGGCGCAGCTCGCCAAGGACGAGGCCGCCCTCGCATTTGCAGTGGAGCAGGTAAACCGCTATGAACCGCTTGTGAAGCAGGATTTTGTGACCCGTGAGAAATTTGATGATTACCGGACCCGGGCAAAGGAGGCGGCTGCGGCAGTGCAGGCCGATCGCGCCCAGGTGGAGCGGGCGAGACTCAACCTCAGCTATTGCACCATGTACTCTCCCATAAACGGGAGGATTGGCAGAACCTTTGTGGACGTGGGAAACCTGGTTGGCGCAGGAGAGGATACCAAGCTTGCCACCATCGTTCAGCTCGATCCCATATACGTATATTTCAGTCCCAGCGATGGTGATCTCCGGATCATACTGAAATACAGACAGCAAAAGGAACAGCCGGTGGATGTGATCCTATCTGACGGGACCGTTCATCCCCACCAGGGAAAGGTTGACTTTATAAACAATGTCGTAGATCCGAAGGCCAATACGGTTACCATGCGTGCAGTGATCCCCAATCCTGAAAAGACCCTGTTGCCTGGGGTGTATGTCCAGGCGCGTCTCTTTCTGGCCGACTTTCCCAATACGCCGCTCATTCCTGAGCAGGCGGTCGCCGAGGATCAGGGCGGAACCTATGTGTACGTGGTAGGAAAGGACAACAAGGTGCAGGTTCGCCAGGTGAAGGCAATCTATTCCTATGAAGGCCAGAAGGTGGTCCAGGAGGGCCTGAAGGAGGGAGAACTTGTGATCGTTGAGGGGATGCAGCTGGTTCGACCGGACATGGTGGTAAGGACCAAGCTTGCCTCCTCAGAGGGAGGTGGGGGAGAGAAAAAGAGGGCCCCTGAGGAGCAACCCGATGGGCTTTCTCCAGAAGCGTCAAGGAAAATATCAAAGAGCATTCCCAAACGTCCTGCGGGCGCCCAGGAGACCTCAAAGAAGGCAGGAAAATAATGCCAATTCCGTTAACGCGACAGGGCCTTTGAGGGAAGAGGATTAACTCTGGGTATAATCTATGTTCGTCAACTTCTTCATAAAACGCCCGATCTTCGCCGGTGTAATCGCTATCGTGATCGTTATCGCGGGGGCCGTGTGTATCCCCTTGCTCCCGGTCGCCCAGTTCCCCGAGATTTCCCCCCCAACGGTTCAGGTCACCACCACCTACACAGGCGCCAGCGCAGACGTGGTGGAGAGCACCGTTACCCAGCCCATCGAGGAGCAGGTCAACGGAGTCGAAGGCATGACCTACATGACATCCAACAGCTCCAATGACGGCACCATGAACATCACCGTGACCTTTGAGGTGGGCTACGACCTTAAGATCGCAGCCGTGGACGTACAGAACCGCGTGGCTATCGCCTTGCCGCAGGTGCCCGAAGACGTGCGACGTTACGGGGTTACTACCAAGAAGCAGTCCACCAACCTTCTTGTAGTTGTGAATCTTATATCCACAGATGAGCGAATAGACAACCTCTACCTGAGCAACTACGCAAACATCAACCTGGTGGACGCCCTCAAACGGATCGCGGGGGTTGGAGATGTAAACATATTCGGCGAGCGGAAATACTCAATGCGTATATGGCTGAACCCTGACAAGCTGACAGGCCTTGGTCTCACCGCCAGCGACGCAGTGGCAGCGGTACGAGATCAGAACCTCCAGGTGGCCGCGGGGCAGATAGGCCAGCCCCCAAGTCCCCCCGGCCAGAACTTCACTTATTCGATCACCACCCTGGGGCGGCTTTCGACTGTCTCCCAGTTTGAGGACATCATTTTGCGAACCCGGCCGGACGGCTCCGTTGTCCGCCTCAAGGACGTAGGGCGGGTTGAATTGGGCGCTGAAAATTACAACAGCTACGCTGCCCTGGATAAAAAGGCCACCACGGCAATCGGCATATACCAGTTGCCAGGGGCAAATGCCCTGGATGCCGTTGACCATGTGAGGGCAGAAATGAAGAAGCTTGCCAAGCGTTTTCCCAAGGGGATCGACTATAAGATCGTCTACGATACCACCTTATTCGTAGAAGAATCGATCAAGGAAGTCCTTATTACGCTGCTTGAGGCCATATTCCTGGTGTTTATGGTGGTCTACATCTTCCTACAGGACTGGCGGTCCACCCTTATCCCGGCCCTTACGATCCCGGTTTCCCTCGTCGGGACCTTTGGCGTGATGATGGCGCTCGGGTTTTCCATTAACACCCTTAGTCTTTTCGGTCTGGTATTGGCAATTGGTATAGTGGTGGACGACGCCATCGTGGTGGTCGAGAACGTCTCGAGGATTATTGAAGAGAAAGGAAAGGGTCCGGTTGAGGCCACCATCGAGGGGATGAAGGAGGTGGTCGGCCCGGTGATCGCCACCACCCTGGTGCTGATGGCGGTCTTTGTCCCGGTAGCATTTATGCCAGGGACGACCGGTCAGCTTTACAAGCAGTTCGCCCTGACCATCGCCATTTCTGTGGGGATCTCATCCATAAACGCCCTTACACTCAGCCCTGCCCTGTGTGCCGTCCTCCTCCGCCCTGGAAAGGGCCATGGATGGTTCTTCAGGAAGTTCAACCAGGCCTTCGACTGGGGCACGAGGAGGTACGAGGGGGTGGTGAAGAGATTCATCAGGCTCCGGTATCTGGTGATTGTCGGGTTCTTGGCCATGCTGGGGGTGACCTACTATATGTTCTTGATCGTCCCGACCGGTTTCATTCCGGCCGAGGATCAGGGCTACTTCTTCATACTGGTACAGGGTCCCGAGGGGTCGGCACTTGGGCGAACAGAACGGGTGGCCGGCCAGGTGGAAGATATTGCACTTTCCACGCCCGGGGTTTCAGACGTCCTTACCATCGGCGGTTATGACATCGTTAATTCGGTCAGTGTCTCCAACTCGGCGACGGTGATCGCGATCTTGAAACCGTGGTCCGAACGGAAAACACCTGAATTGAGCCTGGACGGGATCATGGCCAAGGTTCGGCGTGGGACCGCCGGGATAGCCGGGGCCATCGTGTTCTCCTTTAACCCGCCGCCCATCCAGGGCCTCAGCCAGACAGGAGGCTTTGAGTTCGAACTGCAGGACCTGCGTGGAGGCAGCCTGGATGAGCTGAGCAACGTGGCTTCAAAGATCATCCAGGAGGGGAGGAATTACCCGGAACTCCTGCCCCTTTCCACGAGCTTTGCAGTCAACTTCCCGCAGTATTACATAGACCTTGACCGCACCAAGGCCAAGACCCTGGGGATCCCCATATCCGATATCTTTGACACCCTCCAGACCTATCTGGGGGCCTTGTATGTGAACGACTTCAATAAGTTTGGTAGGATTTACCGGGTCTTTGCACAGGCAGAAATAGATTACCGTTCCGAACGCTTTGACATCTCCAGATTGTACGTCCGCAACAACAAGGAGGAGTTGGTACCGCTCAGTGCCCTCGTAAAGGTTCAGGAGATCCGGGGGGTCCAGACAATCAAGCACTATAACGTGTACCGAGCCGTGTCCATCCAGGGGGGGAATGCCCCCGGCTACAGTTCGGGGCAGGCCCTGAAGGCTATGGAAAATCTGGCGCACAAGGTCCTTCCCGACGGCTATGCCTATGAATGGACCGGCGTGGCCTACCAGGAGATAGAGGCCGGGGGCAAGGCGCCGATTATCTTCGCCCTGGCACTGGTCTTTGTCTTCCTGTTCCTGGCTGCGCAATACGAGAGCTGGATCCTGCCCATGGTAATCATGTTTGCCGTGCCCCTGGCCATTTTCGGGGCGTTAGTGGCAGAATCATGGCGGGGCCTCAGCAACGATGTCTACTGCCAGATAGGTCTGGTGATGCTTATCGGTCTTGCCAGCAAGAACGCCATCCTGATTGTGGAGTTCGCTAAGACCAAACGGGAGGAGGAAGGGGCATCTATTGTAGATGCAGCCCTCCAGGCTGCCCGGCTCCGCCTGAGGCCCATTCTCATGACCGCCCTGGCCTTTATCCTGGGCGTGGTGCCCCTGGTGGTGGCAAGCGGCGCGGGGGCTGCCAGCCGCCACGCCCTGGGAACTGCGGTCTTCGGCGGTATGATTGCCGCAACGTTTCTGAGCCTGGTGCTGGTACCGGTACTTTACGTGGTTATGGAGAAACTCAGGGAACGGAAACCCAGGACCGACCGGGTCAAGGATGCACCAGGCGGACGGAGGGAAGATGATGTACCCGAGGAGGGTCGCATTGTGTAGCCCCCGCAGGTCTTGAAATGGAATTTATCTTATCTTTTCTGGGGTTCGGCCGGGCATAAATCCGGTTGGGACCTCCCCTAAGGGCGTGAGGTGAAAAAATGAATGAAAAAAGGGATTTCATCAAGGTGGCTTTTTTGTATGCGGGCCTTTTCTGTCTGATGACAGGTTGTGTAGGGCTCAAGAACTATGGGAGACTCGATGTGGAAACCGGCAAGGTAAGCGTGAATGAATTAATAGAAAACTGGCAGAATTATGGTATCTATTACGCCGGTCTTGCTGTGGACAACCCCTCGGGTGTGATTTTTGATACAAAGACTGAAGGGCGGCGGATTACCTCTGATAAATGGATCCCTGTGACCGAGAAGTCGGTGGTAATCACCATAGTCAAATGGCTCAAGGCCAATATCAATTATCCCCCGGTCCTTTGGAGGATCCTGGGGCCGGAGGGCAAGTTCTTCGGTTATTTGTATTCTTACTGGGACAATCTGGTGATAAAGGCCATTGATGATAAGACCCTATGGGTGGATGATCTCCCACTGCCACCTTTTGACTACGGCCAGGGCGGCAGAATCTAGGTGAAGAAGTTACAGAGGGTCTCAGGGATGAGCCAGCACCTCGGCTCCGCTTATGCGTAACCCGGGTACTCCTTAGCTATTACTCCTGAGACGGTGTTCGGGACGAGGGAGGATCTGCTATCGCTATTAGACCCAGGCCCCTAGAACTGTATCTGGATTCTCTTTCTGTTTGCCCCCTCATCCTTTATAGAGAGAAAGATCTTACCGAGCCGGTCACACCAGGTGCGGATATCCTTTTCAAAGGTTGGGCAATCTCCCAGTACCTCCAGGATGTCGCCGGATTTCATATCCGGGGCCTTCACGGCAATCTTAAGGACCGGTTGAGGGCACTTGAGGCCCAGCGTATCCAAAAGCTCTATTGCCATAATCCCTTCTCCTTTCTAAAGACTCCAGATCCTTACGGTCTTCCGGCAAGGCCTAATGCGTAGCACAGGCTAGGCACGGGTCATAGGCCCTGAATGCCATTTCTATCCGATTCAGGGTGTCCTCTGATAGCTCTCCTCCCCCTATCAGGGCCTGCGCGGCCTTCTCAACGGACATGGAAATGGCTGCCGCGTTGTTCTGGGTGGCAACCAATAGATTTAACTTCCTAACGATCCCATTGCGGTCCGTTTCATAGTGATGAAAAAGCGTTCCCCTAGGGGCCTCGCAGACTCCGACCCCCTCTCCTGGGGGTTGATCAGGGAGGTTCCTCACCCTGGGCTCCGAAAGTCCCTCATCCATCGCAAGCTGAGCCATTCTCTCTGCTGCATAAAGGATTTCAATGGCCCTGGCCCAGTGGTAGGCCATGGTGTTGTGAACCGGTTTGGGTCCCAGCCTTTCAAGCATCTTTTCATATTCGGCCTGGGCCAGGGGCGTAGCCATTCCTTCGGAGACATTGAGCCTGGCAAGGGGACCGACTCTGTAAATCCCGCTATCATGTCCGTCCATAAACCCCTTCCACCCAATCGGCTTCAGATAGAGGATTTTCATATAGCTCCAAGTCTCGACCCGTTCTTCCAAATACCTCCAATAGTCCTTTGCCTCAAATCTTACAAGTTCTTTTCCACCGGGATCAACAACCCTGATCTTACCATCGTAGAAATTGGCCTTTGCCTCATGATCGACCAGCCCCATGTAATAAGTCTTATGGGAAAAACTCTGATCATTGAGCAGATCCACATATCTCTTGTCCTTGAGAACCACCTCTTCAAACACACTCAGGGTAAGCCTCCCAAACTCTATGGCATCCCGTGCGATGCCCTGTATTTCACCCCTGTCTTCCTCTTGAAGGCCTTTTGAGACCCCGCCTGGTAGACCACAAACCGGATAGAGGGGGCTTCCCCCAAGGGCGGCATTCAGGCCCCTTACCTTCTTTCGTATCTCAATCAACCTCTTGCCGATCTCACTTCCCAGCCTCTCAACTACCCCCAAGATATTTCTCTTGGCCTTTCCTGTACCTGGCCCGGTCATCAGGTCAGGACCTCCGAGAAAATAGAAGTGCAAGAGGTGGTCCTCAAACATGAAGGCATTATGCATGAGCTCCCTTATCAGCCTCGCTGCAGGGGGAGGCTCCACAGAGAAGAGATCATCCAGTGCCTTACTCGATGCCGTATGGTGGGCCACGGGACACACCCCGCAGATCTTTTGGGTAAGGGTGGGCATCTCCTCGGCTGCCCTCCCTTCACAGAACTTCTCAAATCCCCTGAAGTCCGGGACCCGAAAATAGGCCCTCTCCACATGACCCTTCTCATCAAGGAAGATGTCGATCTTTCCGTGACCCTCCAGCCTGGTTATGGGCTCGATTGCGATCCTTTTGCTCATCCACTCTGCCCTTTAAGCTTTCCCCTCAAGAGGGATGATGCAAGGCTATATCTGTAAAAAAGCCCTGCCGGATCAGGGATTGAATCCGCGATCTCCTCCAGTTCCCTTTCGTCCTTTGAATCGATTAACGAAGCAAGGAAAGAAAGGGATTTTGCCCCTTGATCCATAACCTTATCAGTGGGTCCAAAGCACCCTCTGCAGGGCATGTTTCCATTGATGCAGCTTGCACTGCAACCGCCCCGGGTAGCAGGTCCCAGACAGATTATCCCCTGGCCCAGAAAGCAGGTGAAAGGATCCCAATCCACCTCATAGAGCCTCTTGAAGCGCAGGATTTTCAGGCTCTCGGGTCTGCTGTCTTTTCTGGGGCATGTATCGCAAAGCGCCTTCTTTTCCGCCAGTACGCTTCCCTTTGGGGGGAGCCTGTCGCCGAGGAGCATTCCCATTGCCTTCCTTATTAGCTCTGGTGGCGGAGGGCAGCCTGGGATGTAGTAATCCACCTCTACCACCTGGTCCAATGATCTTACATCCTGCTTCATCCCCGGTAGATTTAGTTCCCTCCCGGAATCTTTTGTCTTGACCTTGGGTAATTTCTCCCGGGGATTTCTTACCGTGGGGGCCTCCCTGTATGCCCGATTTAGCAGGTCGTCCCTGCTATGGAAATTGCCAAGTCCGACAACGCCTCCCAGGTGGGCGCAGGTCCCATGGGCGAAGACCAGTTCGGATTTTCTCCTCAATATCCTGCTCGTCTCTACGTGGTCATCAAGCCGGATTGCGCCATTAATAAAGGCTGCCCTGATCTCCTTGTCATTCAGTTCCACAAGATCCCTGTACTTATAATCTGTTGCAACCGGCCAGAATACAATGTCTACGACGTCGGCAAGCTCCAGGAGGCCTTCGGCCAAATCGATTACCGATTCCTCACATCCGCCGCAGCTGGAACACCAGTAGAGTGCAATTTTCGGTTTTCTTCCCATCTCTTGTCCACTATTCAAAGGTCCTGGGCCTGTGGGTTCCGGAAAATAGGTCCAAGAGATCTTACCTTATCCACCATTTCCGAAACGATGTTGACAAACCTCTGCGCATCTTTCGCCGATACCCAATCAAGTCTTACCCTATCTCCATCGATGCCAAGTTGTTGAAGCAGCCTCTTGAGAAGGACGTATCTCTTGAGCACCTGTAAATTGCCTTCCTTATAATGGCAGTTGGAGGGCTGGCAGCCCAGGATAAGGACCCCATCCGCACCCCGTTTGAATGCCTCCAGAAGAAATTGGGGGTCAATCCTGCCGCTACACATAAGTCTTATGATCCGCAAGTTTGCGGGGAATTCTTTCCTGGCCCTCCCGGCAGAATCTGCCGCCTCGTAGGAACACCAGTTGCAGAGAAAACCGATTATTATGGGTTCAAAATCAACCAATATTTTTCTCTCCCATTAACCCTCTTATCTCTGAGGATAGGGCGTCATCTGAAAAGGTCTTTGCCTTGATTGCCCCGCTGGGACAGGCTGCAGCACACACCCCGCATCCCCTGCACAAGAGTTCGTCTACAGTAACACGGTCCTTTACATCATCGTGGGTAATGGCCCGGTAACAACATAGGCCAAGGCAGATCTTGCACCTGGAGCAAGAGGCCTCGTCAATCTCGGAGACCGCAGGCTCCAGGGCGAGCTTCTCTCCGGGCAAGAGGCGGGAGAGAATTAATCCCCCTGCCGCCTGACCCTGTGCGATCGAGCCCTGGATTTCCTTCGGCCCCTGAGCACAACCGGCGATAAACACCCCTTCCTTTACCGTGGAGACAGGCCCTAACAACATGGACTCCTCGGCAAAGAAGCCGTCTTCTCCTCGCGGGATATCAAAAACCTCGGCTATTCCTACGGCACCCCTTGCTGCCTCCATTGCCGGTGCAAGGACGACCATATCAGTTCCAATGGTGCGGGGTGACCCGTTGATGTCAATGTACTTGATGAGTATATCCCCGTCCTCCTCTAGGACCTCTATGGCATCTAACTTCCTGGTGTAAGCAAAGTCCACTCCGCCTACCCCGCAGACCTTGTCAAAAAAGGCCTGGGATTTCTTCCCGGGGAGGCAGAGATCAGTAGAGAGCATGGTGATCGAGGTCTCGGGCAGTTTTTCTTTGCTCTGATAGGCAAACTTGAGCGAATAGAGGCAACACACTCCGGAGCAATATTCATTGAATCTGATGCTTCTTGATCCGACGCAGTGGACGAACGTAATCCTCCTGGGGGCCTTGCCGTTTCTCAATTGGATTTTTCCCTCTGTTGGCCCTGTAGAGCTCAATAACCTTTCAAATTCGAGGCTGGTGTAAACATCCGGGATCCTTCCATACCCGTATTGGGGCGCCCTTATGGGGTCGAATAGGTCGAACCCCGTGGCAAGGACCATGGCGCCGACCCTCAACTCATGCACCCTATGGACTTCTTCGAAATTTATGGAACCGAAATGGCAGGCCTCCTTGCAGGCGTTACACTCCTTACCCTGGAAACGTAGACACACCTCTTTATCTATGACCGGAACGTTTGGGAGGCATCCGGGATATGGAATATAGATGGCCTTTCGCTTATCAAGACCCTCATTGAATTCATTTTCGGTCTCCACAGGACAGACCTCCTGACACACCCCGCAGCCAATGCAGGTCTTATCATCAATGAATCTTTCTCTCTGAAGGACCCTGAGCACGAAGTTGCCGTAAGAACCCAATACCTCAATGACCTGGCTCATGGGAAAAAGCTCGATGCCCTCATTATGTAAGATCTGATCCATCATCGGATCCAGGATACAGGAGGCACATTCCATGTCTGGAAATACCTTTTCATATCTGACCGCTTTCCCCCCGATACAGGGGGCCTTTTCGATCAGGTAGACCTTCCTCCCCTTCTGTGCCAGGGTGAGCGCAGCGCTCATTCCTGCAACACCGGCGCCCACAACAAGGACGTCCGGCTCGCATTCGATCTCTTTAATCTCTATTGCCTCGTTATGGATTACTCTCTCTACAGCCGCCCTGATGATCGCCTTTGCCTGGGTAGTTGCAAGTCCCTTGTCCTTTAAGACCCAGGCGCACTGTTCCCTTACATTGGCGATCTGAAGGAGGAATGGATTCAGACCAGCCAGCCGGCAGACCTCGCGAAATGTGCTTTCGTGCTCCTTAGGGGAACAGGCCGCGATCACGACCCTGGTAAGCCCATGTGTCTCGATCTCGTGCTGGATAAGTTTTTTCCCCTCTTCGGAACATAAGAGCCGATGGGACCTGGTTAGGGATACGTTGGGGATCCCACCTGCAAATTCCATCACCTCATCCAGGTCTACCGCCTCTTTGATGTTGGGGCCGCACTCACAGAGAAAGACCCCTATCCTTTCCGACACCTGTCCAGCTCCTTATTTCCCGGTTTTCCTCGATGTTCAGCCTTTGTCTGAGGGTGTTGGGGTTTCAATTGATTCTCATGATATCCCGCAGAGTTTTGAGGCATAGGCCTTGGCGGTATCCAGGTCGGCAAGCCGTGTTATCATGATTTTCTGGGCCTGAGGAGAACCTGCCCCATGGATCGATTCGGTGAGGTACGACACTGCGCCCGTTCCCAATGTCAAATTCTCAATCAGCCTCAATATGCGCATACGCCTTTCGCTTTCTACCCCCTCTTTTCCCACTAGATATTTTTCCAAATACTTACCCAGGAAGGGATCATTCCTGCCTCCGAGAGAGGGCATGGTTACCAGGATACCTCCGGCTATATCCTGGGCCAGCCGGGATATCTCAAAGGGAAAGCGGGTGACATTGAGTTTGCAGACATTGGCCAGGAGGGGGTCCACGGCATAGGCGCCGCTGGCCGTCCGGTAGCCCTTCAGGGCACTGGCAAGTGCACCGGCATGCAACGTCTCATTGAGGTGGATCATCTCTGCCAGCTTGTCTCTTACATGGGAGGATTTCTCCGTACCTTGGGCCTCGGCAATGGCGGCCGTTGCCCCGATAAGGACGTCACCCACACCGACCTTGCACCCTCCGTAGCTGGCCCGGTGGTGTGCAGCAAAGAGCTCCACCAGCCGGCCTGCCATGGCATACTCCCCTTTCATGAATACCCTCTCCTCCGGGACAAAGACATCATCAAATACCACCATGGCCTCACAGCCGCCGTAGTATAGATTCCCCACGTCCGATTGGCCCTCTTCAAGACGCCGGGTATCAGATGGCTGACGGCCGTAAATGAAGACTATCCCTTTGGTGTCTGCAGGCACCGCAAAGGCAACAGCATAGTCCCGGTCTTCCTCCTTGAGTGCCCGGGTTGGGACGACGAGCAGTTCATGCGAGTTGACCGCACCGGTAATGTGGAGTTTCGCGCCCCGCACCACTATGCCACCATCTCTCTGTTCAACCATATGAAGGTATTGATCCTTGTCCTCCTGTCTTGAAGGGGGGAGACTCCTGTCGCCCTTGCTATCTGTCATACAGGCGGCAGTTACGAGATCATTGGTCTGTACGTGTTTGAGGAAATCCACAAAACGGCGGTGGTAGCGGGTCCCGTACTCTTGATCCATGTCATACGTTGTGGCAAAGACGGTGTTAATGCAGTCTAGCCCGGCACAACGCTGGAAGCAGCAAGCGGTCTTCCTTCCCATCTCTCTCAACATCAAAATCTTATTGACTAGGTCCTGGGTGCCTTGCTGTATGTGGGTAAAGCGGTTTATTGTTTCTCCGGTTACGTGTGACCGGGCGGTGAATAATGATCTTGTATCTTCCTGTTGCGCCAGATGATAGGTCTCGGCCATAGCCATGGCCGGTGGCCTTGATACTGGGTGATCCACCACATTCTTGACCTCTTCCTCCCGTATAAAGACCGAATGAGGAAGTTCCTTCAGGGTTGATAGATACTGCTCCCTTGTCATTAGCGTCATGATCGTCTCCTGAAATATGGGTTGCGCCCTTAAGGGCCCAGTGGAAAAGGATCCGTGGTGAGAGGATAGGGAAAGGACCGCTAGGTGTCAAGTGGATAGCAAAGTCGAATCCCTGGTGCCCTGGATCAAAGAGATTGGCCCCGCGTTCTTAAAGGCCAAGTGGTTTCCATCGGATAGACCGGGATTACTCAACCTGCCGGCATACAGTTGAACCGGGAAGAAGCATACGTTCTTAGAGAGGCACCGAGAATTAGGCCTTTTACAATAGTTCTGGGTTTCATTGCGATCTGTTGGCCTCAGGGAAGAGAAGGGGGTTTTATTTGATTTTATTCTTGATTTTTTGTTTTATTTAGGCTAAATAAGAAGCCAGCAGCCCAAAGTAGACAGGGCGTTTCCCTAAGGATAGCAATTAATTACCACCTTGGCCGCGGTCATGTCAATGGAACAGGTACTACTTCTCAATATCACCTATGAGCCCCTCAGGGTCATTAACTGGAAAAAGGCAATTGCCCTGCTCCTGCTCGAAAAGGTGGAAGTCCTTGAGGAATATAGCAGGGAAATCCACTCGGTCAGCTTTACCATTAAGTTGCCCGCAGTGGTCCGACTCCTCAGGCTGGTGAAAAGACCAAAGACTACCGTCAAGTTCTCCAGGCAGAACATCTATGCGAGAGACAGATATCAGTGCCAGTACTGCGGGGGAAAGTTCCCTACCGAAGAACTCACCTATGACCACGTGATCCCCAAATTTCGAGGAGGAAAGAGCGAATGGAGCAATATCGTGACCTGCTGCATTCGGTGCAACAGGAAGAAGGGCGGCCACACCCCCGGTGAGGTGGGGATGAGCCTTGTCCGCAAACCTTCCCGCCCAACGTGGCTCCCTGCACTCAAGATTACGATCGGCTTTAGAGAGGTGCCGCAGTCCTGGAGGGATTATCTCTACTGGAATGTGGAGCTGATTGAATAGCCGGGCCGCCGAAAACGGTGCCAGGATCGGCCTTCTCCATTTCTATCGGATGGCTGCCGCAATCTTCTCCGCGGTCTGCCGGATCACCTCCATATCCCCCTTCTCGAGTTCCCAAGAGCAGACGGGAGGCTCAGGCTCACCGCTTCTGCGGGGTATCAGGTGTAAGTGGTAGTGCATGACCACCTGGTTTACCCCCCGACCGTTCAATTGGAGGCAAGCCACGCCCGTTGGAGCCAGGGCGCCTCTTATGGCCCGGATGATCTTTTTGGCGGCAAGATGAACCGCTGTGAGGTCCTCCTCCCGAATCTCCCAGAGGTCCTGGGCATGCCTCTTCGGGATAACCAGGGTGTGGCCCTGGGAGATGGGGTTTATGTCTTCAAAGGCAAAGGCCCTTTCGTCCTCATATACCTTGAAGCTTGGGATCTCTCCCTTCACTATCTTACAAAAGATGCACTCTTCCATCATCCTCTCCTTTCGATACCCAGAGATCACACGCCCAGGTCATCGATGATCTCCTGAATAGGCCTTTGCCTTTCAGCGGGAAGATCCGGGGCCTTCTTGATATTCGTGCCCCTCATCACATCATACATCCCGTCCTCAAAGAGGACCGGTATCTGTGTGACATAATCGGGGTTGGGACAGCAGCCGGGTGCGAAATAATGCCCCGGCCTCTTCCCCTCCTTCAGACGATTTCTCACCTTTGAAAATGTCCCCTCTGAGATCACCATGCCTGCCTGGCCGGTGAAGGTGGTAACCATGTCCCCGGGCTCAAATCTCCTCTTTCTCTCCATAGCCAGCCGACTCCTAAAAGGCACGGAAGCCTATTGACCCATTGCTTCACCACTCCAGTACAACGCGAACGATTACCCGGATCTTTCGTAACTATTCAGGTTGTCAGGTCTCAATTTCTCTGCCGCCAGGCCGGGATTCAAGCTTCATCGGTTTCTAACCTTGAACTGTGAACCTTGGAACTTTCACCCTGTGTAGTTACGATCTTTCTATCTCACGAGATCGTTCCTGTCGAGCGATTTTTCAGGCGGACGGAGATCCCGTACCAGATCCCTGAGGGGGGAGAGCTCAGGGTCACTGACCCGAAGGAGCAGCTCCTTTAGGTTCCTGAGTGCAGGCGGAATATAGGCCTCAAAATGGCCCTTTTTCATCGTCTTTGTGAGGTAAGAAAAGGCCCCCAGGATCTGGAGATTACGCTGGATGGACAAATACGGGTAATACCTCCGGAAAGAGTCGGTCCATCCCGCGTTGTGGTCATTTATCATGAGCACATACCTCTCATACAACTCGCTTCGGTGCTCCAAGGATAGATCACTATACGGATCGATGAGGAGAGAGGCCAGATCGTAGCCAAGGGGACCCAGCCTTCCCCCCTGCCAGTCAACGATACCGATGTACCCTTCGGAGACTATGATGTTCCTGGACTGGAAATCGCGGTGCAAGAAGAAGCCCCCATCGGCCTTGAGGGCGGTCTCTGTCAGGTGATTGAAGGGGGCGTCAAGGCCGGCCAATTCCCCTTTGAGACCCAGATAACCGGAGAGAAAGGCTTCTCTGAAATAGTTTGACTCATAGCGGCGCATAACGGTGCGGTCATACCTTTCAGTCTGGCAGCACCATCCGGTGTCAAAATCCCTTGCGCCATCAAGCTGAAGCCTAAAGAGGTGTTCCAGCACCTGTTCATAAAGGGGGAGGGGATCCTGGTTGGAGGCTAGGATATCCTGAAGCCTTGTTTTCCCCAGGTCCTCCATGATAAACCAGCCCCGATCCAGGACATAACTGTGGATCTCGGGGACGGGTATCCCTTTTCTGTGAAGGTGGCTCCCGATCATTAGATAGGCGTAGTTTTCGCGTTTAGCGGTAGGATCGGCAGGGGGGTTCGCCATGGCAACAAAGGTGGGGCCCCCGTCAGCCAGATGAATACGCCAGAAGAGCCGCCTAGATCCATCCGCGGGGAGAGGCTCAAAACGGAGCCCTTCTATTTCCCGGCCCCTCTTTTCCAGAAACCTCCGGATAAATAGCTCTATTTCAGGGCCTATGGAAAGAGACATTTCCAAATGCGGCCTAGAGGACCTTTCCGATTTGATTAGATTCCACTTTCCTTGAGGAGGTGATTACACTATCGATCACCTTTACCCCCTTTTTTACCTCCACCCTCTCCCATAGAACGGACCGGGTAATTTCGACCCCTTCTCCCAGCTGGGTTTCTTCCCCAATAACTGCCCAGTCGTTTAGCCTGGCAGAGCTGTGAACCCGGCAATTGGGGCCCAAACTGAAAGGTTCTCCCGCCAGGGACTCCTTGTTGGCAAGGAGGTAACTCCTGATTGATCCGATATCCCTCCAGTAATGTCGCTCTGATATGTGGGCCCTGATAGGCCTTCCCAATCTTATCAGCCTACGGTAACAATCAATAATATTTGAAAATACGCCCTCCGGGATATGGGCGAGCAGTTCGGGTTCCATGATATGCATGCCGGTGAAGGCAAGTCCGGCGGGGTGAGGTTCCTGGTTGATGGCCGTGATATTCATCCGGTCATCCACCTGAACCTGATTGAAGGGGGCACAGTCGTGGAGGACAAGGGTTGCCAGGTTTTCGTTGTCACAATGCGTTTCATAGGCCTTCCCCAGGTCAATATCTGTCAGGACATCGCCGTTTATCACCACAAAAGGGGCCTTATCCCAGAAATCAGATACATTTTTGATCCCCCCCCCGTACCCAATATCTCCCTTTCTATCCGGACATTAATCCATAGCCCAAATGGCCTACCTCCATCCAGGTGTCTTATTATCTGGTGGGGGAAATGGTGGGCGTTCACTATGATTTCAGTAATGTCATAGCCCTTGAGGTACTCTATTACCCTGTCGATGACGGGCCTGTTCCCCACAGGGACAAGGGCCTTTGGTCTGCTTGAAGTAAGAGGCCTTAGCCGTGTGCCAAGGCCGGCTGCAAGAATCATCGCTTTCATAATAAGCGTTTTTTCCTTCCCCATTCACAAGAGTGCGGCACGAGTAATCAACATATCTCTATTTGGAATCACCAATGAATTGAATTCCAAAAATCGTCAGATCATCATTCAGTCTGATCTGGTTTGAGAACTTGAGCAGTTCTTCCTCCAATCTTTCCATCTTCTCACTGGAGTCGGGATAACCTACCTCTCTTACGATATTGAGAAGCCCTTTGGTGCCCAGCTGATTACCATTTGCATCAAATACCTCCACAGCCGCATCAGTATATAAGAGGAGACTATCCCCCTTATGTAGCTCTATGCATAACTCGTCGTAAGCGGACTCCTCTAAGAGCCCCAACGGGAGTCCGGGCAGCGTAAGGGCTTCAAATTCAAGGTTACCGCGAATCAAGAGAAGGGGAGGGCTACCTGCGCTACAGAACCTTATCGACTCCTTCTTGATGTCAAGCAGACCATATATGCATGTTGCATAAGACTCGTCGTGCCTTGCAAGTCTACACAATTTACGATTGATCTCTTCAATGAAAGAGGTAGGGTTTGGCAGCAGCGCACGCGATTCTTCCCATAGGGAATACAGGTGCATGGTGTAGAGCGCAGCGGCAATTCCGTGCCCCATGACATCCGCCAGCATCAATGCATAGCGATCCTTATCCAACGGTTCCAACTTGTAGTAATCACCACCTATTATTTCAAGGGGTACATAATGGGTTGAAAAGGTAACCCGGGGATCTTGAATTATCTCTTCCTTGAGAGACAAAGACTGGATCTGTTTGGCTCGCTCAAGATCTCTCATGACCGAGGATAAATCGCGAAAGGTCTCTACCCCTCCAATTATGTTGTCAGAGTCATCTCTAATAGGAGCAACGCTGACCTGCGTTGGTATGCGTGAACCATCTTTGGCCTGGGCAAACACCGTGATCGGAACAGTAGAACTGACTCCTGTAGTAATTGAGCGATGA
>JAZDES010000001.1:0-22481 GCA_043808585.1 Pseudomonadota bacterium | reverse complement strand
GGGCGATTGCCATATCTATGTCCGGATTGCCCTGAAGGGCGATCTTGACGGCATCTCCCAGTGATATGGGCCTGGTGAGAAGCTCTTTCATGGCTGCAGATGGTCTTGGAGGCTGAAGGTCAGGAAGCGGCGCCTTCAGCTCGTATTCTGCCTTGATATTGGGGTAGGCATATCGCTCCTCCAGGCAACCGGAGAAGGGAAGGCAGAGGGAAGTTGCAGAGATCATGAAGAGCAGGTAAAGGGTTCTTCTCAGATCTTGGGAGTGAGCGAGTATTCGTATCAAGTATCTAGCTCCTGACCAGAGAGTAGGGGTATTCTAAACAAAAGGCCCTCAGATGGCAAGGGGTTCAGGGTCAATGTTGTGCTTGATCTGAGCGATTATATGGCATAGATAGTAAGCGGTCAGGGATTAGGGGTGTGGTTGATATTTTTGTTATCTGATGTGGATATGTATCTTCTAAATGAGTAAGGGCGAATGCTTTGCTATAGCCGGTTTCTGGATTCCCGCTTTCGCGGGATTGACAGACACTTACCCAAACTCGTCATTCCCGCGAAAGCGGGAATCCATGAGTCATTGTAGCAAGTTAGTGAGCTATTACGTGAATCAGCTATCTTTTGGGCAAGAATAAGATGGCCTTTGGTCTGACACGCAAAAGGATAGCCCTCTTTGCCCTGGGGCTTCTCATCATCATTGGCGCATTCCTGGCCATTGGATTCAACTATTATCTGGTTGGTCCTGCCCAGGAGGGGGGAGGAGACCTGGTCTTCTTTGTCCGGCAGGGGGCCACACTCAAAGAGGTGAGTGATGAGCTGGAGCGGAAGGGTATCATAACAAACAAGGGTCTTTTCCTGATCTGGGCCAGGTTCAAGGGATACGGCAGAAAAATAAAGGCAGGTGAGTATCTTCTAAGTCCCGCCATGTCGCCCGTTAAGATAATGGATATCTTTAAAAAGGGGACTGTCATCTCCCATCCCGTTACGATTCCGGAAGGGTTTACCACTAGGCAGATCGGAGAATTGTTGAAGAAAAACGGCCTTGTCGACAGGGATGAATTTCTTTCCATGACCGTAAATCCGGAGGTTGCAAGGCGCTATGGCATATCCGGGCCAGGTTTGGAGGGTTACCTCTATCCCGATACATACAAATTCAGCCGGGGGCTTCCCTGCAAGAGCATAATCGACTCCATGGTCGGGCGCTTCATGGAGGTGTTCTCCCCATTAAGAGAGAGAGCCAAGGAGAGGGGCATGAGGATGGAGGAGGTGGTTACTCTCGCATCTATTGTTGAGAAAGAGACCGCTCTTGCCCGAGAGAGGCCCCTCATTGCAAGCGTATTCTTGAACCGATTGAAGAAGAGGATGCGCCTTGACAGTGACCCCACTGTGATCTACGGCATAGAGAATTTTGAAGGAGACTTGAAAAAGAAGGACCTGAGCAATTCCACCCCTTACAACACATATGTCATCTGGGGGCTTCCCCCTGGACCTATAGCCAACCCCGGACGGGAGTCGATCGAGGCAGTCCTATATCCAGCTGATACCGATTACCTCTACTTTGTGTCAATGAATGACGGAACCCACTATTTTTCCAAGACCCTCTCAGAACATAACCGGGCCGTAGCGGCCTATCAGAAAGGCAAACCCTGGAGGGGCAAAAGAACACCTTGACAGGAGAAATGTATACAGTATACAAATATCAGCATTTAGTGCTCTAGCTCGTTAATCCGGTGACGTATTGTATGTTAGGATTATTATGGCTGATGTTCCTTAGTTGGGGAAGTTTGAAGTGCCTAAAATGAACTAAAGCCCGCCCTGGAGCAATACGATATTCAATTTAATATGAGTCTGCTTTTTAATACCCGCAGGTATTATGCACTGGAGCTAGCAAGTCAGGTCTGGGCCAGAGAGGAAGGCCTGGGCGTGAAACCTCAAGGAGGTTCTTATGGATATCTTCAAAGATATCACAATGTTATCTCTTGAACAGGCAACCGTTTTACCTTATTTGAGTTATAGATTTGCCCACGACGGGGGCCAGGTCATTAGGCTGGAGCACCCGGTCTATGGCGACCCAAACCGGCTGGTGGGAGATAATGTACTGGGAGAGGATCGTATGAACGCCTATTTCCTCTGCATAAATGCAGGGAAAAAGGCCCTGACCCTGGACCTTGCCGAGCAAGAGGGGCAAGAGATATTCCGTTCTCTCGTTCAGGAGCTAAAGGTGGATATCTTTGCCACAAATCAACTCCCAAGGAATTATAAGAAACTGGGTATTGACTACGAGACTATGCGGGCATTGAAACCCGATATAATATGGCTTGGACTTACCGGTTTCGGACCGGAGAGCAATGAGGGTGCCTATGATCCTATTTTGCAGGCCAGGTCCGGGTTGATGGAACTGACCGGGGAGCGGGATGGAGATCCCCAGGTATTGGGAATCCCGCTACCTGATATGGGAACAAGCGAACATGCCTACGGGCTCTTGATGAAGGCCCTCTACAGGCGGGAGGTCACAGGCGAGGGGTCATGTATAAACCTGGCCATGTTTGAGTCTTCCCTATCATGGCTGACCGTGCCTATCACCCTTTCCACCAGTTTCGGAAAGAAGATCACCCGCAGGGGTAATACTCACGAGTTTTTCTGCCCGGTCTCAGTATATAAGACCAGCAACGGGTTTGTGTATCTAGCCGTGGGCAATGACAGGCAGTGGAAATCAATGGTTTCCCTGGAGATGTTCGGAAGCATCGATAGGCCCGAGCATGAGAAAAACGAAGGCCGCATAAGAGATGTGGACAACCTAAACCGCAAGATAAATGAGATTACTCAACATCACAGCTCTGAAGAACTGATAGAATTGTTTAACTCCATCACGGTTCCCATCAGCAAGATTAAGACCATTCCGGAGGTGGTGGCCGATCCCCTTGTAGAGCGGAGGCTCCTTTTTTCCATTGATCCGGTAACAGGGAAAAAGATCACCCTTGCGCCCCCGCCATATATGACGCCATTTCTGGAACAATCAGGCCGAGAGCTCTCCTTTCCCCCACGTTTTGGGGAGCATAATAGGGAGATCTATGGCAGGCGCCTCGGGTATTCGGACGAAGAGCTTAACAGGCTCAGGGAAAAAAAGGTGATTTGAGGAAAAGGGGGACGGAGGAACGGAGGGATCATGGATATCATTGTCTTGGTTAAGCAGGTGCCGGATACCACTGAGGTAAAACTGGATCCAAAGACAGGAAACCTCATCAGGGAGGGGGTAGAAGGCATCATCAATCCCGATGATCGGCATGCCCTGGAGGCCGCGGTCCGCCTAAAGGAGGCATTTGGAGGGAAAGTGACTGTCCTCTCCATGGGGCCTCCCCAGGCTATTGACGCCATATCAGAGGCCCTGGGCATGGGGGCGGATGAAGGCGTGCTCCTCACGGATAAGGCCTTTGCCGGGGCAGATACATGGGCAACCTCCTTTACACTGGGCAGGGCCATAGAAAAGGTCGAAAGATACGACCTCATCCTCTGTGGACGTCAGGCAATCGATGGGGATACCGCCCAGATCGGCCCTCAGGTGGCTGACTACCTGGGCATCCCCCAGGTAAGCTATGTCTGCGAGATAGAGGAGAGTGGGGAAGGCACATTGGTGGCCAAGAGGAGACTAGAGGATGGCTATGAGCGGGTCAGTTTTAGCCTGCCGGCCTTGCTGACAGTGATCGGGGAGATGAATAGCCCCCGGTATCCCCTGCTTGGAAGAGTCCTCGATGCCTGCAAGGAGAAGGCGCCAATAAAGATCTGGAATGCGGCTGATATCGGTGTCCAGACAAGTCAGGTGGGGCTGGAGGGATCGTTGACCCATGTCATCAAGACATTTTCCCCAAAGTTCAAAAGGGAGACGGAGATGCTGGAGGGGCGGGCCAAAGAGGTGGTTGCGAATTTGATAGGGAGGTTAAAGGAGAATAGGCTTATTTAGAAATGCAGAATGCGGAATTCTGAAAGGAGCTATGAATGACCGTATGGATTGAAGTTGACCTCTGCAATGGATGCAAACTCTGCATAAAGGCATGCCCTTATGGGGCCGTGGAACTTGAGAATGGAAAGGCCCGAATCCTTGAGCGGTGTACCACGTGCGGTGCATGTATAGAGGCATGTAAGCAAAAGGCCGTACAAACGGACGCAGAGCCCAGGGCTATCCCTGATTTCAGCGACCGGAAAGGGGTGTGGGTCTTTGCTGAACAGAGGGGAGGGAAACTGAGCCGGGTCACGCTGGAGTTGCTGGGAAAGGCCCAGGAACTGGCCGCGACTCTCGGTCAGGATGTCTCTGCCCTACTGCTGGGAGAAGGGGTCTCTGACCTGGTCGAGCACCTGATAAGATATGGTGCACAAAAGGTCTACCTGGCCGAGCACCCTGCCCTGAGAGATTACCGGACAATCCCCTATACCGATGTGATTGAAGCCCTGGTGAACCAATTCAAACCCAATATCTTCCTCATGGGGGCCACCCATATAGGAAGAGACCTGGCCCCTCGGGTGTCTCGCAGGGTGGGGGCAGGGCTCACCGCAGACTGCACAGGGCTGAGTATTGCCCCCGAGGAGGGGATTCTCCTTCAGACCAGGCCAGCCTTTGGGGGCAATGTCATGGCCACCATTGCCAACAGGTATTCACGCCCCCAGATGGCAAGCGTTCGACCGGGTGTGATGGGGGCCATAGAACGGCCCGATAACAGAGGAAATATCATCAGGCATGAGGTTGCCCTGTCAGAAGGGCAGATCCCCACAAAGGTACTTGAAGTGGTCAAGGAAGAACGGAAGAGGGTCGATCTCGCAGATGCAAAGGTCATAGTTGCAGGCGGAAGGGGAGTGGGGGACGAGAGCGGGTTCAAGCCCCTCGAGGATCTGGCCGGCGTTATGGGGGGAGAGCTGGCAGGGACCCGTGTGGCTGTGGAGGAGGGCTGGATTCCAGCTGACCGGCAGGTGGGGCAAACAGGGCAGTCTGTCCGACCGGAACTCTATGTTGCATGCGGGATATCCGGTGCAATTCAGCACAGGGCGGGGATGATGAACTCCAGGTATGTTATTGCCATCAACAAGGATCCAAGGGCCCCGATATTCCAGGTGGCAGACTGGGGCATAGTGAGAGATCTCCATGAGGTAATCCCTGAGATGATAGAGCAGCTCAAGGCAGGGAGGGACTTATGATCAGGTCAGATTCTGAAGGGTTGATCAGAAAGATCATGGCCGCCTTCGTGGACAATGAACTGATTCCGAGGGCACAGGAGATAGACGAAAAGGGCGAGTTCCCCATGGAGATGTTTCAGGAGATCGGCAAGATGGGGGTCTTTGGAATAAGATACCCCAAGAATAGGGGCGGCTCGGGCGGCAATACCACCCTTTACTGCATCATCTGCGAGGAGTTGGCAAGGGGACTCGTGAGCGTGGCTGCTGTTACGGCGATGCAGTGCCTCATGGGAACCAACTTCCTGTTTCATTTCGGCTCTGATGAGTTGAGGGAGGGCTATTTCCTTCCGGCCATGAGAGGAGAGAAGATCGCCTGTTTTTGCCTTACAGAACCCGAGGCCGGCTCTGACCTGGGAAATGTCAGTACCTCGGCCACCAGCACCCATGACGGCTACGTCTTAAACGGCCTGAAAACCTGGGTCACAAACGGTCCTGTGGCCGATTTCTACACGATCCTCTGCCAGACGGATCCGGCAAAGAAATTCAGGGGTCTGAACTTCTTTTTCGTCCCGAGAGAAACCCCGGGCCTTTCCCTGAGCAAGCCCTTCAACCTTCTGGGGACAAGGACTACGCCCATTTCAGAGCTGGCCCTTACAGATGTCCATATCCCGGCCGAACACATGTTGGGCCAAGAGGGTCGTGGAATGGACAATCTCCTATCCATTCTGGCAGAGATAAGGACCATGACAGCGGCCCTTGCCATCGGGTTACAACAGGCCTCCCTTGATGATTCAATCCGCTATGCCCATGAAAGGGCCCAGTTCGGTCGGACCATAAGCAACTATCAGCTGATTCAGGCCAAGGTGGCAAATATGGCCACTGACTTAGAGGCCTCAAGGCTCTTAACCTACAAGGCGACCCATATGATCGATCAAAAGATCTCTTGCCTGAAAGAGGCCTCCATGGCCAAGTATTTCGCTACCGAGGCCGCCTGCAGGGCCGGGGATGAGATCACCAGGATCTTCGGGGCTTATGCATATTCCATGGAGTACTCGGCGCAGAGGTACTATCGGGATAATCGTTTCCTCCTCTATGGCGGAGGGACCCATGAGATACTCCAACCCAATATCGCCAGGTGGGTGGGGTTGTAGGATTGATGATTGAGAATTATGGATCGCGGATTTTGGAAGGCGCAATGGGGAGTGCGGCGAAAATAAGATACCCTGATTTCAGGTCGTTGAGGTCGCTGCCTGAGAGGAGATCGCTTGGCCAGGGGGTCTATGAGAATCTAAGGATGGCGATTGTAAGAGGCGATTTGACGCCGGGGAGTCGTCTGATCGAAAGCCGTTTGGCCAGTGTAATGGGCATCAGCCGAACACCTGTAAGAGAGGCCATACATAAGCTGGAGCGGGAGGGTCTCCTCAGCCAGAATCCCACCGGTGGGTTTTTCGTCTCAGGACTCACGCGATCTGATGTGGAGGAAACCTTTGGTATCAGGAGCGTACTTGAAAGTTACGCAGCCAGACTTGCAGCCATTCACCACCAGGAGGACGAGCTGCTGCCATTGGAACAGAAGATAGAAGAATATCAAACCTGCCTGGATCGGGGAGACATGGATGCCCTGCCTGAGATTAACACGGAATTTCACGATCTCCTTTACGCCCTAAGCCGGAGTCTACGACTGGTCAAGATGATCAGCGGGCTTAAAGACCAGATTTACCGCTTCAGGAAGGTGATCCTGAGGATGGGGGATATGGCCAGGGCTAGCAACCAGGATCACAGATCCATGATAGCGTCCATAAGGAGGAGAGATGCAGAAGGCGTGGAGCGTTTGGTGAGGGAGCATATATTGAAAGGGCAGGCGATTGTGCTCCAGGAATTTGATATGCAAGATGGATAGACAGTGTTATTCAGCCAGGGGAGTGTAAGAGATATGACAGGGAGAAAAATCCGTGTGCTATTGGCAAAGCCCGGCCTGGACGGCCATGACAGGGGTGCCAAGGTGGTAGCTCACGCCCTAAAGGAGGCGGGAATGGAGGTGATCTACACCGGACTTCACCAGACCGTTCCCAGTATCTTGAATCAGGCCATTCAAGAAGATGTGGATGTCATAGGCCTTTCCATCATGTCGGGGGCGCATATCCCCATCTGCAAGAAACTGATGGGTCTGATCAGAGAGCAAGATCTGGATAATAAAATGGTGATAGTAGGCGGGGTAATACCTAACAAGGATATCGCTACGCTGAAGGAAATGGGAGTGAACGGTGTCTTCCCGGGCGGTACACATTTTGACGAGATAGTTGAGTCCATTCAAAGAAACCCTTCTGATAGATGATAGGGGGACGGGGGAACTGAGGAACGGAGGGACAAAGCTTATGGGAGTAGCTACGTATATAAAGGATGAAAAGGATGCCATCAAAGAGGTAATCTTACAGTCGGGCATAAAGGTAAAGCCTTGTTACACCCCCGAAGATTTGGAAAGGATCGGCTTCGATTACGAAAAGGACCTTGGGGACCCCGGCGAATTTCCCTTTGCCAGGAGCATCCACCCCTTGGGCTATCGAAGCCGAAACTGGACAACCCGCCAATATACGGGATTCGGAACGCCTGAAGAGACAAATGAGCGCTTCAAACTGATGATATCCCATGGCCAGACAGGGCTAAATGTGGCCTTTGATCTGCCTACCCAGATGGGCTACGATTCTGATGATGAGATGGCCGAAGGAGAGGTGGGCCGTGTGGGAATGGCGGTAGACTCCTTGATGGATTTTGAGATCGCATTCAAGGATATCCAGCTCAATCGCATCGGGAGCGGCCTTACCATCAATGCAGTTGCGTCAGTCATACTGGCCATGTATCAGACCATGGCCGAAAAGTTTGGATACAAGAAGACAGAAATTTCAGCCACCCCCCAGAACGATATCCTGAAGGAAATAGTGGGCCGCGGGGCATGGATATATCCTGTGGAGCCTGCTGTCAGACTCATCGGCGATACCATCGAGTATGCCATGAAGGAGCTGCCCCGGTGTAATCCGGTCTCGGTCTGCGGGTACCATATCAGGGAATCGGGCTGCACCCCGGCCCAAGAGATATCTTATGCCCTGATGATTGCCTTTGCCTATATAGATAATGTGATCGCTCGTGGATACAAGGCAGAGGACTTTGTTGGGAGATTCTCTTTCAACCTGAACGTATACGGTAACCTGTGGGAGACAGTAGCCAAGTTTAGGGCGGCCCGGAAGCTGTGGGCCAAGCTGCTCCGGGAGAGGTATAGCGTCCAAGATAAGAAGGCCCTCTTTCTCCGAGGCATATTCGGGGGAGGCGGATCAGGTATGACCAAACAGCAGCCGGAGAATAACATTATGCGTGGGGCATATTATGCCATGGCAGCTGCCCTCTCAGGGGCGCAAACCACTGCCCTGTGCTCTTTTGATGAGGCCTACACAATCCCTACGGAGAGGGCCGCGCTCCTCTCCCTGAGGACCTTCCAGATACTCATGGAAGAGATAGGTCTCCGGGACACTGTTGACCCCCTCGCAGGTTCCTACTTTATGGAGACCCTGACCAAAGAGATGGAAGAAAAGATCCTCGAGGAGATGGAAAAGATTGAGAAGGTGGGAGGCATGGTAGAGGCGGTCTCCACCGGATATGTCCAGAGGGAGGTTGCCAGGCAGGCTTACGAGTTCGAGAGGAAGCTACAGGAGGGTAAGGTAACCAAGGTGGGGGTAAACAAATACACTGAAGGTGTTGACATGGAGGTGGAACTCCACGAATACAACGAGGAGTGGGCCCGTCTCCAGATCAATCGCCTTGGTGAACTCAAGAAGACAAGGGACAATAAGGCCGTGAGCGAATCCCTGAAGGCACTTGAAATCGCGGCCAGGGAACAGAAAAATGTCATGCCTTTTCTGGTGGAGTGCAGCAGGCATTATGCCACAGTTGGGGAGATGGCCAATGTCTTCAGGGACGTCTTTGGAGAGTATGTTGAGCCGAGCATCTTTTAGGAGAGAAAGGGGGTGAGAGGATCGGCCGTAGTCGGATTCGGGTTAACAATTAGTCCATCAACCAAGGAGGTCTAACAGATGAAAAGAAGATTAGGATTTATTTTGGCAGCGGTGTTCTTGGCAACCTTTGTTTCAATGTCCTTTATCACTTCACCTGCGATAGCAGAACCGATCAAGTTAAGTTATGCAAACTTCCCGCCCGCCCCCACCTTTCCATGTGTCCAGATGGAGAGATGGAAAAAGGAGGTGGAAAAGCGTACCTTCGGGAAAGTGCTCATTAATACCTATCCGGGAGGGACGCTGCTGGATGCCAAAAACATGATGGATGGCGTAATCGCGGGGCAGGCCGATATTGGCAATTTGTGTATGGCCTATCAACCTGGAAGGTTCATTGTAACCAATGCTACTTCTCTGCCCGTTGGCTTTCAAGATGCAACGGTTGCTAGCCTCACACTCTGGGATATTTACAATAAATACCTTCCCAAGGAGTTCGCAGAAGTGAAGGTCCTTACCATGTTTACCTGTGCTCCCGCAAACATCTACGCCAAGGTGCCGGTAAAAAATCTCGAAGACCTCAAGGGGCTCCAACTGAGGGCTTCCGGAGGGGTCGCAGAGGTATTAAAGGCATTGGGTGCAACCCCGGTAGGGATGCCGCAATCGGAAACCCCTGAAGCCCTCCAAAAGGGTGTGGTAAAGGGCGCGGCCTCCTCTCTCGAGACGCTCAAGGATTTCAAATATGCGGAACTGTGCAGGTATGTAACCATTTTTAATGGGCCGATTTATCCATTTGCTGTGGTCATGAATAAGCAAAAGTGGAATTCATTACCCAAGGACGTCCAGAGGGTAATGGACGAGTTGGCCACTCAACAGGCAGTGTGGACAGGTGTGTATATGGATAGGCATGTCAATACATCCATTGAGTGGTCAAAGAAAACCTATAACATCGAGATCATAGAGCTCTCAAATGAAGAGCTGGCCAAATGGGATAAATTGCTTGACCCAATCACGGCCAAATGGATCGAGGGTGCAAAGGCAAAAGGCCTTCCGGCGGAACAAATCGTGGAAGACATAAAGGCCTTTGCAAGAATGTACTCCGGCCAATAAAGAGGCTGATTCCCTATTTGCCCATGGATTGCGAATCTCGTGATCTCCATAGGGGATTTCGAGATTCGCAACCAGGGGGCTCTTGAGTCCGGTCCCGGAGCGAGGCACCCCTTAACCCTGAACTCTGAACCCATGAACGGTTACCGTATGGGTAATTTGGAGGGTGATCTTGGATCTTCTCAACAAAGTGACCCAGTTCCTGAATCAGGTCCTTATGTGGATAGCTGGCTTTTTTCTGGGGGCCATGATCATTCTGACATGCGCGAATATATTTATTCGCTCGATCTGGGTTCCCATAAAAGGGACCTATGAGCTGATGGGATATTTTGGGGCCGTGGCAACGGCCTTTGCCCTGGGTTATACGCAGATAAAGAACGGGCATATTTCGGTAGATGTCCTGGTGCTCCAGTTCTCAAAAAAGACCCAGAGAATTCTGGGGGGTATTAACTGCTTGTTCTGCACGATTTTTTTTGCACTGGTATCGTGGCAGATTGCCAAGTATGCCGGCACCCTGTGGAGGACCGGAGAGTTAACAGAGACACTCAGGATCGTCTATTTTCCATTTACCTATGGCGTTGCCTTGGGGTGTGCAGCCGTGTCCCTGGTATTTTTGACCGATCTCCTAAAGACCCTTATTCGAGGGGAGGGAGAAGAGTGACTCTCACCTTGGTTGGAATCCTCGGTATTGTTGTCCTCCTGGCGGTCTTGTTCTTCTTGGGCATGCCGGTGGGATTCGCCATGGGTATTGTGGGGTTCTGCGGCTTCTGGTACGTGGTCTCCTTTAAGGCAGCCATTGCCATGGCAGGGATGGACATCTGGGGCACCTTTTCTAAATACGGGTTAACCGTGGTTCCCCTTTTTATCTTTTTGGGTTACCTGGCATTCAACTCAGGAATTGCTGAGAGGCTCTACAGCGCTGCCTACAAGTGGTTTGGCCACTGGCGGGGGGGACTGGCCATCGCGACCATAGGGGCAGACGAGCTCTTTGCGGCCATCTGCGGTTCCAACACGGCAACAGCCGCTACCATGGGTACTGTGGCCTTGCCGCAGATGAAGAAGTACAACTACCATACCATATTGAGTAGCGGCACCGTTGTGACAGGAGGCACACTGGGCACGGTTATGCCGCCCAGCGTGGTACTCATTATTATCGGCCTTCAGACCGAGCAATCCATTATAAAGCTCTTCCTCGGAGGCATCCTACCAGCAATCCTTTTGGGGACCCTATTCACGCTTACCATCTTTACCATTTGCCGGATCTACCCGCAATTTGGTCCTGCAGGGCCAAAGACAGATATCAAAGAGAAGCTGAGATCGCTTACGGGCGTTGTTGAAGCAGTAACCATATTTGTGTTGATCATTGGAGGCCTGTATATCGGCATATTCACTCCTACCGAGGCCGGTGCCGTCGGCGTCTTTTTCACCCTTCTGGTCACTATTCCCACCCGAAGGTTGAATTGGAAAGGCCTCGTCAACTCCATGAAGGAGACCCTCAAGATCTCGGCCATGGTCTTCTTTCTTGTTACCGGCGCCATTATTTTCGGTCGTTTCTTGGCTGTCACAAGACTGCCCTTTATGGTGGCAGAATTTGCAGCCTCCCTTCCTGTATCTCCTTATGTCATTTTGACAATTGTGTTGCTGATCTATTTGGTCGGGGGTTGTTTTGTTGATTCTCTTGGGTTCTTGGTGCTTACCATTCCCATTTTTTTCCCGCTGGGCATGGCCCTTGGCTTTGATCCCATTTGGTTTTCAATCCTCCTTACCATGGTAACAACAATGGGGGCCATCACTCCGCCAGTGGGAGTCAATATCTATGTGGTAAAGGCACTGGCCCCTGAAATCGAACTCAAAACCATTTTCAAAGGGGTCAGTTTTTTCCTGCTGGCATGTCTCATTTGTATCGCAATCTTGATCGTCTTTCCGCAAATCGTCCTGGTAATACCGGAAATGGCGCATTGAGGGAGTGCGGAATGGGGAGTGCGGATTTCCTGTTTGGTAACACTTTAGCGCTTTGAAAACACTGAGGAGTAAGATGACAGACCGTGAGGGTCTTTTTTACAAAGGACGTAACCCAAAATCTTAACAGCCTGTGCCACGCCCCCGTACCTCAAAAAAAAGTTTCTGCCAGGCAGGGGAGAGGGCTCTTAATAGGGACGCCCTCCTATCGGGCTGTTTTTAACGAGGTTCAAGACCTCACTGCCGTTCTATGGAGTGATGCCGTCCTTTACGTCCTTTGGAAAAAAGACCCTCGCGGTCCTCTGCCTTTCTTTCAAAAGGCTAAAGTGTTACTCTCACCGAAACCTTTCGCCAATATTTTGCATCCATGGCCGGGCAGCATCCTGCATCTGTCTCTTAATTCCGTAATGCTTCTCAAATCCTGGCTTCTCTCTAACCTTGAACCGTGAACATGGGAACTTTGAACCTGGGTAGCTACAAAGGGGTTATCTGAAGCAAGGCATGAACACGCCTTAAAAAGGAGTTCAAACGACAGTCAGTACAATATCTCCATCTTCAGTTCGAACCGGGCTCAATTTAAAGGGAAGCTTCTTGTGATTTAGGATGCTATCCAGAAATCTCTTTTTATCCCCCCTGGATTCAACATCAAAAGATATGGAATTTTTCTTGATTCTGCTCAGTCTTACGGATTCAACACCTTTTACTTCGCTTCTCAGGAAATCGCGGATTTCCTTCACCTGCCTTAGGGTCTTGAGGCCTCTGACGGTAATAGCCAGACGGTGGACTTTGGTGCTATCAGCGGTTAGAACTTTAATTACGGCAGGGGCCAGCTCCCCTGCCACCCTGTTGACCAGTCTTTCGAGGGTTACGCTCATTCCCTCAGCACCCCTTAGATCACTCTCAAGCTCCTGGGCCTGGCTATTTTCACAGACCTGCCTCCCCTTGTCCACATCAAATGCCTTGAGTCTCAGGGCAACCCCTTTTGGATCGGCCGTCTCGCTCTGACCGTAAATTACCACATCCGCAGAGAAAAGCCTTCCCAATATAAAGATGTCTTCGTCTTCAAGCTCAGGGGATCTTAGCTCTTTAAAATATTCAGTCTCCGGGGTCGTTAAGGTCCTATTAATCGGGATGAATCCCCTCTCCTGAAAGGCTTTGTAAAGGGCAAGCTCGGTGGGTGAAAGGGCAGGATTGTTTTCCGGATCATTCCACCAGCAAGAAACCCGTTCCTCGCTCGCCTCCGAAACCAGAAAGAGGACCTTGATGGGAGGTCCCTCCGCATGTATGAGCCCCGTTTGTCTGAGCCTTTGATCTATCACCTCTTCATTGATCCTCAGCCGCACAAGGACCTTATATTCATCACCGATCTTTCCCTCTGCCAAAATGTTGAAATTCTGGATCTCTTCCCTGGCCTTCGGTATGACCCCCTGAACTAGTCTTTCGAAATTATTGATCACACCATGGCTCCCTAACCTTCGCATAAGGTAATCTTCCACGCCTTTTATTAATGCATTGGAGATCGCGTTTTTCTTGGCCAGGGCCATATTTCCTTCATGGATAGCGCCCGTTCCTATGGCCAAGACCTCACTCTGCTCCAACTCCCCCTTTGTTTCAGCCCTCAAGAAAGGGGGCCAAAAAAAAAGAAGGCAGAAGAGGGGAAAGACCACAAGAAGCCGGGCCCCTCTTTTTAACGGGATTCCTGGTATCATCTTCTGTTTTGAATCTTTTGCACGCATTTGCGAAGACACTCAATCGATTATTTCTTCATCCTTCCCAGGGCCTCATGTGCCTCAGGCACAAGCCTTTTGTTGATCTCCAAGACCTTTTCAAAGGCCTTCCTGGATTCATTAATTCGATTTGCGTCCTCGTATGCGATACCCATGTAGTAATAGGCTTCAGGAAGATCCTTAACGTAACCGATCGCTTCAAGAAAACTCCCTTCCGCATCTTTCAGCCAGCCATTCGCCTTCTGCATGCTATAAAGACGCATAAATCCCATACAAGCCAGGGCCTTGTCTTCTTTATCCTTTGCATAATCCTTTGCACTGCCCATGGCCTCAAAGGCCTTCTTGAAATCCCGCCTTATCCCGTAGACCAGACCCAGACCCAGATAGGCCGGAGAGTAATGGGGATCAAGTTCTACTGCCAGATTGAATTCCCTGTCAGCATCATAGAGGTACCCCTTCTTAATCAGCTTGAAACCGGTTGAGGCATGATGTCTTGGAGTATCGAGCACATTTTCTGGAATTCTCGATTTAGGGGCACATCCTGAAAAGGCCGGTAACGCCAGTAAAAGACTAAGAAAGGCAATGCATAGGAGTCTTGGCCCAACGAAATTCATGATAATACCTCCGGACAAAACCATCCAAGTTTGGAAGCCCAACTTTCAACAGGAAGATTGAGTCTCAGCCCAATCACGCGTCCCTATTGAAAGCGCCTCAGTTAAGGACAATCATGACTCGACATTCCTGCAAAAACCTCAAATTTCTTGGATCCCTCCTTATGAGGTCGGCATCGGAAATGCTTATCACAATATCTGAAGGCCCCGATTTGGCTGCTCTGATGGCCTTCACAGTGATAGGGCTCTTCCCTACCCTAAGATTCCTCGGGGGTCCTTCAAGATCGGTGGTATACCCTGCCATGCCTTGCTCAACCGCATACCCTCTGTTGACATATTTGGCCCCGTACACCTCATTACCATCTTCATCAAGTATTCGAGGGGCTATTGCAGGCATAACCTTTAGCCCGCGGCAATCCAACACCAAGCCCGTATAGGCCGTTCCTTTACCCTTGTCGGGGATTTTTGGTTGTTTGACAGGCTGGATATCGCGGATCGCCTTCGGGAGTAACATATCGGCAAAAGGGCCTGTTAGCTTGACGGCCACCGTGACCTGTACTTCTCCGCTTGAAAGGTAGGATATATCAACGATATTAGGGTATTGAATAAATCCTTCAAACTCCCTATGAACCGGATCGCCCTGGCTCACAAAATCTTTGACAAGGGTCTTTGAATCGATCCGCATGTTCCTCACAGTCTCAAGCAGGTTTTGCTGTGCGGCTGTTATTGCCGCCTTCTTTGCCATGGCCCGCGCCTGAGCAAGGTTAATAGGGTTTTTTGGGGGCCCTCCTACACCAACGGCCTCAATGATCCGATTGGACCAATCAATCTTTCCCTTTCCGGCAGTCTCCACAAAGTTGCCTGCAAGGACACGGTTAGGGAAAGAGTACAGACCTAGGACAAAGAAAAAAGATATACAGGCTATCCAGTTTCTCATGACCTAACCCTGCCTTTGCCCAGATGTTGCATCAATTCCACTCCAGTTTGTCCTTCCGGCTCCACTAAAAGCGAATTCCGTAGGTCTCACCAATCCCTAATTTCATAACGCAATGATAGGCAGTTTCCTCAAGGTGCCACGCCATTTTTGCAGCATCGAAATTTATCGAGTTGAGGAATAGTGTAATTTGCTTCGTGACCTCTAACCATTGGGGAAGTCTTTTCAATTATACAGAATTGGCAGTTAAGTCAAGCAACCCCCCACCAAAAACTCCCTTATTTTTAGAGAGGCAATTTCAATATCATTAGGACTAATCCAACTAAACTCGGGATCGGCCCTGAACCAAGTTAATTGCCTCTTGGCATATCTCCGAGTATCCCTCTGAAGATTGAGGGTAGCCTCGCTTAGGGACCAGGCACCTTCCAAGTACTTGATGATATGCCTATATCCTATGGATTTCATAGGCTTAAGATCGGAAGAGTAGCCTTTCTCTAGAAGGTTCTTGACCTCTTCCACCAGACCATTTCTTACCATTTCAGCGCTCCGTTGATTGATACGCTGATAGAGTTCTTCTCTGTCAACCTGCAAACAGAGTTTTAAGGCCCTCAAGGCCTTATCCCTGAAACTGTGCTCCCTGCTCAGCTCCGAGTGGCGGCGATTGGTACGACTTATTATCTCAAGGGATCTTATAATCCTTACCTTATCGTTTGGATGAATCCTTGAAGCCCATTCAGGATCGAGGAGCCTGAGCCTTTCATAGAGCCTTTCTGATCCATGATTTTCACATTCCAGACGCAGCGATTCCCTCAGCCTTGTATCAGCAGGCGGAGATCTAAGGAGGCCGCCCAGCAGACTCTTTATATAAAGCCCAGTTCCTCCCACCACAAGGCAGATCTTGCCCCTGGAACAGATCTCTCCGATAAGGGGAAGGGCCAGAGAGCGAAAGGTCGCAGCATTGAATTCCTGATCTGGATCCACCGCATCAATAAGGTGATGAGGTATATTCTTTTGTTGTTCGAGCGTCGGCTTTGCAGTACCCACATCCATGCCCCTGAAGACCTGCATGGAATCGGAACTTATGATCTCCCCCCCCAAAACCAGGGCCAGCTCCACAGCAAGTGAGCTCTTTCCACTGGCGGTAGGCCCGGCAATAATGACGACATTCGGTCGTTCTTTAATTTGCGACATATTGCATCGTAATTTAGCAAATCCATCTGGGCCGGGCTCAAACAATTCGCCTGAACATCTTCTGGATCTCCCGAAATGTCAAGTGCTTGAAGATGGGCCTCCCATGAGGACAGTTTGTGGGTAAATCCATCTCCTCTAATTGCCGCACCAGATGCGTCATTTCATCTCGTGTCAGGTAGTGCCCTGCCCGCAAGGCCCCGTGGCAGGCCATGATCTTCAATGTCTTGTCCAGGAATCCGGCTTCATCTGTTTCACCCTCCCCCAGTTCAGCTATCAACTCAGAGATAAATGTGTCCCAATCCGCGTTACTCAAAAGGGCCGGAACAGATCTCAAGAGAAACGTATTTCCCCCGAAGTGATCGAGTTCAATACCGAAAGGTGACAGCCGGTCCATCTTTTCGAGGGCTATCCTCTTCTCTTTCACGTTCAATTCCACACTGAAAGGGACAAGGAGCGCCTGTGCCTCGATTTGCGAGGTCTGAAACTGCTTCTTCAGGTTTTCGTACATTACCCTTTCATGGGCCGCATGCTGATCCACCATAAGAAGCCCGTCCTTTACCTGGCACAAGATGTAGGTATTTCCCAACTGTCCGATAGCCTGAGGACCTTCCTTGATAAATGACTCTTGCTCCGATCCTGCTCCGGCAGGGTGTGTCAGGGGCTCATGGGTCTGGGCGTATCCCCAGGCTGGTTCAGAAACAGAGGCAACATTTTCCTCTTGACCAAGCCGGTGGAATCCTGGCTCGGGGGTACCAAAGGTACGGGTGGTCTGAGACAGGGTCTTTTCAATTGTGGTGGCGACGGCCTCATAGACGATACGACTGTTGTGAAACCGAACCTCTTGTTTGGTCGGGTGAACATTCACATCTACTTCTGTGGGGTCGATCTCGATGAACAGGACCGCCTGTGGGTACTGCCCTTTCATTAATCGTTGCCCGTAACCCTCCATGATGGCCCTTGTCACGAGTCTGTCCCTTATATTCCTGCTATTCACATAGACGAAGAGGCGATCTCCTCTACTCCTCGCCAAATCCGAGGGCGCCAGATAGGCGGTGACCAAAAGCTCATCATTCCCCCCCTTTTTCTCAATAACCGCTTCAGCAACATTCCTTCCCATAAGGGCGGAGAGCCTGGGCAGTATCCCATCCGAGGCAGACAAGCTCAGGATGGTTTTCCCAACATCCTCCAGCCTGAAGTTTATCCTTGGAAACGGCAACGCCGCCCGTACCAGGGTATCAACGATATGGCCTGTCTCCGTGCTCACGGCGCGCAGGAACTTTCGCCTCGCCGGCACATTAAAAAAAAGGGCCCTTGCCTCAACAACTGTTCCTGGGGGGGCCCCTGTTTCCTCAATGCCGATCAGTTTTCCACCCTCAATCCTGAGCCTGTGGCCTGCCAGCTGATCTTTGATCCGCGATGTGATCTGCATTCGCGAGACAGATGCGATGCTCGGAATCGCCTCACCCCTGAAACCCAGGGATCTGACACAAAAGAGATCGGAGGTCGTTTCTATCTTGCTTGTGGCGTGCCTTTCCACACACAAAAGGAGGTCATCTCTGGACATGCCGATGCCATTATCGCTTACCTTGATCAAGGCCTTGCCGCCCTTTTCTATCTTTATAACAATCCTATTGGCCCCGGCATCGATGCTGTTTTCAAGGAACTCCTTTACAATAGAAGCAGGTCTTTCAATGACCTCCCCTGCTGCGATCTGGGTAGCGACTTCCTCTGGCAGTACTCTAATCGTGCTCATAGCTCGCGTGGTTCCGGCCCCATTAAACAGGGCAGCCGTTTTCTGAAATATACCGCAAATAATCTACCATGATCCTTCTCTTGGCATCAAGTGTGTTGGTTTTTCCTCTAACAGGGCCTTGATTTTCGACCTGTGTCTGTTAATATCTCTATAATCCATTCTCCCGCCCTTCGGCGCGACCGCGGCTTCAATCCCTATCTCTCAGGACCGTGGGATATAGCCGCTTGCGGAGAATCCTAACTGGGAGAGGGCCCCTATTGGGGAGGCGTGACTCAGTTCTCAGGCACTTGGGCTATATGGACAGCTTGGAAGAGGTTTCCTGCCAATGAACAAAGAAGAGTGGCAGAAAAGGGGTGAGGGCCACCGGGAGAGGTTACGCAAGAGCTTCCTAGAGGGTGGCCTTGAGAGATTTTCAGACGAAGAAGTGGTGGAATTCCTTCTCACCCTGGGTACGCCCAGAGGTGACCTGAAGTTGCCTGCCCGTGAGTCGTTGGATCGGTTCGGCAGCCTCTCGGGAGTGTTATCCGCACCCATAGAAAAATTGACAAGTATCAAGGGAATCGGCCCGAAGAATGCCCTCTATCTAAAGCTTGTACACCAGGTAGCCAGGAGATACCTCAAGGATAAGGTGGCCGGACAGACCTTTTTCGGTTCCTCGAGCGCTGTTTTCGACTATCTCTTCCATTCGATGCGTGATTTGAAAAGAGAGGTCTTTAAGGTCCTTTTCCTCAATAGAAAAAATGAGCTAATTGTTGACCAGGATGTCTTTCAGGGAAGTCTTACGGGAAGTGCGGTTTATCCTCGTGAGATCATGACCATTGCCCTTGAACACAGGGCTGCGGCCCTTGTATTCGCACACAACCACCCTTCCGGGGATCCAACCCCTTCCCCAGAAGATCGAAGGCTCACGAGGGACCTTGTATGGGCAGGGAAGCTCCTGGAGGTTCAGGTCCTTGATCACATTATCATAGGCCACAACACCTATTTCAGTTTTGCAGACCAAGGGATAATCAGGGACTTTCAAAATGACTACGAGCGTAGGCTCGCTTCCACTCCTTGACACTACTCAAGAAATCAGTAATCATAAGAACAGGGGGTTTTGGATACGGTCGCGAGAGTGGCGGAACTGGAAGACGCGCTGGACTTAGGATCCAGTGGGGAGACCCGTGGGGGTTCGAGCCCCCCCTCTCGCACCATCAGGAATAGCATGGATTTCCACATCTCCAACGCTCCTTAGGCCTTCGCCAAATGGTTTTTCGCATTCAGCTTTTTTGAGCGCTTTCTTTAAACAATTCTTACCCGGCCGGCCAAAAAAAGGGATTACAATCTCTTGTAACCCCTTGGCTCTTCTGGTCGGGACGGAGAGATTTGAACTCTCGGCCCCCTGAACCCCATTCAGGTGCGCTTCCAGGCTGCGCCACGTCCCGAAATTTCGTGATTTGATATTATATTACTACCCCTCTTTGTCAAGGGATAAAATGCACCTAAAGAAACCCGGGTAGAGGGAGGCGCTTGTCAGTTCCTCAAAACAGGGGTAGAATAGGCTTCGGTTTCCCACAGGAATTACTCAAAGATCAAAATGTTGGACCTTGGCTGTGAGTCGCCTTCATTACGTCAGTAACAGAAATATCAAAGTTATCGCCACCTACGTGCAGAGCAGACTAGGGTCTTACGAGGCCCTGTTTGATGGGCTCACCTATCCTGCTAATGAGTATTTCACGCCGGAAGACTTCTTCCTGAACGAGGATGAATGGACCACCCATGAAAACTTCGAGCAAATCTTCAGGAAGGCCAAAATGTTGCTCGATGAACCGGACTTCTTTTTTAGGTGCGGGGCATCTACAGCCCGGCTCCGTTCCTGGGGGCGACTCCACTATTTTGCCCGGGTCTTTGGTTCACCGAACGAGGGCTTTAGAAGACTCCCATTCTTTAACAAGACATTCACCGACACCAAGGAAATAGAGTTAATCCTGCCACCCACTTATGATCGAAGCCTCAAAAAGATCAGGGTCCTGCTCAAAATCCAGTTCCGCAGCGACTTCGATCCTCACAAAGATTACATAGGTGACCCCTTCACGCAGGGGATCCTTTCCTCTATACCTACCATTTGGGGACTCCCTCCGGCCTCCATTTCACAATCCCTGAACCCCTATAACCCTGTAATCTTACTTAATGAGGAGCCTGAATTCATCCCCTTTGGACTCGAGGCAAAAATAGAAGGGCGGTCCTTGACCCTCAGAGATCCTGCGCGGGGGGAAAGGATCGCGGTTGGGGAAAAGATCTATCTTGTGCCTGAAGATGTCAATGGCCGAGAGGTCTTTCTTGGCAGATATGAGAGATATGAACAAGATGCCCACCGAGCTGCAGCCGTTAAGACCGAGGCTATCCTAATTACAAAAGGCATAATCACTGACGATCGGATCATACTTAGGAAAGGGCAAATATTCATGGCCCCTTACGCCGTGCTAGATGTCACATACGAGCGGCTTTCCTTCTTCCGCCGGCTCTCCCAGCTCTCTAAGACCAGAGATACCCCTCGGGATTCCGAGTCGGAATTGATCAAGAAAATCAACCAGCTAAATAGAAGTATGAGGGCAAAAAACGAGGCCTACCTATACCTTGAAAGGGCCAATGAAGAACTCAAACTGGCCAAGGCAAAGCTCGACGAGTACAGCCGGGAGCTCGAGCAGAAGGTGGAAGAGAGGACTGCAGAACTTCGTAAGGCCCAACAAGACCTTCTCCGTTTAAACCGCGACCTGGAATCAAAGGTAGAAAGCCAGGTCATGCAGCTGGAGAAGTATAATGAGCTTCGACGATATCTCTCACCACAACTGACTGAAAAGATCCTTTCAGGGGAGCACGACTTTGGGACGGAGCCCAAGAGGAAATTGATGACCGTGGTCTTTACGGATATCAGGGGTTTCTCAAGGGTGACAGATAATCTGGAACCGGAGGAACTCTTTCAGCTGCTCAACAGGTATCTCTCAGAGATGATCAAGGTGGTCCACCACTACGACGGTACCCTCAACAAGATAGTCGGCGATGGCCTCCTCATCTTCTTTGGTGACCCGATCCCCATGGAAGATCATGCCGAACGGGCTGTGCGTATGGCAATCCATATGCAAGAGAAGGTGCGTGAATTGAAAGAGCAATGGCTCCAGTATGACCTTGAATTGGAGGTAGGTATCGGGATCAACACCGGGTTTGTGACCATCGGAAACATAGGCTCGGATAGGCACAGAGACCACACGGTCATAGGAAACCAGGTCAATGTGGCGGCCCGGCTCGAATCAGAGGCCAAGGCAGGGCAAATCTTAATCAGTCAAAGGACTTACAGCCGCGTCAAGGGGACTTTGGAGGTGGAAGAAGTGGGAGAGATAACAGTCAAAGGGATCTCTTATCCTGTGAAGACCTACAGCGTTATATGGTCATAACCCCTCGCCATGCCCCGGCAGTTGCCCGATCTAACCTCTGTGACCAGGTCTTCAATGGTAGAAATAGGGTTTTTAAAGATGGTATAGGCGGCTCCGACCTGCCTTTCGCTGTGGCAATCGCTGCCTCCGACAGAGGGAAGCCCATTGAGGCTTGCGGCCCGCATGGCTCGATCATTCTCTTCCCTGCTGTTCAGGCCGTTGTGGGTCTCAATGGCATCAAGGCCGTTCATG
This sequence comes from Pseudomonadota bacterium, assembly GCA_043808585.1. Taxonomy (GTDB): domain Bacteria; phylum Desulfobacterota; class DSM-4660; order Desulfatiglandales; family Desulfatiglandaceae; genus CAYVMN01. The sequence goes on along the minus strand of JAZDES010000001.1, from coordinate 379 downwards.
AGGCTCAGGTCCTCGCCCAATGAATCATGAGGCCTGTAGGGATGGGCTGCAACGCAGATCCCACCCAGGGAATACACTCTCTCCATAACCCTGCGGCAGTCAAGATAGTTGTTCCTTCCCCAGATATTCCAGGAGTCATCCCTCAGCCCGTAGACCAGGATGTGCCCCTGGTTTGTTGATATCTCAAGCCCCCTGAAGACGTAAAAGCCGTCTGGCACCTCTATCTTTTCCACCGGTAGAGAGGCCAAAAGGGAGTGATGCTCCGTAAAGCATACACCATCCAGACCCGCTTCTATAGCCTCCCGAATCAGTGCCTCGGGCTCCAGGTAATTGTCGTGAGAGAATTTGCTATGGCAATGAAGATCAACGAGCATGCTCA